>CAYOKN010000134.1:0-8580 GCA_964404545.1 uncultured Rhodospirillaceae bacterium | reverse complement strand
GGGCATTGACCATATACTCCACGGCGTCGGCGATGATCTCGCGGCTGGGCAGGCTGTAGAGCATACCGCCATGGCCCATGGCGATGCCGTCGTCCACGGCGATGGTGTTGAACTCCTTGGCCACGCCGCCGGCCCGCTCGATCTCGCGCGCCACCATCTGGCCCAGATCCTTCAGGTGCACATGGCCCGGAACGAACTGGGTGAAGCTGTTGGCGATGGCGATGATGGGCTTGCCGAAATCGTCGTCGGTCATGCCGGTGGCGCGCCAAAGGGCGCGGGCGCCGGCCATGTTGCGTCCGTGGGTCGAGGTGCGGGAGCGGTAACCGGTCATGGGTGCATCAGGGTCCAATTATGCGGAAAGGCCGTACCATAGCCCAAGCCGCCGCCCAGGAACAGTGCGGGGTGCAGGAACCGCCGCGAAACAGGCAACGGTCCGCCCAACTGTTCTTGTATGAAGGATCGGCCATTTTTCAACAAAGCCGCCAAGGTTCCCAGAGATGGGAAAAGGTTCACCCCTGCTGCCAAAGATAAGGGCCGGGGGTAGGTGACTTCCGGCCACCCGTTCAGCTATCCTCGACGCCTCTTAATGGTGCCATCCAGGAAAAGCGTTCCGATGTCCGAGACCGAAGCGGCCGCCGCCGAAGACCAGAAGCCGGCCGAAGCCGAAGCCGCCCCTCAAGCCGCCGACCCCGACGCCTGGAAGGCCGAGCCGGATCCGCGCAAGCAAATCACCATGGTGCTGCGCGGCCCCATCGCCAAACGCTTCGCCGAGATCATCCCGACCCTGCAGACCTCGGAAGACGTCTATAAGCAGGTCATGCACACCCCCGAGCTGCTGTCCGCCTGCCTGCAGGTGTTCATGAAGCGGCGCGACCTGTTCAAGGACTTCCTGGTGGACCAGGCCGGCAATGCGGTGACCGACGACAACTCGCCGCTGGTCTGCCAGCGCAATGTCACCGAGATCATCGGCATGGTGGTGCGCACCGGCATGCGCAACTTCGCCGAATTCTATTTCGACGAGCCGATCAATCCGAAGAAGGGCAAGCCGGTCAAGCGCGGCCAGAAGCAGGAAATGCGCAACCTGTCCTTCTGGAAGCTTCTGGACATCAACAAGGTTTCGGCCCTGTTCAAGAAGAACTACGGCAAGGAGCGGGCCCTGGGCAAGGAAGAGACCAGCTCTGGCCGCTTCTACAACAGCATCCGCGACCATCTGGACTTTGACTGGCAAATCCAGTTCTTCCCACTCTATGTGGAAATCCCCTCGCACGTGTTCGAGAAGCTGGGAACCGGCATCACCCGCATGGACACCGAGGAACGGCTGCTGCAACTGGCCCATCTGGCCATGCAGGACATCAACGCCGCCGAGCAGGTGATCAAGAACCCCGAGCTGATCCGCGAAATGCTGGACAACAACGTGCTGGCCTCGGGCGCGGTGTCGCAGATGTCCAAGGCGGGATTCGAAGAGATCCACAGCGCCCTGTCGAATGTGGAGGGCATGGACGCCAAGAAGAAGTGGGACATCTTCGCCAACAAGGAAACGGCGGTGATGCTGTCCGAGGACAAGCGCATCAGCTCCAAGGACATCGAGGCGCTGGCCCATTACCTGGACTTCCTGAACGAGGTGGCGCTGGATGCCATGCTCGAGTTGAACCTGACCCGCGACGAGATGCAGATGTTCCTGCGCACCGCCGAGGAGAACCTGGGCAAGGACGTCTTCACCAGCCTGTTCGGCCCGCAGTCCAACATCATCCCGGACGACGACGCCGAAATGGAGAAGTTCAAGAAGCAGCGCCGCTTCGTGGAAAACTCGCTGCGCGCGCTGATCACCGCCATCAAGCAGTTGAACGACCAGATGGGCGGCGGCGGCGACAGCGTCGAGGAATGCCTGGCCACGGTCTGCCGCGTGCGCCGTCCCGACCTGGAACGTGAATACAAGGCCATTCAATCCATGAAGGGTGCCGCCTCCAAGGCCATCAAGGGCGTTTGAGCTAACCTCGCGCCCGGCGCGGCGGCGGAAGGTGGCAGTGCGGAGCGATCCCGCGGCGCTCAAAATAGCGCTGATGGTAGTCCTCGGCCGGCCAGAAACGATCAGCCTGTTCGATGGTGGTCGCGATGGGACGGGCGAAGCGCCCCGCCCCCTCCAGCCCGGCCATGAAAGTCCGCGCCTCGTCCTCCTGGGTCGAGGTCAGGGGGAAGATGGCAGAGCGGTACTGGGTGCCCACATCCGGCCCCTGACGGTCCTTCTGGGTGGGGTCGTGGATCGAGAAGAACACTTCCAGCAGCCAGCCGAAGTCCACCTGTGCCGGGTCATAGGTCACCAGCACCGCCTCGGCATGGCCGGTGCGGCCGGTACAGACCTGTTCATAGCTGGGATGGTCCACGCGGCCGCCGGCATAACCCGACACGGCGTCCGTCACCCCCTCCACCTGACGGAAGGCCGCCTCGACACCCCAGAAACACCCTGCGGCGAAGATTGCCTGCTCCACGTCTGACCTCCTTTGGATGCTCACTGCCTTCCTCATATGGGGTGGCGCCGGGATTGCGCAAATTTCTCTGGGCCAAAGCCGCAGGCTGGGCTATCAGAAGCCCTTTCCCGCTGCCGGCAGAAGTCCCATGACCGACGAGACCCAAGACAAGACCGATCCCGTGGCCCTGGCCATCCTGGCCCAACTGCGCGCCGCCGCGCCCAAGCAACTGTCGCCGCAGCAGATCGCCACCGCCTTCTACCAGGAGCGCCGCAAGCCCAGCGACCCGCCGCAGGGCTGGCGCAAATATCTGCCGGCCGTGCGCCAGCAGGCGCTGCATCTGGCGCGCCAGGGCCGAATTGAAATCGTGCGCAAGGGCGAACTGGTGGACCTGCAGGATTTCAAGGGTCTCGTGCATCTACGGCTGCCAGAAGACCACAAGTAGTCACCTGATAATTATTGAAAACGCAGGCCGGCGGCACCCCGCCGGCCTTATTTTTTGCCCATTTAATGCGCACCCTTCGGGGAATGACCAATATTAAGTCAACGTCAATTAAAGTTTAGCCAAAAAAGGCTACCACCTAAGACTAAACGACTAATACCATACTGGCTTTATGGCCTAGTTTGAGTAGGACATGATTATGATCAATTTGCGTCTGAAGCCACGCCTGATCGCGGCTTTTCTCGCGGTCGGCCTAATTCCCCTGGGCGTTGGCGGAATGATCAGCCTGACCCAGTCCTCCACTGAGTTGGAGAATCAGGCTTTCGCACAATTGCAGTCGGTGCGGGGCATCAAGAAGGGCCAGGTGGAACGCTTCTTCGCCGAGCGGAAAGGCGACATGGGCGTGCTCGGCAACACCATCCGCCTGCTCGGCCTGTACGAAAAGGCCGATGTCACCGGCGAGATGGACGCCTATTTGACCGATTATCTGAAGAAGTACGGCTATTACGACCTGTTCCTGATCAGCCCGGCAGGGGATGTGTTCTACTCCGTCGCCAAGGAGGCCGACCTGGGCACCAATATGGTGGAGGGCAAATTTGCCTCGTCCAACCTCGGCAAGCTGGTGCGTAAGGTAAAGCAGGACAAGGCCTTTGCCATGGCCGACTTCGAGCCCTACGCGCCGTCGAACGGCGACGCCGCCGCCTTCATCGCCGAACCGGTGATCGAGCATGGCGAAGTCAAGGTCATCGTCGCCTTGCAGCTGTCCGTGGACGCCATCAACGCCATCATGCAGCAGCGCGACGGCATGGGGCAGACCGGCGAAACCTATCTGGTGGGCCCGGACAAGCTGATGCGTTCGGACAGCTACCTGGACCCCAAATTCCATTCGGTGAAGGGCAGCTTTGCCAACCCCGCCAAGGGCAAGGTGGAGACCGAGGCCGCGCGCGAAGCCATCGCCGGCAAGACCGGCCAGGGCGTGATCACCGACTATAACGGCAATCCGGTGCTGTCGGCCTATACGCCGGTGACGGTGCTGGGCCACAACTGGGCCCTGCTGGCCGAGATCGACAAGGGCGAGGCCTTTGCCGTAGTGGACAAGCTGCGCGGGTTGATGGTGATGCTGGGCCTGGCCGTGGCCGGCCTGACCGGAGTGGTGGGCTTCGTTCTGGCCCGCTCGTTGGCCAATCCCATCACCTCCATGACCGCCACCATGACCCGCCTGGCCGACGGCGACCGCAGCGTCACCGTGCCAGCCCAGGACCGCAGCGACGAAATCGGCGACATGGCCAAGGCCGTGCAGGTCTTCAAGGACAACGCCATCGAGATGGAGCGCCTGACCGCCGAGCAGGAAGCGCTGAAGAAGCGCACCGAGGAGCAGCGGCGGGCGCAAATGCTGGGATTGGCCGACGAGTTCGACCAAAGCATCAAGGGCATCGTAGGCCAGGTGGCCTCGGCCTCAACCGAGATGCAGGGCACGGCGCAGTCCATGGCCTCGGTGTCCGAGCAGGCCAGCCGCCAGGCCACCGCCGTGGCCGCCGCTTCCGAGGAGGCCTCGTCCAATGTGCAGACCGTGGCTTCGGCAGCCGAGGAACTGTCTTCCTCCATTTCCGAGATCGCGCGCCAGGTGGCGGAAGCGGCCACCATCACCGGCCAGGCGGTGGAGCAGGCCGAGCATACGGACGGCATCGTGAAGAGCCTGGCGGAAAGCGCGCACCGCATCGGCGAGGTGGTGGGGCTGATCACCGACATCGCCAGCCAGACCAACCTTCTGGCCCTGAACGCCACCATCGAGGCGGCCCGCGCCGGGGAAGCCGGCAAGGGCTTTGCCGTGGTGGCCGGCGAGGTCAAGAACCTGGCGGCGCAAACCGCCAAGGCCACCGACGAGATCGGCACCCAGATCAGCGCCGTCCAGGGCGCCACCGAAGAGGCGGTGGAGGCCATCGGCGGGATCGTCCAGATCATCAGCCGCATCTCGGAAATCTCGTCCGCCATCGCCAGCGCGGTCGAAGAACAAGGCGCCGCCACCCAGGAAATCGCCCGCAATGTGGAGCAGGCCTCGGCGGGCACCCGCATGGTGTCGGACAACATCGCCGGGGTGGAACAGGCCGCCGGCGAAGCCGGCAACGCTTCCAGCCAAGTGCTGAGCGCCGCCCGCGAACTGTCGCAACAGGCGGAACATCTGCGCACCGAGGTGGACCGCTTCATTGCCCGCATCCGCGCGGGCTGACGGAAGGGGGCGGGCCGGCGCGCCCGCCCCTTCTCCTGCGGTTGACGGCCAAGCCTAGGTCTGCTTGGCCTCGGGCATCCGGCCAGCGGCCTCGCCCAGCACGGTGCCGCGATGCACCGCCTCGGCGAATGCGGACAGCATATGCACCACATCGTCGAAATCGACCATGCGGTCGGTATTGACGGTCACGTCAAAGGCCGAGGCGTCGGACAGCCGGCTATTGAACATCTCCCACACGAACTTGCCGCGGGCATGGTTGATGTCCTTGACCTGCTGCAGCACCGCCTTCTCGTCGCCGCCGGACATGCACAGCCGGCGGGCGCAGACTTCGGGCGTGCCCGAGATGCGCACCCGCAGGGCGCAGGCGGTGGACAGGATCACATGGGCGCCGCGTCCCATGATCACCCCACCCATATGGCCCAGCCCCAGCACCACCTGCACCAGGGTGTTGCGGTAGGCATCAGGCGTCAGGTCCTTGCCCGACAGCAGGCGCACCAGCCACATATCGGCGCCCTTGCCGATGCCCTCGTCCAGCATGCGCGCGGTGGCCGGGTCCACCTTCAGGCGGTCGGCGATCTTTTCCAGCAGTTCCTCGTCATAGAACGGAATGTCCAGCCGCTCGGCCAGGTGCTGGGCGATGATGTCGCCCCCCGAGCCATAGTCGCGGCTGATGGTGATCACGGGCCGCTGCGGCTTGGCCAGCGTGCCTTTCGAGGGCACCTGCACCGCTTCGGCCATGGTGGCGATGACTTTGATGATGTCGGTCATGGCAGCCCCCTCTTCGGATCGGATAAAGAGCGTATGGGCACTCGATGATCCTACCACAAGGTGGGAATTCTGTCAGCCGAGCCCTGGTCCAACCTACTTTGGAACCATCCGCCGACCTTCCGCGTTAATCAGGGCAACCACACTAGCGGAGGACGTTACATGGCGAATGTGCATACCGAGTCCCCGACCCGCGAGCTGGCCAAAAGCCTGGATGGCATCGATTTCCCGGCCGACAAGAACCGGATCGCGGAATATGCCCAGAAGAAGGGCGCAAGCCAGGAGTTGGTGGAGCGGATCAACCAGCTGCCGGACGAGCAGTACACCAGCATGGCCGACGTCTTCAAAGGCTTCGGCATGTCCGAGAACAAGTAGGTCCGGCACAGCGGCGAAGGGCGGGCGGCCATGCGGTCCCCGCCCTTTCCCGTCTAGAGCACGCGGCCCATCTGGTCGCCCAGGATGCGCTTGGACAATTTCATGGCGTCGGCCCCCCGCCCCAGGTCCTCGCAGACCATGAAATAGCTCTGTACCTGCATGGACTTGCTGGCCACCAACAGGCTCTCGGGGTCGTTGACCTTGGCTAGCATGGCCTCGCGCAGGTCTTCCAGGGCCAGCTTGAGCTTGGACAGCGCCTTGGACCGGGTGTCCTCAAGCTCGTTGTAGAAGGCCCCGGCGTCCTTCTTGAACTTGTCGGCGGCCTCGCGGTCCTTGGCCGCCTGGGCACGGGTGGCGTCCAGTTCGGCCCGCAGCGACAGATTTTCCTCTTGCAGCCGGATGGCCTCGTCCAGGGCCTGCTGGAACCGGCCCTGCAGTTCGCGTAGCTCCTTGCGGGTTTCGGCCAGCAGGGCGTCGGCATCGAACTTGCCCGAGGCGCGGATGGCCTTCATGCGCCGGAAGGCCACCACGAAGGGCGGGATCGCCTCATGCTGCAGCGAAATGGCTTCTTTCAGCCCGGCGGCGCGCAGCTTGGGCGCCATGTCGGACTTGCGGAACAACAGCCGGATGATGCCGGGGATCAACTGCTTGATGGTGTCATCGGCCACACCCTCGCAGATGCGGGCCCATTCGGTGATACAGCCGGGCTGGCGCGGGTCGCCCAGCATGCTGCCGGCGTCGCAGGCCTTGACCAGACGGGTCACAATGACCTGGGCATCCACCCGAGCCTGGGAAGGCTGGGAATTGGCCGGAGCCGCGCCGGGGGAAGCCGCCACCATGTGCTGCTCCGTCAGGCCTTGCGCCGCAGACCGCGCAGTTCTGCGATCTCGGCCTCGATCTTCATGACGTATTTGACCGCTTCGTCCAGCTGCTGCTGGTACATCTCCAACTCGCGTTCCAGCTCGCGCACCCGGGTCTCGGAGCGGGCCAGGCGCTCGGATAGCACCGCGCTGGTCTTGTCCTCGGCCCGCCGGCGGCGTTCGCCCTGAGGCTGCGGGTTGGGCGAATTCAGCACCGCCTGCGCCTGGGGCCAGCCGCGCATGATGTCGGCGATATGCTCGAACGAGCCATTGGCCTTGGCCAGCGACGCCCGCGCCTTTTCCAAGGCCACCAGCGCCTCGTTGTCATCGGCCGATAGCGCCAGCGCCATGATCTTGGCGAAGCGGTCGATGTCGAACTTTGTCCAATCCATGGGCCGAACGATCCCCCACTCGAGTGGCCAAAGGTTAACGCATTCCGGTTGCCAATGCTTTAACGAATGGCGGGCGGTGCGGTCGTCGAGACGCCCCCTTGTGGGGGCGTCTCGGCACCCGCATTACCCCAGACGGTCCAGCGCCTCGGCCAGCTTGGCCGACTGCACGGCGGCTTCCTGGCGCTTTTCGCGCTGTTCCTCGACCACCTCGGGATTGGCCTTGGCCAGGAAGGCTTCGTTGGACAGCTTCTTGTCCATCTTCTCGATCTCGGCCTTCAGCTTGCCCAACTCCTTGCTCAGGCGGGCCTTTTCCTGGCCGATGTCGATGACGCCCTCCAGCGGCACCACGGCGGTGGCTTCGTCCACCACCACCTGCATGGTGCCCTTGGCCGGCACGTCCTCGGCGCACTGGATGGACTCCAGGCGGGCCAGGGTCATCAGCGCGTCGGAATGGCGCTCGATCCGGCCCTTGGTTTCAGCCGAGGCGCCCTTGACCGTCACCGGCAGCTTGGCCGAGGCCGGCACGTTCAGTTCGGAGCGGGCCGAGCGCAGGGCGGTCACGAAGCGCACCACCCAGTCCATCTCGGCTTCCACCGCCGGATCGGTCAGGCCGGTATAGTCGGGCCACTTGGCCGAGATCAGCTTGTTCTCGCGGCCGTCAGCGATCTGGTCCCACAACTCTTCGGTGATGAAGGGCATGAAGGGGTGCAGAAGGTGCAGGATCTGGTCCAGGGCCCAGGCGGCGGTGGCGCGGGTCTCGGCCTTGGCGGCCTCGTCCTGGCCGTTGAACACCGGCTTCGAGAATTCCAGGAACCAGTCGCAGAAGGTGCCCCAGGTGAAGGCATAGGCGGCATTGGCCGCGTCATTGAAGCGATAGGCTTCGATGGCGGCGGTGATCTTGGCCGCAGTCTCCTCGACCTTGCCCACGATCCAGCGGTTGACCTTGCCCTTGACCTCGGCCGGCTTGAAGCCGGGCACCGGGAGGCAGTCGTTCATCTGGCAGAAGCGGGCGCCGTCCCACAGCTCGGCCGAGAAGTTGCGACACCCCTCGACC
>CAYOKN010000133.1:0-8622 GCA_964404545.1 uncultured Rhodospirillaceae bacterium | reverse complement strand
ACACCTACCTGCTGCCGGTGCTGACCTACTCAGCGCCCGGGGCCGCGCGCGACGACCCGCGTCCCCGCGCCCGGCGGTGACGCCCGGCGGCCCGGCGGTTCAGCCGCGCTGACGGTTCCGCAAGGATCGAACGAAAAAGGCTGGGCCCCGTGCCCAGCCTTTTTTATTCCCGGCGGCCCGGCACAGGCCGGCTCTATTTGCTGGTAGCCACGAACACGCCGTCCCAGTTGGCGCCGGGCGGGGACTGGCGGCAATGCTCGACCCGCTCGGCATAGAGGTTCCACAGCCCGTCCAGATGCAGGCCGGGGTCCAATTGGCGGCAACGGGCCAGATGGGCCTCGCACTCATCCCACCGCTGGCCACGATAGGCCGCCAGCATCTGGTCATGCTCGGCCTTCAGGGCCAGGAACTCGGGCGACTTGGCAAAGGCCTCGTCGCCCTGCAGGGTGAAGATGCGGACCGCCTCGGTCTTGCCCTTCACCTTGATCAGGTCCAGTTCCAGGGTGGCGAAGCCGGGAGCGCGGGACTGGGTGTTCTCGCCGATGACGATCATCACGCCATAGTTCTTGGACTGGCCTTCCAGGCGCGAGGCCAGATTGACGTTGTCGCCCAGTACCGAATAGTCGAACCGCTGGTCCGAGCCCATGTTGCCCACGCAGCAGACGCCGGAATTCAAACCGATGCCGATGGCGATGGGCACATGGCGACGCCCCTCCTGGGCCGCCTCCTGCTCCAGCCGGTCGTTCAGCGGCTTCAAGGCCTCGTTCATGGCCAGGGCCGAGCGGCAGGCATTGGCGGCATGGTCCGGATCGTCCAGCGGGGCGTTCCAGAAGGCCATGATGCAGTCGCCCATATATTTGTCGATGGTCCCCTTGCGATCGAGGATCACATTGGTCATGGGCGTCAGGAAGCGGTTGATCAGCCGGGTCAGGCCCTCGGCGTCGAACAGCTCGGAAATGGTGGTGAAGCCGCGCACGTCGCAGAACAGCAGCGTCATGTCGCGCATCTCGCCGCCCAGCTTCAACTGGCCCGGGTCCTGGGCCAGCTTTTCCACCAGGGCCGGCGACATATAGCGGCTGAAGGCGCCGCGCACCTGCCGCTTCTGCGCTTCTTCCGAGGTGAAGCCGGCATAGGTCAGATACATATAGATCAGCAGCGTGCCCAGGGCCGGATAGACCGGGTCGTAGAGAGTGCGCTCATTGACGAAGCTGTGCCAGGAAAAGGCGGTCACGCCACCCACCATGACCACGAACATCACCAAGGTCCACCGCGCGCCGATGGCCGGCAGCAGCACGATCATGGCCAGGCCGGCGGCGATCATGGTGGTCAGCTCGACCGCGATGGCATCCACCGGGACCTTCAGCTGGGTGTTGTTCATGATGGTTTCGATGATCTGGGCATGCAGCTCGACGCCCGGGATGTGGGCCTCGACCGCCGTGGACCGAATATCCTGCAGCGCCGCCGCCGAGGTGCCGATCAGCACGATGCGCCCGGCGATGCGCGCCGGGTCGGCCTTGCCCGAAAGCACGTCGCCCGCCGAGATGAAGCGGTTGGGATCATGCCGACCGGCATAGAGATAGATCCGGCCGTTGGCGTCGGTCTGCACCAGATGCTTTTGCAGCAGCACGCCCTCGACCCCGAACTGGCCGGTGCGCACCCCCATGCTCAGCTTGCCCATGGCCTGGCGCAGGGCTTCCAGCGACAGGGCCGGAAACAGGGTGCCGTTCACGTTCATGATGGCCGGCACCCGGCGCACCACGCCGTCGGGTTCGGGCGCCACGGTGAATACCGCCCAGCCCGCCGCCGCCTCGTTGATGGCCGGGACATTGGTCAGGATGCGTTCATAGGTGGTCAGCCAGGGGCGCGGATCATTGCCCAGCTCGGCGATGGTGGCGGCTTTCAGCTCGCGCGGCGGCCCGGCCTCGCCCGGCAGCGCCGCCTGGCCCACCACCACATTGCCGGTGCGCATCACCTGGCCCAGGATCTGGTCATTGCTGGGCAGGGTGGTCAGCTTCTGGCGGGTCTGCTCGTCCAGCACCGGCAGGGTCTGGGCCACCGAGGCCGGGCTCATGCGGTCCGGCTCGGCGAACACGATATCGTAGGCCACCACCACGGCGCCGCTGTCGATCAGGCGCTGCACCATCTCGGCCACCAGGGTTCGCGGCCAGGGCCACTGGCCATAGGCGGCCAGGCTATCCTCGTCCAGGTCCACGATGACCACCGGGCTGCCCTCCATGGGCGGCTGGGGCCGCAATTGCTGATAGAAGTCGAACACCTTGGCGCGGGCCACCTGCATCAGCGCCGGGTCCTGGGCACGCAAGGCGAACAGCGCGGCCAGCAGCACAAGCGCCACCAGGCGCCCCTTGCCCCACCAGCGCCGCCAGGCGGCCAGCTTGAACAAGCCCGAAAAACGTCCGGCCATGATGCGATTTCCCTGATCCATCCCCTCTGGCCGGACAGACTACAACAAAAGAGTTGCCGGCCTTAGCCCTTTGTCGTCATCCTCGCGACAACAAAGGGTGGGAAATTTCGCATCATGCCGTTCCAGGTCCAGCCCTGGCTTCGCGCCATCCTGGCGCCGCTGAAGCCAGTGTTCCGCGAAGTGCTCGCGGTGTCCTTCTTCATCAATCTTCTGGCCCTGGCCGTTCCCATCTTCATCCAGCAGGTCTATGACCGGGTGGTGTTCCATGCCGGCCTGTCCACCCTGCAGGCGCTGCTGATCGGCATGACCGTGCTGCTGGTGTTCGATTTTGTGCTGCGTCAGGCGCGCGCCCGGGTGATGCAGGCGGTCGCCCTGAAGATCGACGTGGCAGTGGGCGAAACGCTGTTCGGCAAGCTGATGAACCTGCCCCTGCGGCGGCTGGAAACCCGCCCCGGCGCCTTCTGGCAACTGCTGTTCCGCGACGTGGACGTGGTGCGCAACACCCTGTCCGGCGCCTCGGCGGTGCTGATCTGCGATTTGCCCTTCGTGGTGCTGTTCCTGGCCATGATGTTCGTGATGGCCATGCCGGTGGCCGTGGTGTTTCTGGTGATCATCCCGATCTATATCTTCATGGGCTGGCGCGCCGCCAACCGCATCCAGGCCGCCCATGCCGAGGAGCGCGACAGCCAGCAGGCCCGCGACACCCTGCTGACCGAACTGATCGGCGCGCGCGGCCTGGTCAAGGCGCTGACCATGGAACAGGCGGTGCGCCCCCTGTGGGAGTCACGCCAGGCTGCCACCATCCGCTGTTCCATGCAGCGCGGTTCCGAGGCCGACGCCACCATGAACATGGGCCTGGTGCTGACCAGCGCCACCACCGTGGCCCTGACCAGCGTGGGCGCCCTGCATATCATCGACCACAGCATGAGCATGGGCGCCCTGGTGGCGGTGAACATGCTGGCGGGCCGGCTGATGGGGCCCATCAACCAGCTGGTCAGCGGCTGGCGCACCTATGCCGGCTTCCGCCAATCGGTGGAGCGCCTGGACAAGCTGTTCGCCGAGGACGAGGACCGCACCCAGGCCACCCTGGCCGCCAGCAGCCGTCCGCGCGGCCAGTTGACGCTGGAGCAGGTGAACTTCAGCTACGACCCGCAGGCCAAGCCGGTGATCGAGGAGATGCAGCTGGCCCTGCCGCCCTTCGGCGTCACCGCCCTGGTGGGCCGCAACGGCTGCGGCAAGACCACGCTGCTGAAGCTGCTGATGGGGCTTTACCGCCCGGACAAGGGCCGGGTGTTGCTGGACGGCGCCGATCTCGCCCAGTTCACCCGCCAGGAGCTGGCCGGCTGGATCGGTTATGTCCCGCAGGACTGCATCCTGTTCTCGGGCAGCGTGCGCGACAACATCGCCCACGGCCACCCCATGGCCGATGACGAGGAGATCCTGCGCGCCGCCAAGCTGGCCGGGGTGCATCCCTATATCGTGGACCTGCCCGACGGCTATGCCAGCGATGTGGGCGAGGCTGGCGCCCGCCTGTCGGTGGGCCAGCGCCAGCGCATCGCCATCGCCCGGGCCCTGCTGGGCGACCCGCCGGTGCTGGTGCTGGACGAGCCCTCGTCCAGCCTGGACCGCCAGGCCGAGGAGGATCTGCGCGCCACCCTGACCGAACTGGGCAAGAGCCATGCGGTGATCATGGTCACCCACAGCCCGGTGCTTCTGCCCGCCGCCGATTTCGTGGTGGCCCTGGACAAGGGCAAGGTGGCCATGGCCGGCCCCGCGCGCGAGGTGCTGCCGCGCCTGTTCGCCCGCCCCGCCGCCCAGCCCCAGCCGCAAGGAGCCCCGGCATGACCCCCGCCCCCAATCCGCTGCAGCAGCTGGCCGAGCAGACCCAGGCCTCGGTCTGGCGCCCCATCGCCCGGGTGGTCATGGGCCTATTGGTGCTGCTGTTCGTCTGGGCGGCGCTGGCCCAGCTGGACGAGGTGGCAGTGGCCGAAGGCCAGGTGGTGCCCGAGGGCCGGGTCAAGACCATCCAGCATCTGGAAGGCGGCATCGTGCGCGAGATCCATGTGCGCGACGGCCAGATCGTCAAGGAGGGCGAGCCGCTGCTGCAGTTGGACCTGGCCGCCACGGCCATGAACAAGGACGAGTTGCAGGTGCGCATTGACGGCCTGGCCCTGACCCGTGCCCGGCTGCAGGCCGAAATCAGCGGCGAGGAGCTGCGCTTCCCCGCCGAGGAAGCCAAGCGCCAGCCGGCCTTGGTGGATGCCGAACGCAGCAACTACATGGCTCGGCGCCAAGAGCTGCAGGCCCGCCTGTCGGTGCTGGACGAGCAGTCGCGCCAGCGCGACCTGGAGGTGCAGGAACTGCAGGCCAAGCTGCGCGCCACCGCCTCCTCCCTGGCCTTGGCCCGGGAAAAGCTGGCCATGTCCGGCAATCTGCTGAAGGAAGGACTGACCGCTCGCATGGACCATGTGGCCATGCAGGGCGAAGTGGAGACCCTGGAGGGCCAGTTGGGCACCCTGCGGGCCTCGGTGCCGCGCGCCGAAGCCGCCGCCAAGGAATCGCGTCAGCGGGTCACCGAGGAAAAGCTGACCTTCGCCTCGAAGGTGCAGGCCGAGCTGGGCGAGACCGAACTGAACATCGCCCGCAACCGTGAACTGATGACCAAGGCCGCCGACCAGCATCTGCGCACCGGAATCCTGAGCCCGATCGAGGGCGTGGTGAAGAATCTGCGCGTCACCACCATCGGCGGCGTGGTCCGCGCCGGCGAACCGATCCTGGAGATCGTGCCGGTGAACGACAAGCTGCTGGTGGAGGCCAAGGTGCTGCCAGCCGACCGAGGCTATGTCCGCGAGGGCCAGGAGGCGCTGGTCAAGGTCACCGCCTATGACTTCACCCGCTATGGCGGGCTGGACGGCAAGGTGATCATGGTGGCCCCCGACAGCACCACCGGCCCCGACAACCAGCCCTATTTCCGGGTGCTGGTGGAAACCAACCGGGCCTGGCTGGGCTCGGCCGAAGGTACCCTGCCCATCACCCCCGGCATGCAGGCGATGGTGGACATCCAGACCGGCACCCGCTCGGTGCTGGATTATCTGATGAAGCCGGTGATCAAGCTGAAGCACGAAGCCTTCCGGGAACGCTGATGTCTGCCCTTCGCCCGCCCTCTGACGCGCAGATGCGCCAGCTTGCCGCCCACTGTCTCGCCGAGCCGAACCGGCCTGACCGGCTGGTGGCCCTGGGCATGGCCCAGATGCAGGCCGGCCAGCCGCAAGCCGCCCTGGACAGCCTGCGCGCCGCAACTGCGCTGCCTGGTTGTGCCGACACCGGCTGGTGCGCCCTGGTCCAGGCCCTGGCCAGCGCCGGCCAAACCGACGAGGCCCTGCGCACCGGCAAGGCGGCGCTGCGTCTGCACCCCGCCTCGGCGCCCCTATGGTCGGTGCTGGGCACCATCCTGCGCGATGCCGGCCACCCCGCCGCCGCCAAGGCCGCCCTGCGCCGGGCGCTGGACATCGGTCCCAACGGCCTGGCTTATCTGACCCTGGGCGGACTGCTGGCGGTTGAGGGCGACTATGCCGGAGCTCGGGCCTTGTATGAAAAAGCCCTGGCGGGCCAGCCCAACACCCCCCAGGCCCTGAGCGGCATCGGCCAGACCCTGATCAGCGAAGGCCGCCTGTCCGAGGGGCTGCAATGGCTGGAAAGGTCCCTGGCCGCCAGGCCCGACCACCAGGACGGCCAGTTGGGCCTGGCCCGCGCTCTGCTGCTGGGCGGCGACCTGGAGCGCGGTTTCGAGGCCTATGAATGGCGCCGCCAGCGGCCCGAGGCCAATGTGCTGAGCCTGCCCAAGCCGGAATGGGACGGCAGCCCGCTGGAGGGCCGCACCATCCTGCTGACCGCCGAACAGGGGCTGGGCGACACCCTTCAGTTCGTCCGCTATGCCCCCATGGTCAAGGCTCGGGGCGCCGGCCAGGTGGTGCTGTTCTGCCAGCCGGCGCTGGCCCGGCTGCTGACGCATGTGCAGGGCGTGGACAAGGTGATCTCGCGCCTTGATGCCTCGACCCCCTATGACCTGCATGTGCCGCTGTTGACCCTGCCCCGGCTGTTCCGCACCAGCCTGACCTCGGTGCCGGCCACCCTGCCCTATCTGCGCTGGCCGCAGACAGCCAGCCTGACGCCGCCGCCGGGCACCCGACTGAAGGTCGGCCTGGTGTGGGCGGGACGCAAGGACCACGGCAACGACCATCACCGCTCCATCGCGCTGCGCCAGATGCTGCCCCTGGCCGGGGTGAATGGGGTGCAGCTCTTCAGCCTGCAGGTGGGCGAGCGCGCCGCCGACCTGGATCGGGACGCCGATCCGGCCCTGATCACCAACCTGGGCAACCGGCTGAAGGACTTCGCCGACACCGCCGCCGCCATCCAGGGCCTGGACCTTGTGATCACCGTGGACAGCGCCGTGGCCCATCTGGCCGGCGGGCTGGGCAAGCCGGTGTGGGTGCTGCTGCCCCATGTGCCCGACTGGCGCTGGATGCTGGGCCGCGAGGACAGCCCCTGGTATCCCGGCATGCGCCTGTTCCGGCAGGATGGGCCCGATCGCTGGCCCGCCTGCATCGACCGGGTGCGCCAGGCGCTGGAGGCCGAGGCCGCTGCGCGCCAGCCCGACCTGAGCTCGGATCAGGTGCTGGTGGTGGACTCGGTGTTCGCGACGGATGACGGCCAGCCCCGCTTCCGCATGCCGGTGCCCGCCCCCATGACCAAGGATGCCGGCGTGGGCTATCTGGTGCGGCAGGAGCTGGGCCAGGGCGGCTTTGAATATGCCACCCGCTGCTTCATCGACACCCATCTGCAGCCCGGCGACCTGTTCGTGGATGTGGGCGCCCATTGGGGCATCCACGCCCTGCAGGCGGCCACCCGCTGGCCCGGCCAGGTCAAGGTACTGGCCATCGAAGCGGCGGCGGTCAATGCCGGCCATCTGCGCCATTGGATCGCCACGAACAAGGCCGAGGGCCAGATCGAGGTGGTGGAAGCCGCCGCCGGCGCCGGTGCCGGCACCGGCCGGCTGCTGCCGCAAAGCACCATGGGCTTTTCCGTGGTGCCCGACCCCAAGGGCCCCGTCAAAATCGTCAGCGTGGACGCGCTGCTGGCCGAGCGGCCGCATCTGGCCGGGGGCCGGGTGCTGGTCAAGATCGACGTGGAGGGCTTCGAGGACCAGGTGATCGCCGGCATGGCGCGCCTGTTGGACAGTGGCCGGGTGGGCGCGGTGATCTGGGAGCGGGGCATCGCCTATAACGGCGCCGAAGGCCGGGCGCGGCTGGAGGCCATCCTGGCCCATCTCACCGCCCGGGGCTTCACCCATCACCGCTTCGCCGACGAACGGGGCGCCGGGCCGCTGCTGCCCTATGCCTATGGCCCGGACCTTCTGAACATCTTCTCGCTGGCCCCGGGCTTCGTGGCCCTGGGCTCCTATGGCGACCCGCCCGAAGCGCCGGGCCGCACCCCGCGCCAGCCCCAGGTGCTGGACGCGGCGCCGGCCCGCCGCCAGCAGGCCCGCCAGCGCCTGGGCCAGGCCGCCCGCCTGTTCGAGGCCAAGCGCCAGGACGAGGGGCTGAAGGCCACCCGCCTGGTGCTGCAACAGGACCCGCAGCTGCCCGACGCCTGGAACAATCTGGGTGTCGCCCTGCGCCAGATGAAACGCCACGACGCCGCCCTGGCCGCCTATGACCGGGGCCTGGCCCTGGTGCCCGACAGTCCCGGGCTGTTGGCCAACAAGGGCAATGTGTTGCGTGACATGGGCCGCCTGGCCGAGTCCGAGGCCTGCCTGCGCCGGGCCCTGGAGCGCGCGCCCGACCGGCCGCGCAATGCCTATAACCTGGGCCTGCTGCTGCGCGATCTGTGCCGCCCCGAAGAGGCGGTGGTGCAGTTGGACCGCATCGTGGCCGAGGAGCCCGACTTCAAGGACCCGCTGTGGGACCGCGCCCTGTGCCATCTGCAGCTGGGCGACTATGCCCAGGGCCTGCCGGGCTACGAGGCGCGCTGGTACCTGGACCGCAGCCCGCCGCGCAAGATCCCCCTGCCCCGCTGGGACGGCAGCGACCCCAAGGGCAAGACCCTGTTCCTGCACGACGAGCAGGGCTTCGGCGACGCCCTGCAGTTCTGCCGCTTCGTGCCCCGGCTGGCCGAGATGGGCGCCCGGGTGGTGCTGGAAT
>CAYOKN010000132.1:0-8625 GCA_964404545.1 uncultured Rhodospirillaceae bacterium | reverse complement strand
AAGGACGACATGGACCAGGTGGCCGCCGCCTATCGCGAGCTGTTCCTGGCCTCGGGCGGCGGTGGGCTGGGCCTGTTCACCGCCATCAGCCGGCTGCGCCAGGTGCATCAGCGCATCGCCGGCCCGCTCGAGGAATGGGGCATCCCGCTGCTGGCCCAGCATGTGGACGGCATGGACACCGCCACCATCGTGGATATCTTCCGTGCCGAGGAGGACGCCTGCCTGCTGGGCACCGACGCCATGCGCGACGGCGTGGACGTGCCGGGCAAATCCCTGCGCCTTCTTGTGTTCGACCGCGTGCCCTGGCCGCGCCCCGACATCCTGCACAAGGCCCGGCGCGACAAGTTCGGCGGCCGCTTCCATGACGACATGATCACCCGCCTGCGCCTGAAGCAGGCCTATGGCCGGCTGGTGCGCCGGGCCAGTGACCATGGCGTGTTCGTGCTGCTGGACCCCATGATGCCCAGCCGCCTGAACGGCGCCTTTCCGCCCGGGGTCGAGGTCCGCAAGGTGGGCCTGCGCGAGGCGGTGCAGGTGACGCGGAACTTCCTGGGGCCGGGAGAGTAGGGATTCCTGCGTCTCTAAGGCCGCACGGTCCTAGCCGAAAAGCGTTTTCAGCAGTTTGTTCAGGCCCTTGGGCTCGCCGCCCAAGGGGTCGGGGCTGTAGGTGCGCATCCCGTCGGCGGTGGGGCGGGGCGGCATGGGCAGCGAGATGGTGGCGGCGGAGACCGGCGAGTCTTCCGGCAGCGGCATTTGGTCCGGCACGGTCAGGGCGGCGGTCTGGTAGCTGACGGCCACGGTCTGGGCCAGGGGCTGGGCCGGCTGGGGCATGGGGGCCGAGATGAAGGTGCCGCCTTCGGCACGCACCAGGGCCAGCAGGTTTTCCGGCTCGTCCGTCACGAACTCGGGGCGGTAATCGGGCATTTCCACCGGCTCGGGCCGGGGTTGGGGGGCGGCGAAGGCCAGCTGGCTGGGCTTGGGCGGTTCGGGTGCGGTTTCGGGGGCAGCGTCGGTGGCCACCGGCTCGGCCACCTTTTCCAGATTGGCATAGCGCCGGGCCGGCGGTTCGATGCTGCGGCTGATGCGGTCATAGAGGCCGGCCACGCTGCGCGGCGTGCTGCCGTCCTGATAGAACACCGACTTGTTGCTCGCAGCCGCCTCGGGCAGCAGTTCGGCGGCCGGCTGTTCGGGGTTTTCCTCACGGGCGCGCAGCACCTTCAGGGCACCGCCCGGACCCAGGAAATGGGCCAGATAAAGGTCCGTGGCGTTGGCCGGGCGGCCCAGCGCCTTCTCGATCAGGGCACGGTTGCCATTGGCATATTCGCCGGCCATGAGCGCCGACAGCTTGGGGTCGCGGCGCAAGCCCAGGATTTCCTTGCGCGCTTCCGGGTCCGGCACGCTGTACTCGCCGCGGGCATCGCGGGTGATCTGGTCGGACAGCTCGCCCAGGCCATATTTGGCGCCGTGCTGCTTGATCATCTCGAACCAGGTGCCCTTGGTGAACTGATAGAGTCCGGCCGCCGAGGACAGGGCGTTCTTGGTGTTGCTGTCGAAATTGCTCTCTCGCGCCGCCTTTGCCATCAGATAGCCGAAAGAGATGCCGGTCTCGCGGCTGGCATTGCGCACATGGTCCACCACCTGCTGGCGGACTGACCGCCCGGCGACCTGTATCAGGTCCATTTCTGGCTTTGCCATGGCTCGACGCCCTTCTCACCCATTTCCTCGCCCATCCTCATGGTAACGCCAGTTGGTTAACGAATGGCGAATTGAGCCGCGCGAAAGGAGAGGGGCGCGGCCATCCTTGCTTGTCCGGCAAGTGATTGGCTATAAACGAATTCGGTATCTCCTCTGAGGTAGGTGGACGCGTTGCGGAGCTGCTTGCTCTGTCCCCGGGGCACCAAATGCCGGGGCTACATCCTTCATACCCTGATCCTCAAGCTCTATGACGCGCTCGAGGCTGGGGAGGACGCGGCCGGAATCGCCGCCTCCATCACCCGCGAGGACGCCAAGCTGCTGGCCGAATATGGCGACAAGGCGCGCGATACCTGCTGGAGCAAGGGCTTTGTGCTGGCGGTGGCGTCCAAGCTGTCCGGCATGGTCACCGCCGGGGTCACCGGCGATGCCCTGCGCAATTCCATCGAGCGCCTGATCGTGCGCATGGACGGCCTGTTCTCGAAGCTGCCGCACGGCATCGAGGTGGATCTGATGGAACTGACCGTCGAGATCTATAACGAGGCCTGCAGCAATCTGAAGAAAGAGGGGGCTAACGCCTTCCTGCCCACCCAGGTGGTGGGGCAGGCGGCCATGAATGTGGTGCGGCGCAAGGAAAAGCCGTGACCCGTCCGCAGGACTGGTGGCGCGGCGCCGTCGTCTATCAGATCACTCCCCGCAGCTTCAAGGACAGCAACGACGACGGCATCGGCGACCTGCCGGGCATCCTGGCGGGCCTGGACCATGTGGCCCGGTTGGGGGTGGACGCGGTCTGGATCACGCCCTTCTTCCGGTCGCCCATGCAGGATTTCGGCTATGACGTGGCCGACTACTGCGATGTGGACCCGCTGTTCGGCAGCCTGGCCGATTTCGACGCGGTGCTGGACCGGGCCCACGGGCTGGGCCTCAAGGTCATCATCGACATGGTCTGGAGCCACAGCTCGGACCAGCATCCCTGGTTTCAGGAAAGCCGCCGCGCCCGCGACGGCGCCAAGGCCGACTGGTATGTGTGGGCTGATCCCAAACCCGACGGCAGCCCGCCCAACAACTGGCTCAGCGTGTTCGGCGGCCCCGCCTGGCGCTGGGAGCCGCGCCGGCGGCAATATTACCTGCACCATTTCCTGTCCTGCCAGCCGGCCTTGAACCTGCACAATCCGGCGGTGGTGGACGCTGTGCTGCAGACCGGCGAGTTCTGGCTGAGGCGCGGAGTGGACGGCTTCCGGCTGGATGCCGTGGATTTCATGGTCCACGACCCGGGCCTGGCTTCGAATCCCCCCCGTCCGTCGGCCGAGCCGCCGGTGAACCCGTTCCGGCTGCAGGACCACCGCTTCGACATGTCGGGGACCGGCACCCTGGCGGTGATGCGGCGCATCCGCGCCCTGATGGACCGCTTTCCCGGCACCACCACCATCGCCGAGCTGTCCTCCGAGGCCGACGCCTTCCAGCGCGCCGGCCTCTATACCGGCGCCGCCGGCGGCCAGCTGCACATGGCCTATAGCCTGAAGCTGATGAAAACCGCCTTCCAGCCCCGCGCCCTGGCCGCCGTGATCGCTGAGGCGCTGGCCAAGCTGGATGACGGCTGGATGTGCTGGAGCTTCTCGAATCATGACGTGGCCCGCGCCGTCAGTCGCTGGGGCGACGGCAGCCCGGCCTTCGCGCGGCTGCTGGTGGCGCTGCTGGGCTCGCTGAAGGGCGCCGTCTGTCTTTATCAGGGCGAGGAGCTGGGCCTGACCGAGGTCGATCTGCCGCAGGAGGCCCTGCGCGATCCCTATGGCATCAATTTCTGGCCCGACTTCAAGGGCCGGGACGGCTGCCGCACGCCGCTGCCCTGGCAGGCGGACAAGCCCCATGGCGGCTTCACCACCGCGCCGCAGCCCTGGCTGCCGGTGCCCGAGGAGCATCTGCCCCTGGCGGTGGACCGGCAGGAGGCCGACCCCGACTCGCTGTTGCAGGCCGTGCGCGCTTTCCTGGCCTGGCGCAAGACCCAGCCGGCGCTGCTGACCGGCGAGCTGGCGGAGCTGAAGGCCGACGATGCGGTGCTGTCCTTCGTGCGCCGCACCAAGGGCCAGAGCCTGGCCTGCGCTTTCAACCTCACCCCCGACCCCGCCCGCTGGCAGGGACGGGTGATCGAGGGCTATGGGTTCATGGTCGAGGCAGTCGAAGGCACGGTTTTGCCCGCTTGAGGGCGGCGCCCGGGGGTGCGGCCTAAGACGCTAAGACGGTGATCGGCGCCGGGCCGACATTGGCGATCACTCGAGCGTGCCCCGCGGGAAACAGATCCAGCCGGCCGTCAGGATCAAGGGTGCGGAGCTCGCCGCCGTCCGGGTCCATCACCCCGGACAGAAAATATCTGAAGTCGGTGTCGACGGCGGAGGAATTGTTCCGAACCGTGATCGAGTGGCATCCGGTGACCAGCTGGGAACTTCCGGGCTGCAGGACAACGTTTACAGGGGGCATTGGTCTCTCCCGATGAGTGAAACTGGGAGAAAGACGCCATCATGCCTGCCGGCGTGACTTATTTCCCCGGCAAATACCCCTTGTCCAGCATGCAGGCCGCGATCTGGCCCTTGGTGCGCTTGGCTTCCGACTGGCGCTCAGCGGTGCGGAAGGGGTCGCTGCCGTTGCCCTCATAGTCGCGGCTCGTGCGTTGGGCCTCGTTGCGGCAGGCATAATAGTCGGAGCGGGTTTGCGACGGGCTGGCGTCGGCGCGGACCCAGTCGGGGATGGGCGCGCAGGCGGACAGACCCAGGATCAGCAGGGCGGGGGCCAGGATGAGGCGGCGGTGCGAGATCATGATGGCCGCAGTCTAGCGCGCGGCCCCCAGCAGGTCATCATCTTCCACCTCGCCCAGGGGCCGATAGCCGCGCCCCAGCATGCAGGAGGCGACCAGCGCCGCGCTGCGCCGCTCGATCACCGCCTGGTCGGCCAGGCGGGTGGGGTCGGTGACGGAGACGCCGGCGTCCAGCCCGGGGTCCTCGGGCGCCTTGCGGGTCAGCAGCGGGTCCACCCGGGCATCGGCATAATTCCGGCATTGGTAATAGTCCTGGCGGACCTCGGCCCGCGAGGCCACGGGGCTCCACCAGTCCGGGCTGGCCGCCTGGCAGCCGGCCAGGCCCAGGAAGAGCAGGACGGCAGGCAGGCGGGAGAGGCGCATCACGGTCCCTCGAACGATGTTCGCGACAGTCAGATGACATTCGGCGGGGCCGCCTTGTTCCCTGGGTTGCGCGCCCTTATACTCCCGACCGTTGTTTTTTGCTTCGCAGCAATTCCTTCAGAAGGAAGAGACCATGAGCCTGAACGATCTGACCGGCCACTATTTCGAGGACCTGTCGGTGGGCATGACCGCCATCTATGCCAAGACCGTCACCGAGGCCGACATCGTCCTGTTCGCCGGCGTGTCCGGCGACACCAACCCGGTTCATATCAACGAGGACTATGCCAAGAACACCATGTTCAAGGGCCGCATCGCCCACGGCATGCTGCCCGCCGCCTTCATCTCCACCGTGTTCGGCACCAAGCTGCCGGGCCCGGGCTGCATCTACATCTCGCAGAACCTGAAGTTCAAGGCCCCGGTCAAGATCGGCGACACCGTGGTGGCCAAGGTCGAACTGGTGGAACTGGTGGCGGAAAAGAAGCGTGCCACCTTCAAGACCACCTGCTCGGTGGGCGACACCGTGGTGATCGACGGCGAAGCCATGCTGATGGTGCCGTCCAAGGGCTAAGGTGCGTCAGCTCCCTCTCCCGCCTGCGGGAGAGGGCGGGGGGGGTGAGGGCGGCCCTCACCCTCCCCGCTGCGCGGGTCCCCTCCCTCTCCCGCAAGCGGTCGAGGGCCTTCTGGCGCCCATCCACCCACTGTAATCTTGCGCTCCCTCTCTTTATCTTTTACCCCTACCCGCTTCGGATCAGAGGGAAGCCATCGGCCTTGCGCATTTTCCGTCACAGCAATGAACTGCCGGCCGACCTGCGGGGCGGGGTGGTGGCGCTTGGCAATTTCGACGGGGTGCATCGCGGCCACCAGCAGGTGATCGGCATGGCCAAGGCCATCGGCCGCGAGCGCCGGCTGCCCGTGGGGGTGATGACCTTCGAGCCCCATCCCAAGCTGTTGTTCAGGCCCGACCTGCCGCCGTTCCGGCTCAGCCCCTTCCGCATCAAGGCGCGGCATATCGAAGCCATGGGCGTGGATTATCTCTATGCCCAGCATTTCGACCGCGACTTCGCCAGCCACACCGCCGAGGACTTCGTGGATCTGGTGCTGGTGAACAATCTGGGCGCCCGCCATGTGGTGATCGGCTACGACTATGTGTTCGGCAAGGGCCGCGAGGGCAATTGCGAGCTGTTGCAGACCCTGGCCCGGCAATATGGCTTCGGCGTCACCGCCGTCGAGGCAGTGCGCTCGGACAGCGGCACCGTCTATTCCTCGACCAATGTGCGGGCTTGCCTGACCTCGGGCGACATGGCCGGGGCCGCCCGCATCCTGGGCTATTACTGGGAGATCGAGGGGCGGGTCGAGCATGGCGATGCGCGCGGCCGCACCATCGGCTTTCCCACCGCCAACCTGACCTTGGGCGAATATCTGCATCCGGCCACCGGCGTCTATGCCTGCCGCGCCGGCATCGACCAGGGCGGCGAGACCATCTGGCATGACGCCGTGGCCAATTTCGGCAAGCGCCCCACCTTCGACAAGACCGACGTCCTGCTGGAAGTGCATCTGTTCGATTTCCAGGGCGACCTCTATGGCCGCCACCTGCGGGTGGCGCTGGTGGAGCATCTGCGCCCCGAGAGGAAGTTTGACGGACTGGATGCCTTGCAGGCACAAATCACCCAGGACTGCGCCCGCGCCCGAGAGGTGCTGGCCGCCCATCGTTTCTCCAGCGCGCCCGGGCCGCTGGTGCCATCTGAAGAGCAGTAACCATGACCGTGGACTATAAACAGACCGTCTTCCTGCCCAAGACCGACTTCCCCATGAAGGCCGGCCTGCCCGAGCTGGAGCCCCGGCTGCTGGAACGCTGGGCGAAGATGGGCCTTTATGGCCGCCTGCGCGTCGAGGCCAAGGGGCGCGAGACCTTCGTGCTGCATGACGGCCCGCCCTATGCCAACGGCCATCTGCATATCGGCCACGCCCTGAACAAGATCCTGAAGGACGTGATCGTCCGTGCCCAGAACATGCTGGGCAAGGATGCCCATTACGTGCCCGGCTGGGACTGCCACGGCCTGCCGATCGAATGGAAGATCGAGGAAAAATACCGCGAGGCCGGCAAGGACAAGGACGAGGTCGACATCGTCCAGTTCCGCCAGGAATGCCGTGAGTTCGCCGCCAAATGGATCGACATCCAGCGCGCCGAATTCAAGCGCCTGGGCGTGGAAGGCGACTGGGACAATCCCTACACCACCATGGCCTATCACGCCGAGGCGCAGATCGCCGCCGAGCTGGGCAAGTTCCTGATCAATGGCGGGCTGTTCAAGGGCGCCAAGCCGGTGCTGTGGTCGGTGGTGGAAAAGACCGCCCTGGCCGAGGCCGAGGTGGAATATCACGACCACACCAGCATCACCATCTGGGTCAAGTTCCCGGTGGTGAAGGCGACGCATCCGGCGCTGGAGGGGGCATCCGTGGTGATCTGGACCACCACCCCCTGGACCATGCCGGGCAACCGCGCCGTGGCCTATGGCGCCGACTTCGACTATCAGGTGGTCGAGATCACCGAGGTGGCCGAGGGCAGCCTGGCTGCCGTGGGCGACGTCATTGTCATCGCCGCCGAGCTGATGGAGCAGGTGGCCAAGGATGCCAAGATCACCGGCCATGCGGTCAAGGCGACCCTGAAGGGCGCCGAGATGGCCGGCAGCCTCTGCCACCATCCCCTGCGCGCCCATGGCTATGACTTCGACGTGCCCATGCTGCCGGGCGGCTTCGTCACCACCGAGGCCGGCACCGGCTTCGTGCATATCGCGCCGGGCCATGGCGAGGACGACTATCTGCTGGGCCGCGAGCATGGCATCGCGGTGCCCGACACGGTGCAGCCCGACGGCACCTATTACCCGCATGTGCCGCTGTTCGCCGGCCAGAGCGTGCTGGCCCAGGGCAAGGACGGGAAATATTACAGCCCGGTGGCCAAGCCGGTGATCAAGGCCATGACCGACGCCGGCGCCCTGCTGGCCCATGGCAAGGTGCTGCACAGCTATCCCCATTCCTGGCGCTCCAAGGCTCCGCTGATCTTCCGCAACACGCCGCAATGGTTCATCGGCATGGAGATCAACGACCTGCGCGCCAAGGCCCTGGCCGCCATCGACGAGACCCGCTGGGTCCCGGCCCAGGGGCGCAACCGCATCTATTCCATGGTGGAAAACCGTCCCGACTGGTGCGTGTCGCGCCAGCGCGCCTGGGGCGTGCCCATCGCCGTGTTCGTGGACAAGAAGACCGGCCAGCCCCTGCGCGACCGGGCGGTGGTGGACCGCATCGTCGAGGCCTTCAAGGCCGAGGGCGCCGACGCCTGGTACAAGAGCCCGCCCAGCCGCTTCCTGGGCGAGGGCCGCAATCCGGACGACTATGACCAGGTCTTCGATGTGGTCGATGTGTGGTTCGACTCCGGCTGCACCCACAGCTTCGTGCTGGAGAACGGCCCCTGGAAGGACCTGAAATGGCCGGCCAGCCTGTATCTCGAAGGCTCGGACCAGCATCGCGGCTGGTTCCATTCCTCGCTGCTGGAAGCCTGCGGCACCCGGGGCCGCGCGCCCTATGAGGCGGTGCTGACCCACGGCTTCGTGCTGGACGAGCAGGGCCGCAAGATGTCCAAGTCCCTGGGCAATGTGGTCAGCCCCCAGGAAGTGGTCGAAAAATACGGCGCCGACATCCTGCGCCTGTGGGTGATCGGCTCGGACTATTCCGACGATCTGCGCATCGGCCAGGAAATCCTGAAGACC
>CAYOKN010000131.1:0-8647 GCA_964404545.1 uncultured Rhodospirillaceae bacterium | reverse complement strand
GGGTCTTGTTGTTGGCGTGGCTGACGTTGTTGCCGGTCTGAACGCCCTTGCCGGTGATGGAGCAACGACGGGCCATGGGTCACATCCTCTCTGTTCGTCTCGTCGCGCGCGGGGCGCGCCACAGGTAATCCGGGTCCAGCCTGGGCTGGGGAAGCCGCGTTTTTACGGGGCGGGGGGCTTTCCGTCAAGGCAAAAGAGTCGCTTTTCAACGCCCTCGCGACCGATCTTCACCACCCCTAGCCAAACAGCTTGTCGATGTCGGTCTGGGCCAGCAGCTTGTCGACCTCTTCCTGGCTGACGCCCTGGCCGGTCAGCTGCGGGCCGTGCAGCAACTGCTTGTCGGGGTCCTGCTCTTCCTTGATCTCGACCACCACCTTGGTCAGCTCGTCGCGGCCCCAGGTCAGGATGATGGCGTTGATGCGCTCTTCCACGAATTTCATGGAATGCACCACCTTGCTGACCCGCTGGCCGGTGATGTCCTGGAACGAGCACGCCTCGAACACCGTGTTGACCTTGTCGGTGACCTGGTCGCAGATGGCCAGCACCTTGGGGTCGTCGGTCAGCTTGCGGGCGTCGTTCATCAGCCCGTCGATGCCCTCGACGCTTTCCATGATCGAATTGGTCGCGCCCTCGGTGGCGGACACGATCTCGTCCAACTGCTCGGACATCGAGCCGAAATGGTCCGGCGCGCCGGGCGGGTTCAGCGCGGCCAGTTCCTTGCGGATCTTCTGCATGTGGCCGAACAGGCCGACCAGTTCCTTCTTCAGGACAAGAAGGTCGTCGACGGAAACGTTGTTCATGGGATTGGTCCTGGGCGCTCGGGAGGGGGCGAGTAGAGCTTACTCTGACAAGGGCTGCGGCGCAAAGCACCTAGGGCAATGGTATTACCCTTGACTCCGCCCCTCATCCGTTCGGCTGCGGAAGGCGGCGACCAGGCGGCGGGCGGCGGCGCCGGGGGCCTGGGCTCCGGCCATCACTTCCGCCTCCAGCGCGGGAAGCATGGCAGCCACGCGCGAATCGTCCTTCAGCGCCTGCAACAGCGTTTCGGACACCTCGTTCCACATCCAGGCATGGGCCTGGGCGGCGCGGCGGGCGGCGAAGTCGCCCGTGCGGCCCATGGTGTCGCGGTATTCGCCCACCTTGGTCCACACATCGCCGATGCCGCCCCGTTCCAGCGCCGAACAGGTCAGGACCGGCACGGTCCAGGCGGAATTGGCCGGGGTCAGCAGGTGCAGGGCGTTGCGGTAGTCGCGGGCGGCGCGCTGGGCGGCGGCGGCCAGGTCGCCATCGGCCTTGTTGACCACGATGGCGTCGGCCAGCTCGACGATGCCCTTCTTGATGCCCTGCAGCTCGTCGCCGCCGCCGGGCACCAGCAGCAACAGGAACATGTCCACCATGTCGGCCACGGCGGTCTCGGACTGGCCCACGCCCACGGTCTCGACCATGATCACGTCGAAGCCGGCGGCCTCGCAGACCAGCATGGCCTCGCGGGTGCGCCGGGCCACGCCGCCCAGGGTGCAGCCCGAGGGTGAGGGCCGGATGAAGGCGCGCTCGTCGCGGGACAGCTCCTCCATGCGGGTCTTGTCGCCCAGGATCGAGCCGCCGGACCGGGGGCTGGAGGGGTCCACCGCCAGCACCGCCAGCTTGTGGCCCTTGTCCAGAACATGCAGGCCGAAGGCCTCGGTGAAGGTGGACTTGCCCACCCCCGGCACGCCCGAGATGCCCAGCCGCACACTGTTGCCGCTGTGGGGCAGCAGCTCCTCCAGCAGCGCCTCGGCCTGTTCGCGATGATCCGGGCGGGTGGATTCGATCAGGGTGATGGCGCGGGCCAGGGCGCGGCGCTGGCCGGCCAGCACGCCCTGGGCCAGGGTGTGGGCGAGGCTGGGGGACTGGGGCAGAATCACTTCTTGGGGTCCTGGTCCTGGTTGAGGAGTTGTTTCAGGGCCAGCGCCACCAGCTTTTCGCGGGTGGCGTCGTCCAGGTCATTGAGGATCTTGGCCTTGGCGCGATGCACCTCCATGGCGTGCTTGATCAATTCAGCCCGTTCGGGGCTGACCAGATCCTTGGCCTTGGACTGCATCTGGGCGATGGCGGCGTCCCGTTCGCTGACGGCGCCGCCCTTGGCCGCACCGGCCTTGGCGGGCAATTTGCCGCCATTGCGTTTCTCGATGGCGCGCTTGACCTTGTCACGCTTTTCCAGCGCCTTGCGCGCTTCCTTGTCGAGGAAGAGTCTGCCGAGGAGTCCAAACATGCCGCCGCCCTTGTCTGCCCGCAGGATAGCGGGTCGGGGGTGCGAGGGGAAGGGCCTCAGCCCTTGCCCTCCTCCTGGGCCAGGGCCTGTTCCAGTTCCTCCTGCAGATGCTGGGTTTCCTGCTGGCGGCGCCACATGGCGGCATATTTGCCGTCCTGCGCCAGCAGCTCGGCATGACGGCCGCGCTCGACCACCTCGCCGGCCTCCAGCACGATGATCTCGTCGGCGTCCACCACCGTGGACAGGCGGTGGGCGATCACCAGGGTGGTGCGCCCGCGCGACACGCTGCGCAGGGACTCCTGGATCTCCTTTTCCGTATGGGTGTCCAGGGCCGAGGTGGCCTCGTCGAACAGCAGGATGGCGGGGGCCTTCAGGATGGTGCGGGCGATGGCCACCCGCTGCTTCTCGCCGCCCGACAGCTTCAGCCCGCGCTCGCCCACCCGGGTCTCGTAGCCCTGGGGCAGACCGTTGATGAAATCGTGGATGGCCGCCAGGCGGGCGGCCTGCTCCACCTCCTCGCGGCTGGCCGAGGGCTTGCCGTAGGCGATGTTGTAATAAACCGTGTCGTTGAACAGCACCGTGTCCTGGGGAACGATGCCGATGGCGGCGCGCAAGGAGGACTGGCTGACCGTGCGCAGATCCTGGCCGTCGATGGTGATGCGCCCGTTATCCACGTCATAGAAGCGGAACAACAGCCGGCTGATGGTGCTCTTGCCGGCGCCCGACGGGCCGACGATGGCCACGCTGCGGCCCGCCGGCACCTCGAAGGAGACCTGCTTCAAGATGGGGCGGTCCTTGGAATAGCCGAAATCCACCGCCTCGAAGCGCAAGGTGGCGCCGTTGACCGCAAGGTCAGGGGCGCCGGGACGGTCCACCACCTCGGCCGGCTCGCGCAACAGCCGGAACATGGCCTCCATGTCGGTCAGGCTCTGCTTGATCTCGCGATAGACGAAGCCCAGGAAGTTCAGCGGCAGATAAAGCTGGATCAGATAGCTGTTCACCAGCACGAAATCGCCCACGGTCATGCTGCCGGCGGCCACCTGGGCGCCGGCCATGATCATCACCGCCACCAGCCCCACGGCGATGATGGCGCCCTGACCGATATTCAGCAGCGACAGCGTCACCTTGGACTTGACCGCAGCCCCCTCGTAACGCTGCAGCGCCTTGTCGAACCGAGCGGCCTCATGCGGCTCATTGCCGAAATATTTGACCGTCTCATAGTTCAGCAGGCTGTCGATGGCCTTGGTGTTGGCCTCCTGGTCGGTCTCGTTCATGGCCCGGCGATATTTCAGCCGCCATTCGGTGATGCCCAGGGTGAAGCCGATATAGCAGGCGATGGTCAGGAAGGTGACCAGCGCGAAGGAGAAATCGTAGAGCCACCACAGGATGCCGCAGACCAGGGCGATTTCCAGGAAGGTGGGCAGGATGTTGAACAGCATGAAGTTCAACAGGAACTCGATGCCCTTGGTGCCGCGCTCGATGGCGCGCGACAGGCCGCCGGTCTGCCGGTCCAGATGAAAGCGCAGGGACAGGCCGTGCAGATGCTGGAAGGTCTTCAGCCCCACCGAGCGGATGGCGCGCTGGCCCACCCGGGCGAACACGGCGTCGCGCAACTCGCCAAAGGCCTGGGACAGGATGCGGGCGCCGCCATAGGCCAGCAGGATGCCCACCGGCACGGCCACCGCCACCGCCTCGACCGACAGGGCGTCCACCGCCTGCTTGTAGAGGATCGGCACATAGACGTTCACCAGCTTGGCCGCCAGCATCAGCACCAGCGCCACCACCACGCGCAGGCGCATGCCGGCATCCTGCGGCCACAGATAGGGCAGCAGGGTGCGGATGGTCTGCCAGTCATTGCGCGGGCCGGCGGCGGCCTTGGGATCGGCGGAAGCGGAGAGGGATCGCATGCGGGAGGGGATCTTCCACGGGAGAGAGTCCCCCAAAGATAGGGCGGATCGGGGCGAGAGCAAACCGTCGCCGGCGCTGTTCTGTCTTGCACGGATGTCGGATCACCCCAGGAGAGCAGCCCCATGGCCAGTTCCAACCCGTCCCAGACCCCCCGTTCCGCCCTGGCGCCCAGCCGGGGCCTGACCACCGCCCTGCTGGGCGCCGCCGCCGCCTTTGCCGCCATGGCGCTGCTGGCGCGCAAGCAAGCGCGCGAAACCGAGGCCCGGCATCCGCCCATGGGCCGCTTCGCCACCGTGCATGGCCGGCGCCTGCATCTGCTGGACCAGGGTCAGGGCCGGCCGATCCTGCTGCTGCACGGGGCCGGCAACATGGTCGAGGACTGGGGCCTGTCCATCCTGAACCGGCTGGCCCGGGGCAACCGCGCGGTGGCGGTGGACCGCCCCGGCTATGGCTATTCCGAACGCGACCCGGGCAGCGAACGCTCGCCCTGGGCCCGGGCCGATTTCTGGGCCGACGTGATCTTGAGCCTGGGGCTGGACCGGCCGCTGGTGGTGGCGCACAGCTTCGGCTGCCTGGAAGCCCTGGCCCTGGCCATCCGCCACCCGGAGTCCGTGCGCGGCCTGGTGCTGATGTCGGGCTATGTGTTCCCCGAGCCCAACCCGGCGCTGATGGCCCAGGTCAATGCTTGGCCGGTGCTGGGGCCGCTGTTGCGCAATACGGTCAATCCGCTGCTGGGGCGGGGCATGATGGGCGCGGTGCATCGCCGCCTGTTCGCCCCCAACCGCCTGCCCGCCCATTTCCGCCAGTTTCCCGGCGGGCTGACGGTGCGGCCGGGCCAACTGGCCGCCTATGGCGAGGAGATGCGCCATGCCCGGCACTGGGCCGCCGAGGTGTCGCGCCACTATGACCGGGTGAACATGCCGGTCACCATCCTGGCCGGCGAGGCGGACCAGATCGTGGACCCCTATGCCCATTCCCTGCGTCTGCACCAGAGCATCCCCCATTCCGAACTGGAGGTGCTGCCCAATGCCGGGCACATGATCCACCATGTGCAGCAGGACCAGGTGGTGGACGCCATCGCGGCCAGCTGGCTGGCGGTGGACCTGGCCGAAAGCGCCCTGCGCACCGGGCGCATGCCCCAGGTCTCAACGGTCCGGCATTAGATGCCGATCCAGCTCGCCTCGAAGGCGCCCGGTCAGCCAAAGCCAGGTCATCCACAAATCGCCCCGCAAGGACAGCCAGGGATGGCGGAAGGTGGCCGGCCGGTTGCCCTCGATCCGGAAATGGGCCAGCCAGGCCAGCCCATAGCCGCTGCCCAGCGCCAACCCCACCGCCGCCCAGCCCAGCCAAGGCGCCGTGGCCAGGAACCCCAACGCCAGCAGCGTGCCCGCCAGATGCAACTGGCGGGTCGCCGGCTTGGCATGCTCCCGCAGATAAAAGGGCCAGAACTCGCGAAAGGTCATGGGCGGGATATGGGGAGGCGAGGCGCCGGTGGGGGGAGGAGAATTACGGGGTATCCCGCCACATGCCTCAGAACCGCAGCCGATAGCGCAAGCCCATCAGATGTTCGGGGTCGGCCTCGGCGTCATGGCCGGGCTCGAGGCGCAGCATGTAGGACAGGCCCAGATCCTCGCCCTCGCCCAGGGGCAGCGAGTAGCCGACGGTGGCGTCCCATTCGGTGCCCGACGGGGTCAGGCTGACCCGTTCGGCGGCCCGGATCACCTGGCCGTCCAGGGTGCGGCCCACGGGAATGTCCAGCACGCCGCCGCCGTCGGTGACCTTCAGCGGGCGGGACAGGCCCACGGACAGGCGGTCGCCAAGCGCCCACAGGTCCGAGCGGCCCAGGCCGAGCCCGAAACTGTCCGAGCGCACCCCCTCCACGTCGCGCAGAAGGCTGGCCTTGTCCGAGGCAAAGCTGGTCCAGCCGGTGCTGTACTGGCCGAACAGGTCCCAGCCCGCGCCCATGTCCAGCCGGGCCGACAAGCCGAGGAAGCGGGTGTCGGCCCCATCGCCGAAGGCGAAGGCGCCCTGGCCCCGGCTGTCCAGCGGCCCCCGCTCCTCGGCCAGGCTGCCCACGGACAGACTGGTCACCAGCCGGCCCCAATCCTTGGACAGTTCGGCCGCCGCTGCCCGCTCCTGGCCGCCGAAGCGCAAGGTCAGACCGTTGCCCAGGCCGGTGCCCAGGACGCCGGTGAAGCCATCCGAGCCGGCCAGGGCCAGATAGGGCGAGGCGAAGCCGGGGGCGCCCGGCAGATTGGCCGGGTCGGGCGAGCCCAGGGCGGCCAGGCCCAGATGGGCGTTGAGGCCGTAGCCGCTGCTGGCGGCCACGGCGACGCCCTGCCAGTCCTGGGCGAACTGGAAGCGGTCGATACGGGAGGGAGTGTCCCCGTCTCCCTCCCGCGCCACCAGCCCCAGGCGGCTGCCCGGGGTGGGGGAAAGACCCAGCCGGCGCGCCTCGACCCCGGTATCCACCAGGGCGGCCAGCGGGCTGGATTGTGCCGCCGGGGCCAGCGCCCCAGCCAGGTCCACCCCATAGGCGCGGCCATAGGAGTCGAAGCCCACCGCCCGCGCCAGCACCGGGCTGTGCCGCAGGGCATCGCCAAAGGCCGCCCCCAACGCCAGGCTGGTGCCGGCGGCGGGCGCCCCGCCCTCGGCCACGGTGGCGCCCTGGGCCAGGGTGACCGGCCCCTGGGGGCTGAGGGCCGCATCCAGGTTCAGCATGCCCCGGCCATAGACGGCATCGGTGCCCGGATCGCCCAGGTCGGTGGCGGTGGACAGCATCAGCTCCACCACCTGGCGCGAGGTCAGGTGCGGCGCCAGCGACAGCAGCACCGCCGCCGCGCCCGACACATGGGGGGCCGAGAAGGAGGTGCCGTTGACGGTGGCATAACCGCCGTTCAGGTCGGTGGTGGCGATGCCCACGCCGGGGGCCACCAGAAAGAAGTCCTTGGCGCTGCCCGCCTTGTTCGAGAACCAGGCCAGGCTGTTGGCCTGGTCCACGGCGCCCACGGCCAGCGCCAGTCCGCGCGCCTCGGCGCTGGCGGACCAACTGGCGGGCGACAGGGGATCGGCCCCGGCGCTGTTGCCGGCGGCGAACACCAGGATGCGGTCATTGGCGGCGGCGTTGGCCAGGGCGTCGGCGAAGGGCGAGCCCAGCCCATCGCCGCCCAGGGAATAGTTCAGCACATGGGCGCCCTGGGTCACCGCATAGGTGGTCGCAGTGGCCAGGTCCGAATGCCAGAACGTGCAATTGGGCGTGCAGGAGCCCTCGGCATCGGCGCGCAGGGCCAGGATGCGCCCGTCATAGGCCAGGCCATGCATGCCTGCGCCATCGCGGTTGGCGGCCACCACGCCGGCCACCTTGGTGCCGTGACCGCCCACATCCTGCAGGCTGGGGGCGGGGCGGGCCACCATGTCGCGGCTGCCCGGATGCAGCTGGCCGGCGAATTCGGGATGGGTCAGGTCGATGCCGGAATCGATCACCGCCACCGTGACCCCGTCGCCGGTGGCGCCCCGGGCATAGGCGCTGTCGGCCTTGACCGCCGCCAGGCCCCAATTGGCCCGATATTCCGCCGTGTCGATCACCCCCGGCGGCGCTCCGGCACCGCCGTCGATGGGCGGCCGCCCCAACAAGGTCGGCCCCTGCGCCGACGGCCCCACCGAAGCGGCTCCGCCGCCCCCGCCGCCCCCGCACCCGGCCAGAAGCAGGGTCAGTCCCAGCGAAACCGCAGTCGTCCTTCGATCCATGGTCCAGCCCATTCGATGTGAGGACTAGGACATGGCGCCGGGGACGGTTAAGCCGGATTGAAGCTACCCCGTCTGCGCGCGGCTATTGGCCATAATAGAGGGCGTCCGCCCGGTCCAGCGAGCCGCCCACCGACGAGCCGATGCCGGCCCCCAGCAAGGTGCCCAGGGCGGTGGCGGCCAGCTTGCCCTTGCCCTTGCCGAACTGGGCGCCCGCCACCGCGCCGGCCACGCCGCCCAGCACGGCACCGCCGGTCTGCTTGCTGAACAGCCCGCCCGACGGTTCGGGCGCATAATTGGGCGCATAGCCATAGGCGGGCGGCGGCGGCGCATAGACCGGCTGCTGCTGCACATAGACGGGCTGGCCATAGCCATAACCCTGCTGGATCACCTGGGCCTGGCGCGGCGGCGGGCCGCCATAGCCATAGCCGTTACCATAACCGTATTGGGCCGGGCGCGGACCGCCATAGCCATAGGGACTGCCGCAAGCCGCCAGGGTGACGGCCAGACCGGCCAGGGAAAGAACCGCCAGGGTGCGCATGATAGGGTGCTCCGCCTAGGCCGCGATCAGCCGCGACTGTCCCACGCTAGGCCCGCACCATGGCGGTATTGCGGAGCGATTTTGGCGAAGTAAGGGCGGAGGGATGGTGTCCCCGGCGGGATTCGAACCCACGGCCCCAGGATTAGGAATCCTGTGCTCTATCCAGCTGAGCTACGGAGACACTGCCGGCCTTATAGCATGGG
>CAYOKN010000130.1:0-8679 GCA_964404545.1 uncultured Rhodospirillaceae bacterium | reverse complement strand
GGCGCCCGTCGGCCACATGGCGCACCGCCTCGTGATGCACCTTGGTCACCAGCGGGCAGGTGGCATCCAGATAGAACAGGCCGCGCGCCTCGGCGGCGGCCGGCACGGACTTGGGCACGCCATGGGCCGAGAACACCACCGGCCGCCCGTCGGGCACCTGGTCCAGCTCCTCGACGAACACCGCGCCCTTGGCCTGCAGGCTTTCCACCACGAACTTGTTATGGACGATCTCGTGCCGCACATAGACCGGCGCGCCGAACTTGGCCAGCGCCTCCTCGACGATCTGGATGGCACGGTCAACGCCGGCGCAGAAGCCCCGGGGGGCGGCTAGCAGGATGGTCAGCTGCGGTTTGGTCATCGTTCCTCGGGCAGATGGCGGCTTGTGTGCCGCCCCCGGCTTCTCTAAAGTCGCCAGCAATATCAGAATTTCCAGCCCTGAAAAAGGTGGGCATCGGTCCGATCATGCGCTTCTCGTCCCTTTTCCTCATGCCGGCGGTCCTGGCCCTGGCGTCCTGCTCGGCCCTGCAGAAGAAAGAGCCGCCGCCCTGTCCCAAGGTGTCGGTGCTGGCCGACGCCGCCCAGGCCACCCTGTTCCGCCCGGGCCCCGGTCGCGACCTGACCGACGTGGAGGCCGAGGTCGAGGTGGTCGGCTACCAGGGCTCGTGCGTGCACCGCGAAAAGAGCATCGACCTGGTGTTGCAGGTGGGGCTGCAACTGCGGCGTGGCCCCGCTGACACCGACCGCAAGACCGAGGTCTCCTACTTCGTCGCCGCCCCGGGCTTCTTCCCCAAGGCGGGCGCCAAGGCGGTGATGCCGGTGGTGGTCAACTATCCCGACAATGTGGACCTGGCCCAGTATATGGACGAGGAAGTCACCATCAGCCTGCCCTGGACCGAAGGCGACACCTTGTCCAAATACGAGGTCTTCGTGGGCCTGCAGCTTTCCCCCGAACAGCTGGACTACAACCGTCGCCAGCGCCAGCGGTGATGATCTAACCGCCGAGCCCTCACGGACCTGCGGCAGGCTTATGCGGCGTGGCGGGCCGTTGACCAGGACATGGCCCGCCGGTTTGCCGGTTCCATGGTCTGGCGCACGGTGTCGGGCCGCGAATAGGCGGCGGCCCGGGACCGCCTGCAGGGATTGACCGCCGCCCTGGATGTCCAGGCCGCCATCGCCCGGGCCATCGGCCTCGGCCGTCTGCCCAGCCTGGTCGCCGGCCTGCCGGCGGCGCTGGCCCGCCATGCTGCTGATCTGTCGCTTTCCCTCCCCCGCCTCGGCCATTGACCGGGGGCGGGGGTTGGGTCATTGTCTGGCGCACAGACGACCCCCGTGGGAGAGACCGGCCGCTGGCCGGCGCCGAAGGAGCAACCGCCCCAGGAAACTCTCAGGCAAAAGGACCGCGGGGCGATGGACCTCTGGAGAGCGGGCCGGGTGAAGATCCAGGCCCCACCGAAGATGTGAGCCGCGGGAAGCCCCCGCCTGGCGAATCTTTCAGGTAACCGGACAGAGCGGGGCACCGACGATCCAGCTGGATCAGTGTGTCCTTTTGCCACCGGAGGTCTGGCCATGGCCGACAATACCGATTTGAAGACCACGCCGCTCTTTGCCCTGCACCAGGAGTTGGGCGGCAAGATGGTTCCCTTCGCCGGCTATGCCATGCCGGTGCAGTATCCCGCCGGCATCCTGGCCGAGCACAAGCACACCCGCATGGCCGCCGGCCTGTTCGACGTTTCGCATATGGGCCAGGTGCGCATCGTGGGGGCGGGCGGCATCGATGACGCCATCGCCGCGCTGGAGGCGCTGGTGCCCGGCGACATCGCCGCGCTGAAGCCCGGCCGCATCCGCTACACCATGTTCACCGACGCCCAGGGCGGCATCCTGGACGACCTGATGGTGACCCGGTTCGAGGACAGCCTGTTCCTGGTGGTCAATGCCGGCTGCAAGGATGCCGACATCATGCATCTGCGCAAGGGCATCGGCGCCCGGGGCACCGTTTATGTGCTGACCGACCGCGCCCTGCTGGCCCTGCAGGGCCCCAAGGCGGCCGAGGTGCTGGGCCGGCTGGCGCCCGAGGCGGCCGCCATGGCCTTCATGTCGGCCCGCGCCCTGGACATCGCCGGCATCCCCTGCCTGGTCTCGCGCTCGGGCTATACCGGCGAGGACGGCTTCGAGATTTCCGTGCCCGCCGACCAGGCCGAGGCGCTGGCCCGGCGCCTGCTGGCCGAGCCCGAGGTGGCGCCGGTGGGTCTGGGCGCCCGTGATTCCCTGCGCCTCGAAGCCGGGCTCTGCCTCTATGGCAGCGACATCGACACCAGCACCACCCCCATCGAGGCCGACCTGCGCTGGAGCATCTCCAAGCGCCGGCGCGAGGGCGGCGGCTTTCCCGGCGACGCCATCATCCAGACCCAGCTGGCCGAAGGGGCCAAGCGCTACCGGGTGGGCATCCGCCCCGAGGGCCGGGCGCCGGCCCGCGCCCATACCGAGATCACCGACCTGGACGGCCATGTGATCGGCGAGGTCACCAGCGGCGGCCCGGCGCCCAGCCTGGACGGCGCGCCCGTGGCCATGGGCTATGTGCTGGCCCGCCATGCCAAGCCGGGCACGCCGGTGCGCCTGGTGGTGCGCGGGGTGCCCCGTGACGCCACCGTGGTGGCCATGCCCTTCGTGCCGCATCGCTATTTCAAGTAAGGGGACGACCGATGAAGAAGTTCACCAAGGATCATGAATGGGTGCTGGTCGAAGGCGACCTGGGCACCGTGGGCATCACCGACTATGCCCAGCAGCAACTGGGCGACGTGGTGTTCGTGGAGCTGCCGGCGGTGGGCCAGGCGGTGAGCCAGGGCGGTCAGGCCGCCGTGGTGGAATCGGTCAAGGCCGCCTCGGAGGTCTATTCCCCGGTGGCCGGCGAGGTGGTCGAGGCCAATGACGCCCTGGCCGACAACCCCGCCATGGTCAATGAAAGCGCCGAGGGCGAAGGCTGGTTCTTCAAGCTTCGTCTGGCCAATCCCGCCGACCTGGACGGGCTGATGGACCAGGCCGCCTATGACGAGTATGTGAAGGGCCTGGACTGACATGCGCTATCTGCCGCTCACCGACGCCGACCGGCGCGCCATGCTGGACGCCATCGGCGCCACCTCGACGGACGACCTGTTTCGGGACGTCCCGCGCGAGGCCTTCCGCGACCGTCCGCTGGACCTGTCCGCCCACCAGGGCGAGCTGCAGGTGGAGCGGCAGATGATCGCCCTGGCCCAGAAGAACCTGTCGGCGGGCTGCGCGCCCGCCTTCCTTGGCTGCGGCGCCTATCGCCACCATGTGCCGGCGGCGGTGGATGCGCTGATCCAGCGCGGCGAGTTCCTGACCTCCTACACCCCCTACCAGCCCGAGGTCAGCCAGGGCACCCTGCACTATCTGTTCGAGTTCCAGACCCAGGTGGCGCTGATCACCGGCATGGATGTGGCCAATGCCTCCATGTATGACGCCGCCACCGGCGCCGCCGAGGCGGTGGTGATGGCCAACCGGATCACCCGGCGCAAGCGTGCCCTGGTGTCGGGCAGCGTGCATCCGCACTATGCCTCGACCATCGAGACGGCGGTGAAATATACCGACATCGAGGCCGAGATCCTGGCCCCCGATCCGGTGGGCATCGAGGACCTGCTGGGCCGCGTGTCCTCGGACCTGGCCTGCATGGTGGTGCAGACCCCGGGCTTTTTCGGCGATGTGCGCGACTTCACCCGCCTGGCCGAGGAATGCCACCAGGCCGGCGTGCTGCTGGTGGTGGTGGTGGCCGAGCCGGTCAGCCTGGGCCTTCTGGCCTCGCCCGGCGAGATGGGCGCCGACATCGTGGTGGCCGAGGGCCAGGCCATCGGCAACGGCCTGAATTTCGGCGGCCCCGGCCTGGGCCTGTTCGCCACCCGCGACAAATATGTGCGGCAGATGCCCGGCCGCCTGTGCGGCCAGACCGTGGATGCCGACGGCCGGCGCGGCTATGTGCTGACCCTGTCCACGCGCGAGCAGCATATCCGCCGCGAGAAGGCCACCAGCAACATCTGCACCAATTCCGGCCTCTGCGCCCTGGCCTTCTCCATCCACCTGACCATGCTGGGCGAGGCGGGCTTTACCGGTCTGGCCCGGTTGAACCATGCCAAGGCGGTGCAGTTGCAGGACAAGCTGAAGCGGGTCAAGGGCGTCAGCCTGGTGACCAAGGCCTTTTTCAATGAATTCTCGGTCATGCTGGACCGCCCCGCCGCCCCGGTGGTGGAGGCCCTGGCCGAGCGCGGCATCCTGGGCGGCGTGCCCGCCAGCCGCTTCTATCCCACCTATCCCGAGCTGGAGGGGCTGCTGATCCTGGCGGCCACCGAGACCAACAGCGAGAGCGACATGGACGCCCTGGTCAAGGGCCTGCAGGAGATCCTGGCATGAGCGGCACCATCACCGGCAATCGCGGCCTGGTCCTGGAAGAGGCGCTGATCTTCGAGCAGGACAGCCCCGGCACCACCGCTGTGGACCTGGAGCCCCCGCCCGCCGTGGACCAGCGCCTGGGGTCTGTGAAGACGCGCGGCCGCATCGGCCTGCCCGGCCTGTCCGAGCCCGCCGTGGTGCGGCATTACACCCGCCTCAGCCAGAAGAATTTCGGCATCGATTCCGTGTTCTATCCGCTGGGCTCCTGCACCATGAAATATAATCCGCGCCTGAACGAGAAGGTGGCGCGGCTGCCCGGCCTGGCCGACATCCATCCCTTCCAGCCGCAAAGCACCGTGCAGGGCGCGCTGCAGCTCATGGACCTTCTGGCCGACTGGCTGAAGGCCCTGACCGGCATGCCGGCGGTGGCCCTGACCCCGGCGGCGGGCGCCCATGGCGAATGGGCCGGCCTGATGGCCATGCGCGCCGCCCTCGAGGCGCGGGGCGAGACCCGCACCCGCATCCTGGTTCCCGAATCCGCCCATGGCACCAACCCGGCCTCGGCGGCCCTGTGCGGCTTCTCGGTGGAGTCCATTCCCGCCAACGCCCTGGGCCGGGTGGATCTGGACGCGCTGAAGGCCAAACTGGGCCCCGACGTGGCCGGCGTGATGGTGACCAACCCCAACACCTGCGGCCTGTTCGAGTCCGAGGTGCGCGCCATCGCCGAGGCGGTGCATGCGGCCGGCGCCTATTTCTACTGCGACGGCGCCAATTTCAACGCCATCGTCGGCCGGGTGAAGATCGCCGACCTGGGCGTGGACTGCATGCATATCAACCTGCACAAGACCTTTTCGACGCCCCATGGCGGCGGCGGTCCCGGTGCCGGCCCCACCGTGTTCTCGGACGCCCTGGCCCCCTTCGCGCCCTTGCCCCTGCTGGTCAAGCAGCAGGGCGGCTGGCGCCTGATCGAGCACGAGGCCGAGGCGCCCGAGGGCGCCCGGCCCTTCGGCCGGGTCAAGGGCTATCACGGCCAGTTCGGCGTCATGGTGCGCGCCCTGGCCTATATCCTGAGCATGGGCGGCGACGGCCTGTTCCAGGCCTCCACCGATGCGGTGCTGAACGCCAATTATCTGCTGGCGACCTTGAAGGACGTGCTGACCCCGTCCTTTGACGGCCCCTGCATGCACGAGGCGCTGTTCGACGACCGTTTCCTCAAGGATACCGGCGTCACCACCCTGGACATGGCCAAGGCCCTGATCGACGAGGGCTTCCACCCCATGACCATGTATTTCCCCCTGGTGGTGCACGGTGCCCTGCTGATGGAGCCCACCGAGACGGAAAGCAAGGCCACCTTGGACGCCTTCGTGGCCGCCCTGAAGGGCCTGGCCGAGCGGGCCCGGGCGGGCGACGCGGACTATTTCAAATCCGCTCCCCAGCACACCCCGCGGCGCCGCCTGGACGAAACCACCGCCGCCCGCTCGCCGGTGCTGCGCTGGAAGCCGGCGGTGGATAAGGCGGCGGCGGAATAGGGGCAAACACGAAGGCACGAAGGTTAAAAAAGAGGGTCACGAAGTTGTTTTTTCCTTCGTGTCCCTTCGCTCCTTCGTGCCTTTGTGGTGAAAAATTGTTGTCTATCGAGACCCGCTGGGCACGGCCACATAGGCACCGCGCCGCGCCAGCTTGCCGCGCGGGGTGGTGCCGTAGATCTGCTTGGTGGCTTCCACCAGCAGCACGCCGCCGAAATGCTGGAACCAGCGATTGCCCACATCCTCCAGCGCCGGGGCCGAGGACAGCAGCATGCGGCTTCTCACCGGCGGCACGAACAGGGCCGCCGATTGCTGCTGCGGTGTGAACATGTTGTCGCGCAAGAGGCGGGTCAGCTGGCCCGAGGTATAGGGCCGGCCATTGCCGAAGGGGGTGCGTTCCAGCCGGGCCCAGATGCCTCGGCGGTTGGGCACCACCACCAGCAGGCGGCCGCCGTCGGACAGCACCCGCCAGCATTCCCGCATCATGGCCCGCACCGTCTCGGTGGACTCCAGGGCATGGACCATCAGGATCCGGTCCATGGAGCGGTCGGGCAGGGGGATTTCGGTCTCGTCGGCCAGACAGGTCAGGCTGGGGCCGTCGGGCGGCCAGGGCAGCACGCCCTGGCTGGACGGCATCACCGCCACCACCCGTTCGGCCTCGGCCAGGAAGGGACGCAGGAATGGAGTGGCGAAGCCCAGCCCCAGCACGCGCATGTCGCGCACGTCGGGCCACAGGTCGCGCACCTGGCGGCGCACCACCCGGCGCACCATCTGCCCCAGGCTGGTATCATAGAAGTCACGCAGATCGACGACGTCGGTCCACACGGATGGCCATCCGGGTTGAATATCCATATCTGGTCCCATCAATGGGCGGCTTGTTTCGCGCCTGCAAGAGAAATCCGGAAGACAGCCTCGCAGCGACCCCGCAGAGGTGGTAGCGTCCTGTTGGAGAATCTGAGAAGAGGAACCGCCATGTCCAAGCTGGAAATCGACTCGGTTCTGGTGCTGGACGACAATTATGTCTGGCTGCTGCACGACCCCGCCAGCGGCGCCACCGCCGCCGTGGACCCGGCCGAGGCCGCGCCGGTGTCCGACCGCCTGGCCCAGCGCGGCTGGCGCCTGACCCATATCCTGAACACCCATCATCACGCCGACCATGTGGGCGGCAACCTGGCCTTGAAGCAGGAATTCGGCGCCCGGGTGGTGGGATTTGCCGGCGATGCCGCCCGCCTGCCCGGCCTGGATCAGCCGGTGGCCGAGGGCGATGTGGTACGGCTGGGCGCCCATGCCGCCCGGGTGATCGAGACCCCGGGCCATACCAGCGGCCATGTGAGCTATTGGTTCGAGCAGGACGAGGCGCTGTTCTGCGGCGACACCCTGTTCCTGCTCGGCTGCGGCCGGCTGTTCGAGGGCAGCCCCGAGCAGATGTGGGCCTCGTTGTGCAAGTTGCGCGCCCTGCCCGACGCCGCCCAGGTCTATTGCGCCCATGAATATACCCAGGGCAATGCCCGCTTCGCCCGCACGCTGGAAACCGGCAATGCCGAGCTTCTGACCCGCGTGCAGCATGTGGAGGCCATGCGGGCCAAGGGGCTGCCCACGGTGCCCGGCCCGCTGGGCATCGAGAAGGCCACCAATCCCTTCCTGCGCGCCGACGAGCCGGCAGTCCGCCGGGCCATGGGCCTGCCCGAGGCGGTGGCGCCGGCGCAGGTGTTCGCCGCCGTGCGGCGGGCCAAGGATACCTTTCGGTGACCCCGGCCGGCCGGTCACTGTCGGCGCGCCTGCTGGCGCTGACCGTGCTTTTCGTCATGCTGGCCGAGGTATTGATCTATGCGCCCTCCATCGCCCGCTTCCGCAAGACCTGGCTGGAAGCGCGCATTTCGGCCGCCCATCTGGCATCCCTGGCCATCGAGGCCACGCCCGACGGCATGGTGGACGAGGCCCTGCAGCGCCGCCTGCTGACCCATGCCGGCGTGCTGGGCTTCGGCCTGTGGCGGCCCGATGGCGTCCATGTGATGCTGGGGCCGGACCGGCCGCGCACCGCGGACATGGTCATGGACCTGCGGCAGGAAAGCGCCGCCACCCTGATCCGTGACGCCTTTGCCCTGCTGGCGGGCGGCGAGGACATGGTGATCCGGGTGCTGGGCGAAAGCCCGCTGGACGACCGGCCCCAGGTGGTGATCGTGCTGCGCCAGGACCAGTTGCGGGCCGAGATGATCGCCTATAGCTGGCGCATCCTGGCCCTGTCGCTGTTCATCTCGGTGCTGACGGCGGCGCTGGTCTATCTGTCGCTGCACCGGCTGCTGGTGCGTCCCTTGCGCCGGCTGACCGCCAACATGCTGGCCTTCCGCGAGGCGCCCGAGGATGCCCGCCGGGTGATGCAGCCCTCGGAGCGGGCGGACGAGGTGGGGCTGGCCGAGCGGGCGCTTTGCCACATGCAGCAGGACGTGCGCGCCGCCCTGGTGCAGAAGGCCCGCCTCACCGCCTTGGGCGAGGCGGTGACCCGGCTGCACCATGACCTGCGCGGCCTGTTGTCCTCGGCCATGGTTGTGTCGGACCGGCTCGAGGCCAGCCCCGACCCCGATGTGCGCCGGCTGGCGCCCACGGTGGTGGCCGCTCTGGACCGGGCGGTGCAGCTCTGCACCCGCACCCTGGATTTCGCCCGGCCGGAAGGGGTGGCGGTGCGGCTGGCGCCGGTGCCCCTGGCCGCCTTGGTGGCCGAGGCGGGCGAGGCGGTGACCGCCGCCGGCACCCGGCC
>CAYOKN010000129.1:6236-8682 GCA_964404545.1 uncultured Rhodospirillaceae bacterium | reverse complement strand
CGCACCTGGTCGCGCGAGGACCTGGCCGCCCGCACCGGCAACGCCGCCAATCCCCGCGCCGTGGATGTGCAGGTGGTGCGGCTGCGCAAGAAACTGGAAGACGACCCCCGCCTGCCCCGCTAGGTGCAGACCGTACGCGGGCGCGGCTATGTGCTGGTACCGGACTGATGAGCGGCCCGCCCATCACCGCCGTCAAGCGCCTGATCAAGCAAATGCTGCCCCGCAGCCTGTTGGGGCGGTCGCTGCTGATTCTGGTGGTGCCGCTGGTGGTGCTTCAGGTGGTGTCCTTCTATGTGTTCTACGAGAACCATTGGGGCAATATCTCGCGCCGGCTGGCCGCCGGGGTGGCGGGCGACATCGGACTGGTGGTGGACCTGCTGCATGATGCGCCCGACGCTTGGCCATCGCTGCGCGAGACCGCGCTGCGCAAGATGGACCTGGAGATCCGGCTGGAGCCCGAGGCCATCCTGCCCAACATACGGCCCCGGCCGCTGGTGGGCCAGATGGAGGAAGCCCTGGCCGGCGCCCTGGAGGAGCGGGTGGGCCTGCCCTATCTGGTCACCCAGGACGAGCGCGAGGTGCTGATCCGGCTGCAACTGCCCGATGCGGTGATGCATGTGCAAGTCAGCCGCAAGCGGCTCTATTCCTCGACCACCTATATCTTCGTGTTGTGGATGCTGGGCACCTCGCTGCTGCTGTTCGGCGTGGCCACCATCTTCATGCGCAACCAGGTGCGCTCGATCCGCAAGCTGGCCGCCGCCGCCGACAGCTTCGGCAAGGGCCGCGAGGTGCCGGACTTCAAGGCCGAGGGCGCGGCCGAGGTGCGCCAGGCCGCCGCCGCCTTCAACTTGATGCGCGAGCGCCTGAAGCGCCAGATCCAGCAGCGCACGGAAATGCTGGCGGGCGTGTCCCACGACCTGCGCACCCCGCTGACCCGCATGAAGCTGCAGCTGGCCATGATGGGCCAGGTGGACGGTATCGACGAACTCAAGGAAGACGTCTCCGAGATGGAGCATATGGTCGAGGGCTATCTGGCCTTCGCCCGCGGCGAGGGCTCGGAACAGCCGGTGCCCACCGAGCTTGCCGCGCTGCTGGACGAAGTGGTGGGCCGGTTCCGGCGCGAAGGCAAGGCGGTGGACCTGCATTGCGAGGGCCAGGACCTGACCCTGCCGCTGCGGCGCCATGCCATGGGCCGCTGCCTGTCCAATCTGCTAGCCAATGGCTGCCGCCATGCCAGCCATGTGGCGGTGCGCGCCGGCCTGCGCGAGGACGGCATCGAGATCACCGTGGACGATGACGGCCCCGGCGTGCCCGCCGACAAGCGCGAGGAGGTGTTCAAGGCCTTCGTGCGCCTGGACCCCTCGCGCAACCTGAAGACCGGCGGGGTCGGGCTGGGCCTGACCATCGCCCGCGACGTGGTGCGCGCCCATGGCGGCGACATCCACCTCGAGGATAGCCCGCTGGGAGGCCTGCGGGCGCGCATCCGCCTGCCCCTGTGACCCCGCCCCGCCGCCCGGCTGTTGATCCCCCGGAACAAGGAGAGCAGCCATGGGCATCTTGTGGACCATCCTGATCGGCCTGGTGGTGGGCGTCATCGCCAAGCTGCTGATGCCGGGCCGCGACCCCGGCGGCTTCATCATCACCATCCTGCTGGGCATCGCCGGCGCCCTGCTGGCCGGCTGGCTGGGCCGCGCCGTGGGCTGGTACGGCCCCGGCCAGGGCGCCGGATTCATCGCCTCGATCCTGGGCGCCATGCTGCTGTTGCTGCTCTATCGCATGATGGTGGGGCACAAGCGCGGATAGATGCCTGAGACGCACCGGGCCGGGGCAGCGTCATCCCCGGCGCATGACCGCCAGCCAGCTGGGCACCGGCAGACCGGATTCCCAGCGGGTCGCGGTTTCCTCCAGCAGTTCCAGCACGAATCCCGCCGCCGCCGCCCGGGCCACCAGATAGCTCCGGGAATGGCCATAGCGGGCATGGGGACCCAGGTCATAGCCCTCGCCGGCCACCCGCTCGGTGGTGAAGACCAGGCGGCCGCCGGGGGTCAGGGCGTCATGGGCGGCGGCCAGCACCGGCTCCAGGTCGCCCAGATAGACGAACACATCGGCGGCGGCCAGCAGGTCGTAGCCGCCCGGCCGCGCCGCCAGCACCATGGCCAATTCGCCCACCTCAAGCCGGTCATAGAGCCCCCGCTCGGCGGCCTTCTCGACCATGCGCGGCGACAGGTCCACGCCATCCAGCCGGGCCGCCAGCGGGCGCAGCCCCGGGGCGCACAGGCCGGTGCCGCAGCCCAGGTCCAGCACCGCCAGCCCCTGGCCGCCGCCAGTGCGGGCGATGGCGTCCAGCACCAGTTCAGGGCCGCGATAATTCAGGCTTTCCGTCAGGTCCTGGTCGAAGCGTTCGGCATATTCGTCGAACAGGCTGGCCACATAGGCCTCAGGCGCC
>CAYOKN010000129.1:0-6222 GCA_964404545.1 uncultured Rhodospirillaceae bacterium | reverse complement strand
GCCTCGCCGCACAGGGCGAGGCCCAGCGAGGCGCCCAGCCGGTCCTCGGGGTCCAGGCGCAGGACCGTGCGATAGGCCTCGGCCGCCGCCTCGGCGGCATGATGCTCGCGCCGCGCCTCGGCCAGGCCATGCCAGGCCGCCGTCATGGCGCGGTCCAGCCTCAAGGCCGCCTGGAACGCGGCCTCGCATTCCTCCAGCGGCCGACCGGCCTGGCGGCGCAGGTCGCCCAGCACCGCCCAGGCGCCGGCATCGCGGCCATCCTGGGCCACCGCCTGCTCGGCATGAACCAACCCCTCGGCGGGGCGCTTCAGCCCACCCAGCACCCCGGCCAGGTTGGCATGGGCCGCCGCCCAGCCGGGCCGCAGTTCCAGGGCGCGCAGGAAGGCGGCCTCGGCCTCGGCAAAGCGGCCCAGGTCCTTGCAGGCCACGCCCAGATTGTTCCAGGCCGCCGCCCAGTCGGGCCGCAGTTCCACCGCCTTGGTCAATGTGCGCGCCGCCGTTGCCGGGTCGCCGGCCTCGCGCAGCAGGTTGCCCAGGGCGTTCCAGGCTTCCGCCAGGGCCGGATTGCCGGCCAGGGCGGCTTCATATTCCATCACCGCCGCCTGGGTCTCGCCCGCCTCGCGCAGCAGGTCGCCCAGTTCCAGCCGCGCCTCCGAGCTTTGCCCCAGGTCCAGCGCCTTGCGGTATTGGGTCATGGCCGGGCCGCGCCGCCCGGCGGCGGCCAAGGCGCGGGCCAGGGCCAGGCGCGGCGGCATCTGGTCGGGGCCCAGGCCCACCGCCTGCTCCAGCGACTCGATGGCGCGCTTGGGCTGGCCCTGGCGCAGCGCCACCAGCCCCAGCAGGTAATGGGCCGCCGGATGGCGCGGCACCGCCTGGACGATCTGCCTGCCCAGGGCCTTGGCCTCGGCCAGCCGGCCGGCGTCCAGATGAGAGAAGGCCAGGCCCAGGGCCTGGCCAAGATCGAGAGCGCGCTTCATGGGTCCTCGGATGCTCGTTTGCGCGCCTTTTAAATGCAGGGCCGCGGCAACAAGTCTAGAGGCAAAAGCAAAGTCCCATCACAAAGAGGCCGACATGCAGGTGCCCCTGGATATTCGATTTCATAATCTTGAGCCATCCGAGGCGGTGGAGACGGCCATCCGCGAGCGTGCCGCCAAGCTGGACCGGCTCTATGACCGGCTGACCAGCTGCCGCGTGGCGGTGGAGGCCCGGCACAAGCAGCACCGCAAGGGCAATGCCTTTACCGTGAATATTCATCTGGGTGTTCCCCAGGGCGAGTTGAACGTCACCCGCGCACCCGAGAAATCCGCCCAGGACTATGCCCATCCCGATGTCTATAAGGCGCTGCGCGATGCCTTCGACGCCGCCGAGCGTCAACTGATCGACTACAAGCGCCAGCTGTCCGGCGATGTGAAAACCCCCGTGGACGCGCCGGCCATGCGGGCCGAGGTGACCGAGCTGTTCCCCGACGAGGACCATGGCTTCCTGCGCACCGCCACCGGCACCAGCCTGTATTTTCACCGCAACAGCCTGATGGACGGGGATTTTGACCAGTTGCAGCCCGGCGATGCGGTGCATTACATCGAGCGCACCGCCGACACCGGCCCCCTGGCCTACAAGGTCTGGGTCTCGCCGCCCCATACCGAGTTCTGACCGCCGTTCGGCCTGTCATCAAGGTTTGACGGTAAGTTCACCCACAACCGGCCGCCCCCTTGATACGCTGATAAGGTAGCAATCAGGGGGGGAGGCGGACCATGCCCGCCCAGCTTTACACCGTTCTATTCCTCAGTACCGAAAACGCCGCCCGCAGCATCCTGGCCGAGGCGCTGCTGAACCACTGGGGCCAGGGCCGCTTTCGCGCCTATTCCGCTGCCAGCCGGCCGGCGGCGGCGGTGCATCCCTTGGCGCTGGAGGTGCTGGAGCGGGCCCGCCTGCCCACCGCCGGCCTGCGGCCCAAGGGGTGGACCGAATTGGCGCACCACCCCATGGACTTCGTGTTCATCCTGTCCAATCCCATGGCCGGCGAGGCGATGCCCAGTTGGCCCGGCGCACCCATCACCGCCCATTGGCCCTTCGTCTCGCCGGCCACCTTCCGCGGCCTGCCGGCGCAGCAGGTGCAGCTGTTCCAGCGGGTCTATAACGAGATCCGCAATCGGGTGCAGGTTTTCGCCGACCTGCGCATCGAAGCCCTGGACCGGCTGGCCCTGCAGCACCGGGTCGAGGAAATCGGCGTGATGCCCGTGGGCGAGTTGCAGCCGAAGGTATGACCGCAGGCATAGGCCCCAGGCAAATTTAGCATTTCGTCAGATGACGAAATGGGAATAGGCTGGGGCCATGCTTAGCCTGTTCACCCATCTGGCCGATTGGGCCACCTTCCATATGCTCGGCCTCGCGCCAGGCTCGCGGCTTGCCGGGGCCGTGCATTTCTTCATCGAAGACACGGCCAAGATCTTCGTGCTGTTGGCCCTGGTGGTGTTCGTCATGGGGCTGTTCCGCACCCTGCTGGCGCCCGAGCGGGTGCGCAGCCTGATCGAGGGCAAGCCGCGCGGCCTGTCCTATGGCCTGGCGGTGACGCTGGGGGCGGTGACGCCCTTCTGCTCCTGCTCGTCGGTGCCCCTGTTCATCGGCTTCCTGGAAGGCGGCATCCCCTTGGGGGCCACCATGGCCTTCCTGATCGCCTCGCCCATGATCAACGAAGTGGCGGTGGTGATCCTGGCCAGCCTGTTGGGCTGGAAGCTCGCCGCTCTTTATGTGGCCACCGGCCTGGCGGTGGGCATGGCCGGCGGCTGGCTGGCGGACCGGCTGCGCCTGGAACGCTGGGTCGAGGACTATGTCTGGCAGATCCGCATGGGCAAGGTCTGCACCGCCGCCCCGCCCACGGGCCTGGGCGGTCGCGCCGCCTATGCGGCGGGCCAGGTGCGCGAAATCCTGGGCCGGGTTTGGCTTTATGTGCTGCTGGGCATCGGCATCGGTGCCGGGCTGCATGGCTATGTGCCCGAGGACTTCTTCCTGCGCCACGCCTCGGCCGACAATCTGTTCGCGGTGCCGCTGGCGGTGGTGGCGGGCATTCCGCTCTATGCCAACGCCACCGGCATCATCCCGGTGGCCGAGGCGCTGCTGGCCAAGGGCCTGCCGGTAGGCACGGTGCTGGCCCTAATGATGAGCACCGTGGCCATCTCGCTGCCCGAGATGATGATCCTGCGCAAAGTGATGAAGCCCCAATTGCTGGTGGCCTTCGCCGCCTTCCTGGCGGTGGCCTTCACCGCCGTCGGCTATCTGTTCAATGCCCTGTTCTGACCTGGAGGACATGACCATGAAGACCATCAAGGTGCTGGGGTCCGGCTGCAAGAGCTGCATCAACACCGCCAAGCTGATCGAGGACAAGGCCGCCGCCCTGGGCGTCGCGGTGCAGGTGGAGAAGGTGACCGACATGGCCGCCATCCTGGCCCATGGCGTGATGAGCACGCCCGGCGTGGTGGTGGACGGGACCGTGGTCCATGCCGGCGGCCTGCCCAAGCCCGAGGCGGTGGAGTCCTGGCTGAAGGGCTGAGTCGGCAACGAAACCGTCACCAATTCGTCATTTCGCCATTCAACGAAACATGACTATGCTGCTGGCATGCTTGAGCTGTTCGAACTCGTGACCAAGGCCGCCGCCGATCCCAACCGGGTGCGTATCCTGCGCCTGCTGGAGACCGGCGAGCTATGCGTCTGCCAGATCACCGCCGTCATGGACCTGGCCCCCGCCACCGTGTCCAAGCATCTTTCGCTGCTGAAGGCGGCGGGGCTGGTGCTGCAGCGCAAAGAGGGCCGCTGGGTCTATTACCGGCTGGCCGACCGGGCGATCAATCCCTTCGCCCTGGCCATGCTGGAGATGGTGCGGTCGGCGCTGCTGACCGACGACCCGGCCTTGAAGCGCGATCACGACCGGCTGAGCCGGGTCACCGCCATTCCGGTGCAGACCCTGTGCGACCAGGGAGCGGTGCTGCTGGACCAGCCCGCCTCCCACTGCTGCTGAGGCCGCGACCATGAGCCAATCCGAGAAGGTCTTTAACGTCCTGTTCCTGTGCACCGCCAATTCGGCGCGCAGCCAGATGGCCGAATGCATCCTGAACCGCGAGGGACAGGGCCGCTTCCGCGCCTTCTCGGCGGGCAGCCATCCGGCCGGCCAGGTCAATCCCCAGGTGCTGGATCTGCTGCATCGGCTGAACCACCCCACCGAGGGCCTGCGCAGCAAGGGCTGGCAGGAATTTGCCAACCCCGAGGCGCCCGAGCTGGATTTCGTCTTCACCGTCTGCGACGACGCCGCCGGCGAGCTGTGCCCCGCCTGGCCGGGCCAGCCCATGACCGCCCATTGGGGCGTGCCCGATCCGTCGCGTTTCGAGGGCAACGAGGCCGAGCGTGCCGCCATGGTGGCCGACGTGTACCGCATGCTGGCCAACCGCATCAGCGTGTTCGTGTCCCTGCCCATCCGGGCGCTGGACCGCCTGACCCTGCAAAAGCGCCTGGACGACATCGGCGCCGTGGACCGCCAGGGATTGGCCAGTTGAGCAGCAGCGCGCCCGCCATGGGTTTCTTTGAACGCTGGCTGTCCCTGTGGGTGGGCTTGTGCATCCTGGCCGGAATCGGGCTGGGCCATGTGCTGCCCGCCCCGTTCCAGGCCATCGGCCGCATGGAACTGGCCCAGGTGAACCTGCCGGTGGCGGGACTGATCTGGCTGATGATCATTCCCATGCTGCTGAAGATCGACTTCGCCGCCCTGGGCGAGGTCAGCCGGCATTGGCGCGGCATCGGCGTCACCCTGTTCGTGAACTGGGCGGTGAAGCCCTTTTCCATGGCGCTGCTGGGCTGGGTGTTCATCGACCAGCTATTCCGGCCCTGGCTGCCCGATGGCCAGATCGACAGCTATATCGCCGGCCTGATCCTGCTGGCCGCGGCGCCTTGCACCGCCATGGTGTTCGTCTGGTCCAACCTGTGCCGGGGCGAGCCCCATTTCACCCTGAGCCAGGTCGCCCTGAACGACGCCATCATGGTGGTGGCCTTTGCCCCCATCGTGGGATTGCTGCTGGGGCTGTCGGCCATCACCGTGCCCTGGGACACCCTGGTGCTGTCGGTGGTGCTGTACATCCTGGTGCCGGTGCTGATCGCCCAGGCTTGGCGCGTCTGGCTGCTGCGCCAGGGCGGACAGGCGGCCCTGGCGGGCGTACTGAAGACCCTGGGGCCGCTGTCCCTGGGGGCGCTGCTGGCCACCCTGGTGCTGCTGTTCGGCTTCCAGGGCGAGCAGATCATCGCCCAGCCGCTGGTGATCCTGATGCTGGCGGTGCCCATCACCATCCAGGTCTATTTCAATTCCGGCCTGGCCTATCTGCTGAACCGCCGGCTGGGCGTGGCCCATTGCGTGGCCGGCCCGTCGGCCTTGATCGGCGCCTCCAACTTCTTCGAGCTGGCGGTGGCCGCCGCCATCGCGCTGTTCGGCTTCCAGTCCGGGGCCGCCCTGGCCACGGTGGTGGGAGTGCTGATCGAGGTGCCGGTGATGCTGTCGGTGGTGCGGCTGGTGAATGCGAGCAAGGGGTGGTACGAAGCCCGGGCCTGACCCCATATGCCAAAGAGCACGAAATGGGGGAAGGACCATGGAGACCCGCACCGAGACCGACAGCATGGGCGCCCTGGAGGTGCCGGCCGACCGCTATTGGGGCGCCCAGACACAGCGGTCGCTGATGAATTTCCGCATCGGCGCCGAGCCCATGCCCGAGACGCTGGTGCGCGCCCTGGGCACCCTGAAGCAGGTGGCGGCCATGGTGAACCGCGACCTGGGCAAGCTGCCGCCTGATCTGGCCGAGGCGGTGATCCAGGCGGCGGAAGAGGTGGCGCGCGGCGACCACCTGGCCGAGTTCCCGCTGGTGGTCTGGCAGACCGGCTCGGGCACCCAGAGCAACATGAACGCCAATGAGGTGATCGCCGGTCGCGCCAACGAGATCCTGACCGGACAGCGCGGCGGCAAGAGCCCGGTGCATCCCAACGACCATGTGAATATGGGCCAGTCGTCCAATGACAGCTTTCCGACCGCCATGCATATCGCGGCGGTGGACGAGGTGCAGACCCGGCTGCTACCCGCCCTGGACCATCTGCGCACCGCGCTGTCGGCCAAGGCCGACGAGTTCGCCGGCCTTGTCAAGATCGGCCGCACCCATCTGCAGGACGCCACGCCGCTGACGCTCGGCCAGGAGA
>CAYOKN010000128.1:0-8693 GCA_964404545.1 uncultured Rhodospirillaceae bacterium | reverse complement strand
CGATGCCGCGCAGCAGCAGGGCAAAGGCCAGGTGGGCCGGCGCCATCTCGGCATGAAAGGCATGGGCATAGTCGATTTCGGCCACATAGCCGTCGGTTTCGGCGCTCATGGCGCCTTGATAGCCTGATTTTTCATTGCCGGGAATGGGGCGTTGGGCCATCACTATCCCCATGCGACGCGTTCTTGCCCTCATGTTCTGCCTGTCCGCCGCCGGCCCGGCCCTGGCCCAGGGCCAGGACTATTTCGGCCGTCTGGCCGCCGCCTCGGGCCGCGACCGGCTGGTGCTGTGCGCCCCGGTGCTGGTACGCGCCGCCGGGGCCTTTGAGTCCGCCTTTCTGGCCGCCCTGGCCGAGAATTCGCCCCGCCAGACCGAGCGCGAGGGCGCGGCCTTCCAACTGGCCTACCGCGCCGAAGCGGCCCAGGCCCTGGCTGCGCGGCTGGATCGCCCGCTGCTGGACTGGTCCTGGCAGGCTGCCACCGCCGCCACCTGGCCCGAGGGGCCGGAGCAGGCCCAACTGATCGGCGCCTGCGTCGATGCCTATAACGCCAGCCGCGCCGCCGGCCTGGTGGATGACACCACCGAACAGACCGCGGTCCAGGCCGCCCGCCTGCGCCTGGTGGAGGCCCGCACCCGCCTGAAATTGGCGCCATGATCCCCGTCACCCGCCGCATTCATCTGGACGAGTCCGAGCTGGAGGAGAGCTTCCTGCGTGCCTCGGGCCCCGGCGGGCAGAATGTCAACAAGGTGGAGACGGCGGTGCAGTTGCGCTTCGACGTGCGCGGCTCGCCCAGCCTGCCCGATGATGTGCGCATCCGGCTCATGCGCCTGGCCGGTCACCGCCTGACCCAGGACGGCGTGCTGGTGATCACCGCCCAGCAGTTCCGAACCCAGGACGCCAACCGCAAGGATGCGCTGGAGCGCCTGTTGGCCCTGATCCGCGAGGCCGCCATCCCGCCCAAGCCCCGCAAGGCTACCCGTCCCACCCTGGCCAGCAAGCAGCGCCGCCTGGAGGCCAAGGGCAAGCGGTCGGCGGTGAAGAAGATGCGCGGCGGCAAGGTGGAGATGTAAGGGCGGGAAGACGGCCCTTAAGCCTCTTCCTCGACCACCGCGTCGGGGTGGCCGGGGGCGGTTTCCAGGTCCAGGCCGGGCAGGCCGATGACGCGGTTGCCGTCCAGGTCCACGTCGTTATGCACCACGATCAGGCCCTGGCCCTCCATATGGCTCAGCAGACCCAGGGCACGGCGGGGCGAGCGGCTGCCGCGGATGCGGGCGATCTCGGAATTGGGCGGGCAGGGGGTGCCCTCGATGGCGGCGCGGGCCAGCAGCAGATAGACGCCCTGGATGTCCTCGGCCAGGCTGGCGGCCATCATCTCGGCCTTTTCCCAGTCGGGATTGGCGCTCATGGCGCCGTCCAGGTCGGTGCGGGCGGCGGCCAGCTTGCGGCGGAAGGCGGCCAGGTCCAGCACGCGGCCATTCACGTTATAGGTGCGGCAGCGCACCAGGAAATCCTGATACAGCACCGCCACCGAGCGGAAGCAGGTCTCCGGGTCCGCCAGCACCTCGCGGATGATGTCCTCGTAGGACGGGCCCTTCTCGCCCAGACCCTTGTCGTTGCCCGGGTCGGCGGCGGGGGTGAAGGGGCTGGCGGGCGGGGTGGGCAACGGCGCCACCTGCTCGGCCTCGGCCCGCTCCAGCCGGGCCATCAGGTCGGCACTGGCGGCGGGCGAGGGGCGGCGCACCACATAGCGCGGCGGCTCGGGCTCGGTGGAGGAGAAGATCAGCTCGCGCACATCCTCGGTGGGCGTCTCGGGCAGGGGCAGCAGCTTGGGGCTGCCGGCGCGGCCATGGGTTTCCACGGCGCCGATCTTGATCTGCAGCGGCCGGCGCGACAGGGCCGGGCCCAGGGCGATGAACTGGCCGCGCTGCAGGTCGCGGAACATCTCGGCCTGGCGCCGCTCCATGCCCAGCAGGTCGGCGGCGCGGGCCATGTCGATGTCCAGGAAGGTGCGGCCCATGAGGAAGTTCGAGGCCTCGGCGGCCACGTTCTTGGCCAGCTTGGCCAGGCGCTGGGTGGCGATGATGCCGGCCAGGCCGCGCTTGCGGCCACGGCACATCAGGTTGGTCATGGCGCCCAGAGACGCCTTGCGGGCCTCGTCGGAAACCTCGCCGGCGGCGGCGGGGGCGAACAGCTGCGCCTCGTCCACCACCACCACCATGGGATACCAGAAGTCGCGGTCCACATCGAACAGCCCGCCCAGGAAGGCGGCGGCATAGCGCATCTGCAGGTCGGCTTCCAGATTCTCCAGGTTCAGCACCACGCTGACCCGGTGCTGGCGGATGCGCGCGGCGATCTGCTGCAGTGCACCTTCCTTATGCTCGGCCGCGTCCACCACCACATGGCCGAAGCGGTCGGCCAGGGTGACGAAATCGCCCTCGGGGTCGATGAAGGCCTGCTGCACATAGGGCGCGCTCTGCTCGGCCAAGCGGCGCAGCAGATGCGACTTGCCGGACCCCGAATTGCCCTGCACCAGCAGGCGGGTCGCCAGCAATTCCTCCAGATCCAGGGTCGCCGCCATGCCGGCTGGCGTCTGACCCATGTCGATCCCGACTCTCATCCACCACTCCTTTGGGAGGCCCCTACTCTGGGAACGGGGGCGCTCCTGTCAACCCCGATCACCCGGGGCGGCCCTTTTCGCGGAGCGGCGGGGAAAAGTCAGAGCTCGGCGTTCTCGCGCAGATGCTGGATGGCCTTGTCGCCGAAGCCGGGAATGTCGTTCAGTTCGTCCATGCTCTTGATGCCGCCATGCTCCTCGCGATAGCGCATCAATTCCTCGGCGCAGTTCTTGCCGATGCCCGGGATCTGGTCCAGCTCGTCCTTGCCGGCGGTGTTCAGATTGATCTTGCGGCCCATGGGACTTCCTCCGGTTGTCGGTTCCGAAAGCAGGAAACAGCCGGCCCTGACCGTCTGTTCCGGGGCACCGGGGTTTACCTCGAAGGCGCGGACCCCTATGTTAGGGACCAGGGGACGCGCCCGGGACCCGCCGGGACGCCGTCAGACCATCCCCTTTCGTGGCCGCTTCAGGTCATTCCGGGCCGGCGCCGTCATGCCGGCCCCCCGAGCCCACACTCCGGGTTCTCGCAATGGTGTCGCTTCCGCCCCCTCGGGTTTGCCCCGGGGAGCCGGGACCGGCGCCGGGCCGTGCTCTGGCCGGCCCTGTCGCAAACTGAAGAAAGGAGGCCCCATGCAGACCGCCCGCACCGCCCGTCCCCGCCGTGGCATGCCGGAGATGGACCGCACCCCGAATCCCGCCGCCGAAGCCGCCATGCAGGAAGGCATGGAAGCGGCTCGTGCCGGCAAGTCGGACAAGTCCAACCCCTATACCCTGGAAAATTCCGCCAGCTTCGGAGCCTGGCTGGCCGGCTGGCTGTCGCACCAGTCGTCCGGATCCGCGCACTAAGGGACCGCGGGGGCTGGAGCCCGGCTCCGGCTCCCCGCCTCTGCGAATTCTTGCTGTGGCGTTACCACTTTGCGCCTCAATCTGCGACAAAGCGCAGGTCGCCCGGTGACCTATCCCAACGTATAAGGGCTTTCCTGCCCTGGCACGGACTTTGATTGATCCTGGCCAGGGACGCGGGCCAACCCGCGCAAGAAGAGGGAAAGACCATGTTCAAGATTCTCGCCTTGGCCTCGGTCCTGCTGGCGGCGGCCTTCGTCTATTGGCAGGCCATGGGCTCGTCCATCGGCGCCGAAACCGCCACCGCCCTGCATCTGTTGGGCACCGGCATGCTGGCCGGCGTGCTGACCCGCTTTACCTGACGGTCTCAATCCGGTTCGCGGCGGCCCTTGCGCACCTCGTCCAGGATGTGCCGGTCGCTGGGCAGTGGCGCGATCTGGGTCTGCGGATAGGGCGGCACCGGCTCGGTCGGGACGCCGGCGGCATTGAACACATCCAACATGCTGCGATAGCGCACGTCGGGCAGCTCGCGCAGGGTGTCCATCACCTCGGCGTCGGCCTCCAGCCGCTCGGCCAGGGTTACCAGCTCCACCTTGTCGGCGGGGAAGTTGACCCGGTCCAGGATCTTGTTCATCTGGGGTGCGGTTGGCATGGCGTATTCTCCTTTGGCGGTGCCCAAAGGGAACAGAAGGCGGGGCGGTCCTGTTCTTGCGCTTGACGGACCTACCGCAAAGGGTCCAAACCCTCGCCCCATGAGCGACATCATCTCTCCCGCCGCCGCCCCCGCTGCCGTTCAGGACCGGGTCCTGTTCAAGGACCCCCTGATGCTGGTCCTGGACAAGCCGGCCGGCATCCCCGTGCATGCCGGCCCCGGCGGCGGCACCACCCTGGAATCCTGGCTGCCGCATCTGCGCTTCGGCTACAAGGAGCTGCCGCAGCTGGCGCACCGGCTGGACCGCGACACCTCCGGCTGCCTGGTGCTGGGGCGCAATCAGCGCGGCCTGAAGCGGCTGGGCCGGCTGTTCATGACCGGCCATGTGGAAAAGACCTATTGGGCGGTGGTGCTGGGCGGGCCGGCCCAGGACCAGGGCCGCATCGACGCCCCCCTGAAAAAGGTCTCCAGCCCCCATGGCGGCTTCCGCATGCAGGTGCAGCCCGGCGGCCAGACGGCGGTCACCGACTGGCGGGTGCTGGGCCGGGCCGAGGGGTTCTGCTGGATCGAATGCCATCCCCGCACCGGGCGCACCCACCAGATCCGGGTGCATCTGGCCCATCTGGGCTGCCCCATTGTGGGCGACCCCCATTATGGCGACCCATCGGCGGTTCCCGGCGCCGGCCTGCATCTGCACGCCCGCGCCGTCACCGTGCCGCTCTATTGGCCGGAAAAGCCGCCCATCACCGTACAGGCGCCGGTGCCCGGCCATCTGCTGGCGCTGATGCGGCGCTGCGGCTTGGACGCGGACGGCTCAGTTCCAGCTGCCGCTGCCCTCGGTGATGGTTAGCGGCGCGCCGACACAGATCACCGCAAGCGTGCCAGGCTGGCGGTAATAGTCCAGCGGCACCAGCTTGCCGCAGCTGTGGTGGGTGTAGTAGGGAATGCGGGTGCCGTTCACCATCTCGCCCGTGGGCTTGGCCAGGTCGAGCAGGGTGGAGCGCACATCGCCGAAGGTCATCTCGTCCATGGCACCGAACTGGTCGGCGAATTCCGGGCCCAGGGCCTTGGAAACATCCACGAAATCCTGTACCCGGGCGCCGTCCTTGACATCCATGGCCGCCAGGGCTTCCAGCCGTTTCACCTTGGCCGGATCGGCCATGCGCGCATAGCTGGCGAAGCGGCCAGTGGTCCGGCACTCCATGACGGCCAGTTCCAGCCCCTGGGCTTGCATCTGCCGGCCGGCGCCCACCTTCAGTTCGGTGGACCATTTCAGGCAGCTCAGGACGACGGTGGACCCCGCTTGGGCCGGGCTGGCCAGCAGCAGGAAGGCGGCCAGGGCCGCAAAGGGGCGCAAACGGATCATGGCCGAAGCATAGCAGCGGCGGTCAGGAGAGCAACCGGTCGATCACGCCGGCCAACTGGGCGGGCAGGATGGGCTTGATCAGCACGGCATCGGGATGGTCCTGGTTGATCCGGTCCAAGGTCTCGGTCTCGGTCGAGCCGGTGATGAACACCGTCTTGCAGTCGAAGTGATCATTGATGGCCAGGGCCGCATCGATCCCGTCCATGGCCCCCTTCAGACGCACATCCATCAGGATCAGCCTGGGCCGATGTTCCAGGGCCAGGTCCACGGCCGCCGGCCCGTTCGATGCCGTGGCGCAGACGCGGTAGCCCATCGTCTCCAGGAACTGGCTCAGGGCCAGCCGAATCAATGCGTCGTCCTCGACCACCATGATACAGACCTGCTTTGTCATTGCGCCTCCTCAGAAAGCGAGAAACGCACCAAAAAGCCTTCTTGTTCCCCGGTTGGCCAGGCAAGGCTCCCCTCCAATTGCTCAACCAGCGCCTCCACGATCCGAAAGCCCAGGTCTCCGGCGGGGGGCTTCTGGCACCGGGCGCAGCTGACCGTCAGGCTGGCCTCGGACCCGGCCCAGGACAGCGCCACCAGGAGCCGGTGCGGCGGCGGCTCGGCCCGCAGGCAAATGGCGATCAATTCCGTCACCACCAGGCCCAGCGGCATGGCCAGGTCCAGGTCGGCGGGCCGGTTCTCGATCTGCCGCTCGATGACCATGCCGCCCCCCTGGCCCGCCTCGACATTGTCCAGCAGATCGTCCAGGAAGGGCCGCAGTCCAAAGGTGGTCAGGTCATTGGAGCGCATCAGCTGCCGGTGCACCATTCCCAGGGCGGCGATCCGTTCTCGGATGCGCGCGAAGGCGCGGTCCGCCCCCCGGTCGGTCAGGGCTGCCTGCTCCAGGGTGATCAGGCTGGTCACCTGCTGAAGATTGTTGTTCACGCGGTGGTACACTTCCCGCAGCAGCAGCTCCCGCTCCTTCAGCGCCTTGGACAGTTCGGCGGTGCGCGCGGTCACCTGCGCTTCGAGCTCGCGGTTGAAACGGCCCAAATTCTGGTAGAGCCGGCTGGTCTCCAGCAGGAACAGAATCATCAGGGTGCTGGCGGCCAGCAAGCTGTTGGTCCGGCCCAGATACCAGCCCAAGGTATAACGTTTCAGGGCCAGCAGATTGGGCGTAAAGTCGAAGAAAAACGCCACCAGCGCCATGGCCAGCCAGAGATGCAGGAAGGTCCGCAGGCCGGTCAGGCGCCAGAGCAGAAGAAAGGCGAGCACGGTCAGGATGCCCATGATCCAGCCCAGCTGGAAGGTGATGGGATGCCAGACATTGTTGCTGTGCAGCACCGGCAGGACCGGATCCAGCCAGATCAGCCCCACGGTGAAGAGGCCCACCTCGAGGGCGATCAGGGCCATGACCAGGGCGACCCACCGGCCTTGCGTGCCGGTGCGGACCGTCAGCCGGCCCAGCCTGGGCAGGGTCAGCACATAGGCCAGGACAAGGGCCGGAAACCCGATATGCCACACATGCCACAGCCAGGCCGACAGCTGGGCGGTGCTGGCCCCGTGCACCAATCCCACCGCCGGGTCGGGAAAGAACAGCATATGCGGAATCACCACCAGCCCGGTATGCAGATAGGCTGCGCCGAGAACCGCCAGGGGCGGCCAGCCGCTTTGCCAGAACTGGCTGAACAGCAGGAAGGCGGTCACCAGCTCGGTCAAGGAGACACCGGCCACATAAAACGGCACCACCTGCGGAAAGGCCGGTAACTGTAGCGACGCAAAGGGCAGCGCAAGCGTGGAAACGGCGGCGAGCGCCGCCATGGCGGTCAGGACCGCGCGGCGCTGGCTGGGCGTGGCGGGCGCGGCGACGAGCGTGGTTCGCGGCGCGTTGGAAAGCGGCAACAGGCTTCTCCCGGAGGGCAGGGGATAAACAGCCTTGAGGGTCCAAGGTTCCGCCGCGCAAGAAAAAAGGCCGCCCCGGAAGGAGCGGCCTTGTCTGGGGTGGCGGTGCCGAGGCTTACTCGGCGGCCACCGGGTTCTTGCCGCGGACAATGTCCAGGATCTTGGCGGCGGCGGCCGGGATGTTGGTGCCCGGGCCGAACACGGCGGCGACGCCCGACTTGAACAGGAAGTCATAGTCCTGCTGCGGGATAACGCCGCCGCAGACCACGATGATGTCGCCGGCGCCACCCTTTTTCAGCTCTTCGATCAGCTGCGGCACCAGGGTCTTGTGGCCGGCGGCCTGCGAGGACACGCCCACCACATGGACGTCGTTTTCGATGGCCTGACGGGCGGCTTCCGCCGGGGTCTGGAACAGCGGGCCCACATCCACGTCGAAGCCCAGGTCGGCGAAGGCGGTGGCGATCACCTTGGCGCCACGGTCATGGCCGTCCTGGCCCATCTTGACCACCAGCATGCGGGGCCGGCGGCCCTCGGCGGCGGCGAAGGCGTCGATCTCGGACTTGATCTTGGCAAAGCCCTCGTCACCCTCGTACACGGCGCCATAGACGCCCGAGATGGAGCGGATCTCGGCCTTGTGGCGGGTGAACACCTTTTCCAGGGCGTCCGAGATTTCGCCCACGGTGGCGCGGGCGCGGGTGGCGTTGACCGCCAGTTCCAGCAGATTGCCCTGGCCCGAGGCAGCGGCCTCGGTCAGAGCGGCCAGAGCGGCGTCCACCGCCTTGCCGTCGCGGGTGGCCTTGATCTTGTTCAGGCGGGCGATCTGGGCCTCGCGCACCTTGGCGTTGTCCACGTCCAGGATCGGGATCTCGGCCTCTTCCTTGGGCTGGTACTTGTTCACGCCCACCACGACCTCTTCGCCCTTGTCGATGCGGGCCTGCTTGCGGGCGGCGGCTTCCTCGATCTTCATCTTGGGCATGCCGGACTCGACCGCCTTGGTCATGCCGCCCATGGCCTCCACTTCCTGGATCAGCTTCCAGGCTTCGTTGGCCAGGCTGTGGGTCAGATGCTCCACATAGTAAGAGCCGCCCAGCGGGTCCACCACATGGGGGATGCCGGTTTCCTCGGCGATGATCAGCTGCGTGTTGCGGGCGATGCGAGCCGAGAACGGGGTCGGCAGCGCGATGGCCTCGTCCAGGGCGTTGGTGTGCAGGGACTGGGTGCCGCCCAGGACCGCCGCCATGGCCTCGATGGTGGTGCGGATGACGTTGTTGTAGGCGTCCTTTTCCGTCAGCGACACGCCCGAGGTCTGGCAGTGGGTGCGCAGCGCCATGG
>CAYOKN010000127.1:0-8761 GCA_964404545.1 uncultured Rhodospirillaceae bacterium | reverse complement strand
CCTACACGCCAGGCGCTGGGCGGGTGACGCTGTTCGGCACGGCCTGGAACCTGTTCGACAAGCAATATCTCGCCAGCCGGGTTGACGGCATGGCCGCCGGACGCCCCAGATTCTGCAGGCCGGTCAGATCGCGCAGCTGGGCCATATGCTGGTCGCAGGCCTGGGAGCGGCCCTGGCGGGCCAGGGCCAGGGCCGACCGGGTCAGGGCTTGGGCCTGCTGGCGGGCCTGGGGCGTCATGGCCGCCAGGGTGCGGGCCATATAGTCGGGCACCCCTCCCTCGCCCTGCAGCATGGCCTGGGCGTGCTGGGCGGCGGCCTGGCAATCGCCCGGCGGCTCGGCCGCCGCGGGGGACGCCGCCGCCAGCAGCAGGGCGACCGGGATGCTACGCCTCATCCCGGGCTCCGCCGGCCTGGGCCGTGCGGGTGCCGCCCATCATCCGCTCCAGATGATAGGCCAGCCGGGGGTCGATGCGCGGCGGACGGCCATTGCCGCGCTTGGGCGAGCGCAAATCGCCGTCCATCAGCTTGCGCAGACGCCGGCGCGCCCGCGACAGCCGGGATTTCACCGTGCCCATGGGAACCCCCAGGGCCTCGGCGGCGTCTTCATATTGCATGCCCTCGAGGCCCACCAGCAGGACCACCTGCTGCTCCTGCTTGGGCAGGTCGTCGAAGGCCCGCGCCAAGTCGGCCAAGGTGACCGAGTGGAATTGCCGGGCCGGGCAGGACACCAGGGCATGCTCTTCGAGCAGCGGCACCACCGTTCCCACCGAGCCATGGCGCAGATACTGGTTGATGTAGAGATTGTGCAGGATGGTGAAAAGCCAGGCACGCAGATTGGTGCCCTGGCGCCACAAATGTTCACGGGAAATCGCCCGTTCTAAGCAGTCTTGGACGAGATCCTCGGCATGTACCGCATCTCTCACGAGCACCCGGGCATATCGTCGCAGATTGGGGATATGATCGGATACCATGGTTGCGAATTCCGCCATGTCCATCACCTCACGTGCAGGACCGATTGTTTTCGGCATTAGTTCGGCTGGCCTAGGCTGACGTTCGTTTTATTGCCTTGGATATGCGGAAAGGTGTGGTCCCCCGCCGTGCAATAAAGTTGGCCTGACGGGGTACACCCCCTAGAGAGGGAGCGGGACAAGCGGAGAGTCCCACCCCCCGGGCGAAGGGTGGGACCGCAATGGTGAAGGCTGTTTGGCGGGCCTAGTGGCGCAGCTGGCCTTCCTCGATAGAGCGGACGCGCTTGCCGATGGCTTCGGCGTCGTCATCGCTGGTCATCTGACGCGCTTTCGGGAACATCTTGTCCTCCTCGTCATGCACATGATGCAGGAGGCACTGCTTCAGCTCCTTCAGGGTCTGGTCGAAGGTGTTGGAGTCCGATCCGATGCCTTCCATCTTGGTAAGCATCTCGTCGATCTTTTGATGCTCGTTCAGGCCGTCCTCCACCAGGTCGTGGGTCTGGTCCTGATCGCGGAACTTCGGGTAAAAGGCCTGCTCCTCGGCCTTGCTGTGAGCGACCAGGTGCTGCTTGAACTCCTGGAACAGCTGGTCTCTCTGGTCGGGGCTGCAGGATTCCAGATCGTTCAGCATCTGCTCGATCTGACGATGATCCTGCTTCAGGAATTCAAAGACGTCATTGCTCTGCTGGGCCATTGCTCCTCCAAGGGGCGGGGGGAAACCATGCCCGGCAAACAAAGGGCGCCACACCGTTGTTCCCGCCGCATCCGCCCGAATGGGCCACTCCCTCGGGATAGGGGCACAGACAAAACAAGGGCCGCACCCGGGGCTCCTCGGGTACGGCCCTTGATCCTTCCTGCCCTGGACGGCGTCAGAACAGGATGCGCGCCAGCTCCACCACCAGGGCCAGACAACCGGCCCCGAACAGCATCGCTTGCGGCGAAACTTCCAGATTGAGCATGGCTCGCCTCCCCTGAAGCCGGGTTCTGCCGCCCGGTCTTTTGGTCACTGGATAAGCTCAGCCTACCTCAGACGAGACTCGCCCTCAACCCTCCGTTGGTCGGAATCCCAAGGTCATAGTCGCCATTGCCGCTGCGGGCATCAGCCCCCATCTGGCCGAAAGAGACCCACGGATGCGGGAGCGGACCAATGCCGATCCTTGCCCAGGAACCCCGCCTGGACCTGAACCGCCAAGCCCTGGCCGCCCGCTTCCTGCGGGTACGGGCGGCCAGCGAGGCGCTGATCGACGGCCTGTCGGCCGAAGACTGCCTGGCCCAGAGCATGCCCGATGCCAGCCCGGCCAAATGGCATCTGGCCCACACCACCTGGTTCTGGGACGCCCTGCTGCTGGAGCCGTCGGGCTGGACCGAGCGGCCCGACTGGGCCTGGATGTTCAATTCCTATTACGAGTCCCTGGGCGATCGCCCCCCCCGGCCCGAGCGCGGCCTGCTGACCCGCCCCGGCCTGGCGCAGGTGCTGGACTGGCGGCAGATGGTGACCCAGGCGGTGCTGGGCCTGCTGCCGCACTGTTCGCTCGACCTGCTGGACCTGGCAACTCTGGGCATCGCCCATGAGGAACAGCATCAGGAGCTGATGCTGACCGACCTTTTGCATCTGTTCTCACGCAATCCGCTGCGCCCGGCGCTGCGGCCAGGGCCCGCGCGCGCGAGCGCCGAGCCGCCGCCGCTGGAATGGTGGACCAGCCCCGGCGGCGTGCTGTCCCTGGGCCAGAGCGGGCCGGGCTTTGCCTTCGACAATGAAAAGCCGCGCCATGCGGTGGCGCTGCGCCCCTTCCGCCTGGCCACCCGGCTGATGACCAATGCCGAATATGCCCGCTTCGTCCAGGCGGGCGGCTACCGCGATCCTCGCTTCTGGCTGTCGGACGGCTGGGCCATGGTGCAGGCCCAGAGCTGGACCGCGCCGCTCTATTGGCAGCCGGACGGCCGCCAGGCCTTCGGCCCGCGCGGGCTGGCGCCGCTGGACTGGAACGCGCCGGTGGCCCATCTGAGCTATTACGAGGCCGACGCCTTCGCCCGCTGGGCCGGCAAGCGCCTGCCCACCGAGGCCGAATGGGAGGTGGCCGCCACCACCGCCCCTGGCCTGCCGCAGTTGTTCGGGCAGCGCTGGCAATGGACCGCCAGCGCCTATCTGCCCTATCCGGGCTTCGAGCCCCTGGGCGGACCGGCCGGCGAATACAACGGCAAATTCATGGTGGGTCAGATGGTGCTGCGCGGCTCGTCGGACCTCACCCCCGACGGCCACGCCCGCGCCACCTACCGCAATTTCTTTCCGCCCGCCGCCCGCTGGCAGCGCAGCGGCTTGCGCCTGGCCGAGGACAGCCCATGACCGGCCGCACCGAATTCCTGACCGATGTTCTGGACGGGCTGTCGGCCAGCCCGCGCGCCATTCCCTGCAAACATCTGTACGACGCCCGGGGACTGGAGCTGTTCGAGCAGATCTGCACCCTGCCCGACTATCCTCTGACCCGAGCCGAATTGGGCCTGCTGCGGGCCCATGCACCCGAGATCGCCGCGCTGGCCGGTCCGGGGCGGCGGCTGGTGGAGTTTGGCGGCTGCTCCGAGACCAAGGCGGGCCTGTTGCTGGACGCCCTTCAACCCAGCGCCTATCTGCCGCTGGATGTGGCGCGCGGCGCCCTGGATGCCATCGCCGACCGGCTGCGCCGGCAGCGCCCCGGCCTCGCGGTACAGCCGGTCTGCGCCGACTTCACCCGTCCCTTTTCCCTGCCCTCGGGCCGCCAGCCCATCCTGGGCTTCTTCCCCGGCTCCACCATCGGCAACCTGCCCCCGGCCCAGGCCCGGGCCTTCCTGACCCGGGCCGCCGCCCATGGCCCGCTGCTGATCGGGGTGGACCTGATCAAACCGGTGCCCCGGCTGCTGCGCGCCTATGACGACCCGCAAGGGGTGACGGCGGCCTTTACCCTGAACCTGCTGGCCCGCATCAACCGGCAACTGGGCGCCGATTTCCGGCTGGAGGGCTTTCGCCACCGCGCCGGCTGGGACCAGGACCGGCTGGCGGTGACCATCCATCTGGAATGCCTGCATGACCAGGCCGTCCAGCTGGGCGAGGCCGGCTTCCGGTTCCATGCGGGCGAGCGCATTCATGTGGAGGACAGCCACAAATACCGCCTGGACAGCTTCCACGCCCTGGCCCGCGCCGCCGGCTACCGGCCAGAACGCTGGTGGGTGGATGATGACGCCGGCTACAGCCTGCATTACCTGGTGCCACTGTTGTGAAACTGACACCGTTCAATCCGTTGACGCTCCCGCCTTTCCGTCTGACCATGGCGGACTGTCCGCTTCTCCGATGATTGTCCAACGCCCATGTTCACCACCATTCCCTGGCATGCCCTTTCCAAGGACGAGGCGCTGCAGCGCCTCGGCACCGATCCCTGCGCCGGCCTGGACCGGGCCGAGGCCCAGCAGCGGCTGGAGGCCCATGGCCCCAACTGCCTGCCCGAAGCCCCCCGGACGCCCGCCTGGAAATCCTTCCTGGGGCAGTTCGCCAATGTGCTGACCCTGGTGCTGATCGCCGCGGCCGTGCTGGCGGGCGTGATCGGCGACACCACCGACATGGTGGTGATCCTGGTGGTGGTCACCTTCAATGCGGTGCTGGGCCATTGGCAGGAGCATCGGGCCGAACGCATCCTCGAAGCGCTGAAGGCCATGCTGGCGCACCAGTCGCGGGTGCGCCGCCAGGGCTGTGAGGAGAAGCTGGGCTCGGACCAGCTGGTGCCCGGCGACATCGTGCTGCTGGAGGCCGGCGACCGGGTGCCCGCCGATGGCCGGCTGGTGGAGGCGCACCAGCTGGAGATCGACGAATCCAGCTTGACCGGCGAATCCCTGGCGGTGCGCAAGACGGTGCAGCCGGTGGCGGCGGACGCCGCCCTGGCGGACCGCAGCTGCATGGCGCTGATGAACACGGTGGTGACCCGGGGGCGCGGCGTCATGCTGGTCACCGGCACCGGCGCCGGCACCGAAATGGGCCGGGTGGCCGACATGCTGCAGGAGGTGGCCGAGGGCCAGACCCCGCTGCAGCGTAAGCTGGACCATCTGGGCAAGCGCCTCGCCCTGATCGCCGGCATCGTGGTCATGATCATCCTCGGCATGGGCCTGGCGCGGGGCGAGCCCCTGGCCGAGGTGATCCTCACCAGCATCGCCCTGGCGGTGGCCGCCATCCCCGAGGGCCTGCCGGCGGTGGTGACCGTGACCCTGGCCGTGGGCATGTACCAGATGACCCGGCGCGGGGCCATCGTGAAGCGGCTATCGGCGGTGGAAACTCTGGGCTGCACCACGGTGATCTGTTCCGACAAGACCGGCACCCTGACCGTCAACCAGATGACCGCCCGCTCTCTGGTGGTGGGCGACCACGCCATTGCCGTCAGCGGCGAGGGCTATGGCGCCGAGGGCGCGCTGACCCCCGAAGCCGCCCAGCCCCTGCCCGACCTGACCCTGATGCTGCGCGCCGCCGTGCTGTGCAATGACAGCCGCATCGAGGACGGCCGGTTGATCGGCGACGCCACCGAAGGCGCGCTGCTGGCCCTGGCGGCCAAGGCCGGGCTGGCGGTGGAGGACGAACGGCGCCTGGAACGTCTGAGCGAGTTGCCCTTCGAATCCGAGCGCAAGTTCATGGCCACCGCCCATGCCGCCGCCGGCGGCGGGGTCGAGCTGTTCGTCAAGGGCGCGCCGGACGTGCTGCTGGCCCGCTGCAGCGGCTGGATGGCCGCCGACGGCATTGCCCATCCCCTGGATGCGGCCGCGCGCGAGCGGCTGCAGACCCATCTGGGCCATCTGGCCGACCAGGCGCTGCGGGTGCTGGCCTTGGCGGTGCGGCGCCTGCCGGCGCTGGAGGCCGGCGCCATCGAGGAAGCGGTGCAGGAGCTGACCCTGTTGGGGCTGGTGGGACTGATGGACCCGCCCCGGCGCGAGGCCGCCGACGCCATCGCCGCCTGCCACCAGGCCGGCATCGCGGTCAAGATGATCACCGGCGACCATCGCCTGACCGCCGCCGCCGTGGCCCGCGAGCTGGCCCTGCCCGGCGACGTCCTGACCGGCCACGACCTGGACCTTGCCAGCGATCTGGCCGGCCAGATCGATCAGGTGGGAGTGTTCGCCCGGGTGGCGCCCGAGCACAAGGTGCGCATCGTCAAGGCGCTGAAGCAGCGCGGCCATGTGGTGGCCATGACCGGCGACGGCGTGAACGACGCCGCCGCCCTGCGCGCCTCGGATATCGGCGTGGCCATGGGCCGCACCGGCACTGACGTGACCCGCGAGGCGGCCACCATGGTACTGACCGACGACAACTTCGCCACCATCGTGCGCGCGGTGAAGGAAGGCCGCACCATCTACGACAACATCGTCAAATTCGTGCGCTTTCAGCTGTCCACCAATGTGGGCGCGTTGCTAACGGTGTTCACGGCGCCGCTGCTGGCCTTGCCGGTTCCGTTCAATCCCATCCAGATCCTGTGGGTCAACATCATCATGGACGGCCCGCCGGCCATGGCTCTGGCCTTCGACCCATCCCGCAAGGGAGTGATGACCGACCCGCCACGCCCGCCGGACGAGCCCATCCTGACCCCCCGGCGCATGCTACGCCTGGCGCTTTATGGCCTGACCATGATGGTGGGCACCCTGCTGGTGCTGCAGCATGCCTTGCAGACCGGCGACGAGACCTATGCCCGCACGCTGGCCTTCACCACCTTCGTGCTGTTCCAGTTCTTCAATGTGTTCAATGCCCGTGTGGGGGCCGAATCGGCCTTCAACCGCAATATGCTGGCCAATGGCAAGCTGTGGCTGGCGTTGCTGGGAGTGCTGGGACTGCAGGCCTTGGCGGTGCATTGGGGCCCGGCCCAGGCGGTGTTCCACACCAGCGCCCTTTCGGCCCAGGACTGGGCCCTGGCGGCATCGGTGGCCAGCAGCATCCTGATCCTGGACGAAAGCCGCAAGCTGCTGTGGCGGCTGGCGCGAGTGATGCGGGGGTGATTGATGCGGGGGGAGCAGCCCCCGCTCAGTGGGCCAGCAAGCGCTGGATCAGGTCCTGGAGCTGCCGGCCATTCACCGGCTTGTGCAGGATCGGCAGGCCCGAGGCGGCGGCTTCGCGCAGACGCTCGGTGCCGGTGTCGCCGGTGACCAGTATCCCGGGCACGCCGCCATATTCCAACTGCACGGCGCGGATGGCGTCCACGCCGGTGCGGCCCTGCTTCAGGCGGTAATCGGCAATGATGACGTCGGGGCGGCGCTGGCGCTGGCCCAACTGGTCCAAGGCGTCTTCGGCTGAATTGGCGGCAACCACGTCATAGCCCCAGCTTTCAAACAGCATCTGGTAGCCGGTCAGGACGATGGCCTCATCCTCGATGACGGTAATCAGGGTTTGGTCTGTCCCGGGAGTCGTTCCGGGGGTCCGGTCGTCGGTCACGGAAGACATCGCCTCATGCATGGTGCGCCCGCCATTCGTCCTGTTGGCCAACATAATGCAGGCTGAGGCCGGCGCACAAAACCGCCCTGGGGTAATAGACGTCTATACCATATGGGCAGGGTCCTGTCTGGAACGAGATGGGGCCGGAATTGTTCTTGGAAGCAGCGCGCCACCTGACAGAAGGCTGCCCGATGGACATTGTCCGCATCCTCATCGCCATCCTGCTGCCGCCCCTGGGGGTGTTCCTGCAGGTGGGCCTTGGACTGCATTTCTGGCTGAACATCCTGCTGACGCTGCTGGGCTATATCCCCGGCATCATTCATGCGATCTGGGTGATCGTGAAATTCAAATAATGGCTGCAAACCGTGCGGGCGAGGGCGCCCGCGCTCCCAGGAGGGGAGGCACCCGGAGCGCAGCGACTGGCGCGTTGAGCGCCCCGCAGCGAAGCGGAGGTGAGCCAAGCGGCCGGAGGCCGCGCCCGGCGCCTGAGGGACAAAACAAAAAACGAAGCGCAGCGACTGGTGCGTTGAGCGCCCCGCAGCGAAGCGGAGGTGAGCCAAGGCGGCGGAGCCGCCGCCCGGCGCCTGAGGGACAAAACAAAAGAAAAAGGGCCGCACCTCGCGGCGCGACCCTTCTCTTGGAACAGGACCTTCTTAGAAGTCCATGCCGCCCATGCCGCCGCCCATGTCGGGCATGGCCGGGGCCTTCTTCTCGGGCTTCTCGGCGATCATCGCCTCGGTGGTGATCAGCAGGCCGGCCACGGAGGCGGCGTCCTGCAGAGCGGTGCGGACCACCTTGGTCGGATCGATGATGCCGGCCTTCAGCATGTCCACATACTCACCGGTCTGGGCGTTGAAGCCGAAGTTCTTGTCTTCCTGCTCCAGCAGCTTGCCGGCGATCACGGCACCGTCATGGCCGGCGTTCTCGGCGATCTGACGCACCGGAGCCTGCAGGGCGCGGCGGACGATCTCGATACCGACCTTCTGGTCCTCGTTCTCGACCTTCAGGCCTTCCAGGGCCTTGGTGGCATACAGCAGGGCGACGCCGCCGCCGGCCACGATGCCCTCTTCCACCGCGGCGCGGGTGGCGTGCAGGGCGTCGTCAACGCGGTCCTTGCGCTCCTTCACCTCGACCTCGGACGAGCCGCCGACCTTGATCACGGCAACGCCGCCGGCCAGCTTGGCCAGACGCTCTTGCAGCTTCTCGCGGTCGTAGTCGGACGAGGTCTCTTCCATCTGAGCGCGGATCTGCTTGCAGCGGGCTTCGATCTCGCCCTTGCCGCCGGCGCCGTCCACGACAGTGGTGTCTTCCTTGGTGATGACCACCTTCTTGGCGGTGCCCAGCATCTCCAGGGACACGGTCT
>CAYOKN010000126.1:5036-8781 GCA_964404545.1 uncultured Rhodospirillaceae bacterium | reverse complement strand
GGTGCCCTGGAACCGCACGGTGCTGTATGAGTGCCATGTGCGCGGCCTGACCATGCTGCACCCCGAGGTGCCCGCGCCGCTGCGCGGCACCTTCGCCGGCATGGCCTGGCCGGCGGTGGTGGACCATCTGCGCGACTTGGGCGTGACCACCGTGGAATTCCTGCCGGTGCATGCTTTCATGAACGACCGGCATCTGCTGGAGCGGGGGCTGAAGAACTACTGGGGCTATAACAGCATTGGCTTCTTCGCCCTGCATCCCGCCTATTTGGCCACCGGCGGCATCACCGAGTTCAAGGCCCTGACCCGCCGCCTGCATGATGCCGGCATCGAGGTCATGCTGGATGTGGTCTATAACCACACCGCCGAGGGCAACCATCTGGGGCCGACCCTGTCCTTCCGAGGCATCGACAATGCCAGCTACTACAAGCTCAGCCCCGAAGACCCGCGCTATTACTGGGATTCCACCGGCTGCGGCAACACCTTGGACGTCAGCCATCCGCGGGTGCTGCAGATGGTGCTGGATTCCTTGCGTTACTGGGTGTCCGAGATGCATGTGGACGGGTTCCGCTTCGACCTGACCTCATCCCTGGCGCGCGAGGGATTTTCCTACGATCCCGGCGCCGCCTTCTTCGACGCCATCCGCCAGGACCCGGTGCTGTCCACGGTCAAGCTGATCGCCGAGCCCTGGGACCTGGGCCATGGCGGCTATCAGGTGGGGGGCTATCCGCCAGGCTGGTCGGAATGGAACGGCAAATACCGCGATGTGGTGCGCAAGTTCTGGAAGGGCGATGCCGCCCAGGTGCCGGAACTGGCCTCGCGCATGGCCGGATCGGCCGATTTGTTCAACCATCGCGGCCGCCGACCCTGGGCCTCGGTGAACTTCGTCACGGCCCATGACGGGTTCACCCTGCAGGACCTGGTCAGCTACAACGACAAGCACAACCTGGACAATGGCGAGGAAAACCGCGACGGCATCAACGAGAACGACAGCTGGAACTGCGGCGCCGAGGGTGACAGCGACGACTCCCAGGTGCTGGCCCTGCGCGCCCGGCAAAAGCGCAACATCCTGGCCACCCTGCTGCTCAGCCAGGGCGTGCCCATGCTGCTGGCCGGCGACGAGTTGGGCAATTCCCAGGGCGGTAACAACAACAGCTATTGCCAGGACAACGAGATTTCCTGGCTGAAATGGGATGGGGTGGACCAGGATTTCCTGGTCTTCGTGCGTCACTTGACGTCGCTGCGGTCGGTCCATCCGGTCTTTCACCGCGCGCGCTTCTTCCGTGGCGCGGCCAATGGCGGCGAGCCCGACGTGGTCTGGCTGACGCCCGAGGGGCGGGCCTATGCCGACGAGGACTGGGGCTTCACCGAGGCGCGCACCCTGGGCATGTACCTGACCGGGGACGCGGGCGGCTATTACTACGCCACCAGCGGCGGCTTGCCGGAACAGGACCGCGCCTTCCTGATCCTGATGAACGCCCACCACGAGGATGTGCCCTTCACCCTGCCGGCCGACCAACGCTGGGAAGCCGTGGTGGACACCGCCACCCCCACCGGCCCCGCCGCGCGGCTGCTCGAGGGCGGCACCGAATATCCTTTGCAGGCCCGGAGTTTGGCGGTGCTGGTGCGGCTGGGGTAGCGGGGGCCCGCGCAGCCTTCACGACGCGCCTTCGGCAGCGTGAAAAGGTAGATACGGAAAAGGGCGCGGATTGCTCCGCGCCCTTTTTTGGATTAGCCGGTCAGGCGGTTCCACCAGCCGCGGCGGGGCGGCTGCGGCGGATCCTCGGGCTGGGACGGCTGTTCGGCCATCGGCTCGGGTTCCGGCTGGGGCTGCGGCTCGGCAGCGGGTTCCTCGGAAGCCTGCACCTCGGGAGTCTCCTCCAGGGGGGCGGAGTCCTCGGCCACAGCCTCGGCCACAGCCTCGGCTTCGGCCGGTTCGGCCTTCTTGCGGCTGCGGCTGCGCTTGGGCTTCTCGGCCGCCTCGTCGCCTTCGGCGGCGGGTTCGGCCTTCTTGCGGCTGCGGCTGCGCTTGGGCTTCTCGGCGGCGGCTTCCACCTCGGCGGCAACCTCCTCGACGGTCACGCCTTCAACGGCGGCATCGGCGGGAGCGGTTTCGGCGGTGTCGGCAGCCTCGGGAGCAGCCTCCTCGTCCTCGAACCCTTCGCCGGCTTCGGCGATCTGCTCGATGGTGCCGTCCTCGTTGATCCGCTGGCGGTTGCGGCGGCGGCCGCCGCGCTTGCCGCGCCGGCGCTTGCGGCGGGGCTCGCCGTTTTCGTCCAGCTGCTGCCCGTCGGCCCGGGACTCGGCATCGCCGTCGCCCTCATCCTCGTCCTCGTCGGACTCGGCATCTTCGCCAGCGGTCTCGGCCAGACCCTCTTCGCCGGCCTCGAAGCCGCCTTCGGCTATCTCGCCTTCGCCTTCACCCTCGCCGCCACGGCGGCGGCGCTTGCGGCGCTTGCGGCGGCGGCGGTCGCCTTCGCCCTGTTCGTCGGCAACGGCGCTGCTGCCCTGGGCCTCGGGGGCCTGGTCCTCGGCCTCGTCCTCGGGCTCGGCCACGTCCTCGACCTCGTCCAGCATCACGCCGGTCATGGTGGGATTGATGGCGGCGGGGCGGGCCAGTTCGCCGGTCGGGCGCGGCTCGGTCTTGACCCGCTCCATGCGATAGGCCGGCGAGATCAGCTCGTCGTCACCCTGCACGAAGACCCGGAACCGGTAGCGATTCTCGATGTCGGTCAGGGCGGTGCGCTTCTGATTCAGGATATAGAGCGCCACCACGGTGGGCACATGGATGATCATCTCGGACGAACGTCCGCGGATGCCCTCTTCCTCGATCACGCGCAGGATGTGCACGGCGGTGCTTTCCACCGACCGCACCATGCCGGTGCCGCCGCAATGGACGCAGGGCGTGAAGCTGGTTTCCATCAGGCTGGGGCGCAGGCGCTGGCGCGACATTTCCAGCAGGCCGAAGGGCGAGATGCGGCCCAGCTGGATGCGCGCGCGGTCGAAGCGCATGGCTTCCTTCAGCTTGCGCTCGACCGCGTGATTGTTGCGCGGCTCTTCCATGTCGATGAAATCGATCACGATCAGGCCGGCCAGGTCGCGCAGGCGCAGCTGGCGGGCGATCTCCTCGGCCGCCTCCAGGTTGGTCTTCAGCGCCGTTTCCTCGATATGGCGTTCCTTGGTGGAACGGCCCGAGTTCACGTCGATGGAGACCAGAGCTTCGGTCGGGTTGATGACGATATAGCCGCCCGAGCGCAGCTGCGCCACCGGGCTGTGCATGGCGTCCAGCTGGCTTTCCACCTGGTAGCGATGCAGCATGGGCATGGTGTCGCGATAGGGCTGGACCTTCTTGGCATGGCTGGGGGTCAGCATGCGCATGAAGTCCTTGGCCAGGCGGTAGCCCTCGTCGCCATCCACCAGGATCTCGTCGATGTCGCGGGCATAGAGGTCGCGGATCGACCGCTTGATGAGGTTGGCTTCCTCATAGACCAGCGCCGGGGCCACCGAGCGCAGGGTCAGCTCGCGGATATTGTCCCACAGGCGCAGCAGATATTCGTAGTCGCGCTTGATCTCGGGCTTGGTGCGCTCGGAGCCGGCGGTGCGCACGATCAGCGCCATGCTGTCGGGGATCGCCAATTCGTTGGCGATGGTCTTCAGGCGCTTGCGGTCATTGGCGTTGGTGATCTTGCGCGACACGCCGCCGCCACGGGCGGTGTTGGGCATCAGCACGCAATAGCGGCCGGCCAGG
>CAYOKN010000126.1:0-4963 GCA_964404545.1 uncultured Rhodospirillaceae bacterium | reverse complement strand
CGCCTGATCACTTCCTGGATCTTGTAGTTACGGATGGGGCGCGGACGGCGGCGCTCGGCCATCTCCTCGGCTTCATCGCCTCCGACGCTTTCGGGGGCTTCGCCGGCTTCCTGGGCCTCGGCCGGGGCAGGGGGCTCGCCGCCTTCGGCGGGCGCGCTGTCGGCGGCTTGGGCGGGGGCGGCGTTCTCGGCCGCTTCGGCCGGGCTGTCCTCCGCGTCCGCCGGGCCGCCATCGGCATCCACGTCGCGCAGGGCGCGGCGCTGTTCGGCCAGCAGGGCCTTACGGTCGGCGACGGGGATCTGGTAGTAGTCGGGGTGGATTTCACTGAAGGCCAGGAAGCCGTGGCGGTTCCCGCCGTAATCGACGAAGGCGGCCTGGAGCGACGGCTCCACGCGGACCACCTTGGCCAGATAAATGTTACCCTTCAGCTGCTTCTTGGTGGACGTCTCGACGTCAAATTCTTCAAGACGGGTTCCATTCACCACCACGACCCGGGTCTCTTCCGGGTGGGTGGCGTCGATGAGCATGCGTTTGACCATGTACGGACTTTCTCCGAATCCGGGTCTGCGGCGCGAAGGACGCGCCACGGCCGGCTTGAGTGGGGACGTCGAGGCCGGCGGCGCCACGCACCGAAGCCGCGACCTGCGACGCGAACGCGCCGAGGATCTGAGCGGACTGGGTGATGGGCTGGAAAACCGACATGGGCTTTTGGAACCTGACGGGCGGCTCGCCCGGCCTCGAAAACTGTTGCAAAGACTTTTTGCGAGTTCGGCAACCAGGGGCCGGCCGCCCGAGCCGTCGGAAAGACCTGGGCCACAAGGGCGACAGGGTCGGGACGGGGGTGCGGCGACGCCGCCGGGATCGAGGTCCCGGAAGACCGGCTGCAGCTTTCGCACTGTCAAAATACCTGCGTGGCGGGCGAACCACAAGCGCCCATATTGTCGCCTCCGATCCGGACGGATGATTTTCCCTCCAAAGGGAGTGCAGGCGACTCTGCTTCGGAATCAAGGGGTTTTGCGTTGAACTTGAAGTGCCAAAATGGCTATAACGAGGACGGTAGAGGCCAACTTTAGCGGACGGTTGCAGGTCATCATGGCGCGGTATTCCCTGCGAGGTGTGCTGTCGCGCACCCTGGCGGTTGCGCTGGTGCTGCTGCTGGCGGCGGTTCTGGCCGTGCCTGCGGCCTGGGCCAAGCCCAGCGTCAGCGGCATCCGCACCGGCGACCACCAGAACATGACCCGCTTCGTCATCGAGCTGTCCGAGCCGGTGGACTTCAAGGTTTACACCCTGGCCGATCCCTACCGGGTGGTGGTGGACCTGCCGGAAATGGAATGGCCCGCCGACGACAAGGGCATGATCCGCCCCCACGGCCATATCAAGAATTACCGCTACGGCCTGTTCGAGCCCGGACGGGGCCGGGTGGTGCTGGATGTGGGCCAGCCGGTGGCGGTGAAGTCCGCCTTCCTGCTGCCGCCGCGCGATGGCAACGCCCATCACCGCTTCGTGCTGGACCTGGAAGGCACCAGCCGCGAGGGCTTCACCCCGCGCACCGAGGCCGAGGGCCGCGACGGCCAGCGCGAAGCGGCCTCCATCGCCGCTCCCATGCCGCAACCGCCGCCCAAGCAGGAGCCGCCGGTCACCGACCCGCGTGAGCGCCCGGTCAATGCCAAGCCGGTGGTGGTGATCGACGCCGGCCATGGCGGCGTGGATCCGGGCGCCATCAGCCTGTCGGGCATGTACGAGAAGAACATCACCCTGTCCATGGCGCGCGAACTGGAGCGGACGCTGGAGAAGACCGGCCGCTACAAGGTGGTTTTGACCCGCGACCGCGACATCTTCATTCCCTTGCGCGACCGCGTGGCCATCGCGCGCAGCGCCAACGCGGACCTGTTCATCTCGCTGCATGCGGACATTCACAAGAACCCCAGCACCCGGGGGCTGTCGGTCTATACGCTGTCCCAGAACGCCTCGGACGCCGAGGCCGCCGCGCTGGCGGAAAAGGAAAACAAGTCCGACCTGATCGCCGGTATCGACCTGTCCCATGAAAGCCCCGAGGTCACCAATATCCTGATCGACCTGCTGCAGCGCGAGACCATGAATTTGTCGGCGGTGGCGGCCAATCATCTGGTGACCGAATCCGGCCGCAGCGTGACCTTGCTGCAGAACACCCATCGCTTCGCCGGTTTCGCCGTGCTGAAGGCCCCTGACGTTCCGTCTGTGCTGGTGGAAATGGGCTACCTGTCCAACAGGATGGACGAGGAACAGTTGCGCGATGCGAAATACCGGGCCAAATTGGCCGTCGCCTTGTCCAAGGCGGTGGATCGCTATTTCGCCCAGCAAAGGAAGGCCGGGCGCTAGGCCCTATCCACGCCACATTCTGGATCAACGATGAGGCCCGGCGCACCCATGGGCCTCTGACGGACAGCTTGCATGCTCAGGTTCATCACCATCGTACTCAGCACCGTCCTGCTTCTGGGCATCCTGGCCACGGGCGGTCTGCTGGCGGCCTTCTGGCATTTCGGGCGCGGCCTGCCCGACTATCACCAGTTGGCCCATTACGAGCCGCCGATCACCACCCGCGTCTATGCCGCCGATGGCCGCCTGGTGGCCGAATATGCGGTGGAAAAGCGCAGTTTCGTGCCGCTCGAGGCGATCCCGGACCGGGTCAAGCTGGCCTTCCTGTCGGCCGAGGACAAGAATTTCTACACCCACCCGGGCGTGGACTTCATGGGCATCACCCGCGCCATCCTGGTGAATATCCAGTATATGGGCCGCGACCGCCGCCCGGTGGGTGCCTCGACCATCACCCAGCAGGTGGCCAAGAATTTCCTGCTGACCAATGAGGTCTCCATCGAGCGCAAGGCCAAGGAAGCCATCTTGGCCTTCCGCATCGAGCGCACCTTCTCGAAGAGCCACATCCTCGAGCTTTATCTGAACGAGATCTATCTGGGCGGCGGCTCCTATGGCGTGGCCGCGGCGGCCCTGAACTATTTCAACAAGAGCCTGGACGAGCTGACAAATGCCGAGGCCGCCTATCTGGCGGCCCTGCCCAAGGCGCCCAACAACTACAACCCCTACCGCAATCCGCAGGCCGCCAAGGAGCGCCGCGATTGGGTCCTGGGCCGCATGGTCGAGGACGGGGTGATCAGCCGCGCCGAATATGACGCCGCCGTGGCCGAGCCGCTGCTGGTGCGCAACCGGGGCGAGACCGAGCTGGTCAAGGGCGGCGACTATTTCGCCGAGGACATCCGCCGCGAGATCGCCACCCGTTATGGCGAAAGTGCGCTCTATAAGGGCGGCCTGACCGTGCGCTCCACCCTGGACCCGGTGCTGCAGGCCTATGCCAACACCGCCCTGCGCGACGGCCTGATGGCCTATGACCGCCGCCACGGCTATCGCGGCCCGGTCACCCGTATCGAGCCTGGCACCGGCTGGGCCGAGCGCCTGGCCGCCGTGCCGACGCCCAAGGGGCTGCCCGAGGAATGGCGCCTGGGCGTGGTGCTGGGCATCAGCGCCGAGGCCGCCGGCATCGGCCTGGCCAATGGCGACAATGCCCGCATCCCGTGGTCCGAACTGAAATGGGCGCGGCCTGTGCTGGACAAGGACGACCGCATGGGAGCCGCGCCCAAGAAGCCCGCCGATGTGCTGCAGCCCGGCGATGTGGTGATGGTGGAAGCCATCCGCCAGACCGAGGACGGCCAGAAGGTGGGCGAGGGGACCTACACCCTGCGCCAGATGCCCAAGGTGGAAGGCGCGCTGGTGGCCATCGACCCCCATACCGGGCGGGTTCTGGCCATGGCCGGAGGCTTCTCCTATGGCCGCTCGGAATTCAACCGCGCCAGCCAGGCGCTGCGCCAGCCGGGTTCGGCGTTCAAGCCCTTCATCTATCTGGCGGCGCTGGACAACGGCTATACGCCGTCTTCGCTGATCCTGGACGCCCCCATCGAGCTGCCCCAGGGCCCTGGCCTGCCCATGTGGCGCCCCAAGAACTATTCCAACGACTTCCTGGGCCCGACCACCCTGCGGGTGGGCATCGAGAAGTCGCGCAACCTGATGACCGTGCGCCTGGCCCAGGCGCTGGGCATGGACACGGTGTCGGACTATGCCGCCCGCTTCGGCATCACGCCCAACCTGCCCAAGGTTCTGTCCAGCTCGCTGGGCGCGGCCGAGACCACGCCGCTGCGCCTGACCGCCGCCTATGCCATGCTGGTGAACGGCGGCAAGCAGGTGACGCCCACCCTGATCGACCGCATCCAGGACCGCCACGGCAAGACCCTGTACCGGCATGACGGCCGCGCCTGCGAGGTCTGCCAGGCCACCTTCTTCACCAACCAGGAAATGCCGCGCCTGCCCGATGACCGGCCGCAGGTGACCGATCCCATCTCGGCCTATCAGATGGTGTCGATCCTGGAAGGCGTGGTGCAGCGCGGCACCGGCCGGCGCATCGCCGAGGTGGGCAAGCCCCTGGCCGGCAAGACCGGCACCTCGAATGACAGCCTTGATACCTGGTTCGTGGGCTTCTCGCCCGACCTGACCGTGGGCGTGTTCGTGGGCTTCGACGAGCCCAAGAGCCTGGGCGCCAAGGAAACCGGCGGCTCGGTGGCGGCGCCTATCTTCCGCGACTTCATGATGGAAGCCCTGGCCGACAAGCCGGCCACGCCTTTCCGCGTGCCCACCGGCGTGCGCCTGGTGCGGGTGGACCCGGCCACCGGCCGCTTGGCCGCCCCCGGCGACCCCAAGGCCATCCTGGAGGCCTTCAAGCCCGACACCGTGCCCAGTCTCGAGGAAATGGACGTGCTGGACGGTGGCGACATGGAACTGGACTGGGGCTTCACCAGCCTGGACGAGCCGGCCCAGCCCGGCCTGCAGCCTCCCAGCGCCGGCGGGCCGCTGCCGGTTCCGCCGGGGCCGGGGACGATGAGGTTGGCGCCGCTGCGGCCGGTGCGGTTGCTGCCCTCGCCGT
>CAYOKN010000125.1:0-8781 GCA_964404545.1 uncultured Rhodospirillaceae bacterium | reverse complement strand
TCAAACAGGCGGATGACCCGTTCTTGATGTTTCAGCTGGATGCGACCGCCTATCCGGGCAACAGCGGCAGTCCTTTGTATGATGGGGAAACCGGGGAAGTGATCGGAGTGATCAATTCGGTGTTTGTGAAAGGGTCCAAGGAAAGTGTGTTGAGGGACCCGAGCGGAATCAGTTACGCAATTCCCATCCAGTATGTGCAGGCCCTGCTTGAGCGGGCCGGCGTCTCCGCCGACAGGCGAAAGAGGTAGGCATGTTCCCCCTGCCGCTCACGCTCTCCGTCGCGCCTTCCGCCAGTTACGGCGGGGCATGACGGTGCTGCACCTGCGTGCCGGTTGCGGGTATGGCTGGCGCGGACTGCGGAACGTCTGGCGGAGGTGGACACGGTGCGGCGGGTCTGACCGTCTCCGCGCAAAGGACTGCTTGGCAAACGGGCTTCGCCCTCCACAACCGGCAGGATGCGTGCCAAGGCCCTTCTCACTCGCCCGCAGCCTGCTTCAGCCCGATTTTACTGAGGCCCGCTGCGGGCATCCGCATCCAGCATCTTCTCCGCGTTCCTGCAGGCCAGCGCGAAACCCACCGCACAGGCACTGCGGAAGTCGGCGAGCGCCTCCTGGGGCCTGCCCATGGCGAGATACACCAGACCGCGTCCCATCAGCGGATTGCCGGCGCGGCCCCGGCTGATGTCGATCGCCCTGTTGAAGTCGGCGAGCGCCTCTTCATACCGTCGCAGGTCGTACAGGAGGGCACCCCGGTTGTTGTAGGAGTAGGGCAGGATCGGTGCGATCTCGATGGCTTTGTTGTAATCGCTCAGGGCGCGGTCCGGGATGCCGAGGTCGTAAAACGCCTGGCCGCGGTTGTGATAGATGCGGTCCAGACCGGCCAGGCCGGGCCGGTTTTCCACCAGTCTGGCGGCCTGGTCCCAGACGAACAACGGCTGCGAGAACGTATAGAGCTGATTCGCGGCAAACGCCGCGTAGGTGATCGCCACCGTCGCGGTGAGTGTGCCGGCAAGGCGTGGTGCAAGGCGGGACACGAACAGGGCGAAGGCGAGACCCAGACTCAGCGGCATCCAGAGATAGCTGCGATACAGCACGAAGGGTTCCTGGATGCGCACGGTGGCAAGCTCAGTAGCGAACAGCAACCAGGGCAGCAGGAGCAGTAGGCCCCACAACCCAGCCTCGCCACCACGCCAGAGCAGCCGCAGGGAAACCAGCAGATAGCCGAGCAACGCCAGCACGAACCAGCCATAGGGAAGCCAGGCCGTGGCGATGGGCTCGCGCATGTCGATCGACACCCAGGCCGCATTCGGCACCAGCCATAGGAGCAGATATTTGAAGAACAGGCCGGTTTGGGTGAGCACGCTGTAGGGATAGGCCAGGTGTTCCGAAAACTGCAGTTCGGCGAGCAGATAGGACACCGACGGTTCATAAGGTGTGGCGAGGATGCCCAGATGCGAGGCTAAGGCCAGGGCCGCGACGCCGGCGTAGAGCAGGAAAACCACCCCATGATGGCGGCTGAGCCGGACGAGAGGGCGACCCTGCGCATCCCGGCTGCGGGCCAGCCAGCCGAGCAGCGCGGCACAACCGGCCAGCCCGGTGACCGCGTGCTCCTTGGCGTAGACCGCCAGAAAGAAGAACAGCGCGCTTGCATACAGCCAGCCGTGGCGCGCATTGATGCTGCCGCGCAACAACGCCCACCAGGTGAGCAGGCTGAACAGGGTGGCCATCAGGATGGTGCGCTGGATGATGTAGCCGACCGCGAACACCGCCACCGGATGCAGCGCGAACAGCAGCGCCCCGGCAAAGGCCGGCAGGCCCGCATCCCGATCGGGACGCGCGAGGCGCAGCAGACGGCGCAACAAAAAGAACAGGACCAGCACGCTGCCCAGGTGCAGCACCAGGTTGCCCAGGCGGAACGCGGCCGGCTCGCTGCCAAAGAACTGCCAGGTCAGTCCCAGGCTCCAGTATGGCAGCCAGCGTGTGGCGAAGACGAACCCCTGCTCTAGGGCGCTGCCCGGCGCCTTGAAGAAATTCTCGTCATCGAAAAAAGGCGGGTTGCCAAGGAAAGGCAGGTAGAGGGCCGCCGTGAGGACACAGAGCAGCCCGGCAAAGAAAAAGGCGCCGTACCGGACGGCGCCTTTGTTCAGGACTTGCGAGATCAGCACAGACCGGCGTTGATGCAACCGCTGGCGGTGCTCCTCGACCAGGTCACCAGAGACCCAGTACCCAGGGCGGGAACGAGGATGTAGGTCGTACCACCCGCCGCAGCGGTACTGGTGCCGGTGATCGTGCCGTCGACGACGCCGACGGAAGCCACGAAGCCCTCGGCCACGGTGCGGGCCGCCGGCACACCGTTGTTGCCCGCGTCGCAATCGGCCAGCGCGTTGCCCGCGACGACGCAGGACTCGACTCCCAGCTTGTAGGGCGACAGTGCGTTGACCACCTCGGCGAAACGGGCTTTCTGGGTGTAGGTCTGATACGCCGGCACCGCGATGGCGGCGAGGATGCCGATGATGGCGATCACGATCAAGAGTTCGATCAGGGTGAAACCGGCTTGGCCGGAACGCATTTGCATCGCTTTCATTTCATGCTCCTGGTAGTTGGAAAGTCGCGCCCTCTGGCGGCGAGGGGTGTCTAGCGAGAACCGAGCCAACTCCCTAACCCTGCACCCGCAGGCCGGTTATCTCCCTCGACGCAGAAACTCGATGTCCGCACTCCTGCCGCAAAGGGCGGCTTGCCGGGCTACGGCCCGACCTGCAGGGGACACCGGCGGTGTTGGGATCTACAGCCATCCACGAGGCCAGGGGGCTATCGCCGCCGTGACCACGCGATTGCGGGAGGCGCACTCAGAGATGGTGACGTTTTCCGTCAGTCCGTTGCCGTGCAACGTCACCACCCGGCCGAAGGGTGTGGGCGGAACCCTTACATCGCGATTCGATGACCTACGAGCGTATTTGCATAGCCCATACCCCTCCCATTCGAGGAGAAGGGGGGATCCTGAGGGAGCTCTTTCTTTCCAGCCGGCCACCGCCCGAAACGGTCCCCGCTCGCATCGACGCTCCGGGCTATCATGCTGCGGACATGACCGGAAACGAAGCGCGTGACTGCGTGGTGCCCATTTAAGACGGTATCCAGCGCCCATGAACCCTCTCCTCGCCGCCCTCTCCCCCGCCCGCTCTGCCATCATCGAAGCCTGCGCCGGCAGCGGCAAGACCTGGCTGCTGGTATCCCGCATGCTCCGGCTGTTGCTGGCAGGGGCGTCGCCTTCCGAACTGCTCGCCATCACATTCACCCGCAAGGCGGCGGCGGAGATGCGGGCGCGGCTGGATCAATGGCTGGCCGAACTGGCCCTGGCGCCTGAGGAAGAGGCTGTCGATTTCCTCGTCCAGCGCGGCTTGGACGCCGAGGAGGCCCGGGCCGCGCTACCCCGGGCGCGACGCCTGCTGGAAGAGGTGGCAGCCGCCCGTCCCGGTCCCATGATCACCACCTTCCACGGCTGGTTCTTTCACCTCTTGTCCCGGGCGCCCCTGTCTCTGCGATTGCCCGGGGAGGTGATCGAGGACGCGGCGCTGTTGCGGCAGGAAGCCTGGCATGCCTTCACCGAGCAATTGGCGCGGGATCGGGGCGGGCCGGTGGAATCAGCCTTCGCGGCCCTGGCCGTGGAATTGCCCCTGAACAGCCTGCGCAGCCTGCTCGACGGCTTCCTGGAACGGCGGGGGGAATGGTGGGCGGCGGGCCTGGGCTCGCCCGATCCCCTGGAGATGGCCTGTCGCGATCTGGAGCGGCGGCTGGGGGTGAGGGAAGGCGAGGCGGTGCTTGCCGGCCTGTTCGCGGCGCCGGGATTTCTCGCCGAATGCCGGGAATATGCGGCGCTGGTGGCAATCAATGGCGCAGCGGGCCTGAAGGGGGATGTGGAGCGGGCGGGAGCATTGGAGCGCGTGGTCCGCTCCCTTTCCCAAGGCAACCACGAGGAAGGGGAGGATTTCGAGGCGCTGCGCATCGCCTTCCTGACCCGGAAGAACACCCTCCTGATCCGGAAACCCGGCAACGAACTGGTAAGGCGCCTGGGCGCCGATGGCGCGGCCCGTTACCTGGAACTCCACCACCGCCTGGGCGAGCAGGTCCAGGCCGCCACCCACCGGCTCGCCGAGCAGCGGGCCCTGCGCCTCAACCGCCTGGGGCTGATCGCCGGCCAAGCCTATCTGGAGGTTTACCAGCGTCTGAAGGCGGAACGGGGCGGCCTGGATTTCGGCGACGGCGAGGTGGAGGCAGCCCGGCTGCTGGAGGACGAGGAAGCCGCCGCCGCGGTGCTGATGAAGCTGGACGCCCGCTGGAAGCACGTGCTGCTGGACGAGTTCCAGGACACCAATCCGCTCCAGTGGCGCATCCTGAAAAGCTGGCTTTCCGCCTATGGCGCCGATGGCGCCAGGCCCACCGTCTTCCTGGTGGGCGATCCCAAGCAGTCCATCTACCGATTCCGGCGGGCAGAGCCCGGGCTGTTCCAGGTGGCCGCCGCCTGGCTGGAACGGGAATTCGCCGCCCGCCGCTTTCCACAGAACGAGACCCGCCGTTGCGCCCCCCGGGTGGTGGCCTGGGTCAACGGGGTGTTCTCCGGTCGGGCGGACTATCCCCTGTTCTCGCCCCACACCGCCCACCAGGCCCGCCTGCCGGGCTGGTGTGAAATCCACGCCGCCCAGGCGGAAACGGAGGCCGTGGCCCCCTCCCCCTTCCGCAACCCCCTGGCCGAGCCGCCTCCCGCCCCGCCCCACGAGCGGGCGGGCGAAGCCGCCTGGGTTGCTGGCCGCATCCGGGAGGCGGTGGGCCGGCTGCGGGTGGAGGAAGAGGACGGCCGCCCCCTGCGTTTCGGCGACATCCTGGTGCTCTATGCCAAGCGCAGCGACCTGGAAGTCTTCGAGGATGCCTTCAAGCAGGCCGGCATTCCCTTCCTCACCGACCGGCGCGGCGGCCTGCTGGGAACCCTGGAGGCGGCGGACCTCACCGCCCTGCTCACCGTGCTGGTCTCGCCCCTGGACGACCTGGCCCTGGCCCACAGCCTCAAATCCCCGGCGTTCGCCTGCACCGACGCCGATCTCCAGCATTTGGCAAGGGGGGATGGACCCTGGTGGGCGCGCGTTCAGGACCGGGCCGCCGAAGCCGGCGCCCCGGCGTCCATCCGGCGTGCCGCCCTGTTGCTCGCAAGCTGGCGCGAGCGGGCCGGCACCCTGCCGGTACATGATCTGCTGGACCGGATTTTCCACGAGGCCGACCTCCGGGCCCGCTACGCCGCCGCCGTGCCCGAGCGCCTGCGCGCCACGGTGCTGGCCAATCTCGACGGCTATCTGGCCTTGTCCCTGGTCCTGTCCGGCGGGCGCTATCCCAGCCTGCAGCGCTTCCTCGATGAGCTCGCCCAGTTGCGCGACAAAGTGGGCCAGGATGGCCCCGACGAGCCCCCCTGCGGCGGCGGCGACGCGGTGCGCATGTCCACCATCCACGGCGCCAAGGGCTTGGAGGCGCCGGCGGTGTTCCTCATCAAGGCGGACCAGGCGGAAGGTCGGGACGGCGCCTACGGGGTGGTCCTGGACTGGCCTGCGGAGGCCGACCGGCCCGTCCACTTCTCCCTTCATGGCGGCGCCGAATGGCGCGGCCCTGGCCGCGACGACCTGTTCGAGCGGGACAGGGCCCAGGCCCGACAGGAACGCCTGAACCTGCTCTACGTGGCCATGACCCGGGCACGCCAGGCCCTTTTCATTTCCGGCATCGACGATGGCAAGGCGGACTCCTGGCTGAGCATGGCCAAGGCGGCATTGGAAGGGGTGGACATGGCGGGGTTGCCGGAAATGCCCTGGGAGACCTTCTCCTCGAGGGAGGAAGGCCCTGAAGGACAGCAAGGCGGGGGACGGGAGGATGAGGCGTCCTCTCCCGGCGGCGGTGGGCAGGGGCATGTCGGCATCGGCACGCGCATCGATCCCGGCGGAGCCGAGGCCGATTTCGGCATCCTGGTCCATGCCTGGCTGGAGGGTGTCACCGAGGGCCTGGGCGAGGCCGAAATGGCCAGCCGGCTGGGCCTGGATGCCGCATCACGAGCGCGGGTCGCCGCCATGGCCCGTCGCATCCTGGAGGCTCCGGACCTGGCCCCCGCCTTCACGGCCGGAAGCCATCTCGCCGCCCGCAACGAGTTGGAGTTTCTCGACCCCGCCGGGCGCATCAACCGCATGGACCGGGTGGTGGTATTCCCTGACCAGGTCTGGGTGCTGGACTACAAGACCGGCGGCCTGGAGGAGCCGGATCTGGCCCGCCGGGCCATTCCCCATCTGGAGCAAATGGCCGCCTACCGGGCCGCCGCCGCCGCCCTGCATCCGGGCAAGCGGATCCGGGTAGCCCTGGCCTTCGGCGACGGCCGGGTCCACTGGCTGGAAGACGGCGGCCCATTGGGCCATGATTCCGCCAGCCCAGCCTGAGCTTACCCCATGCCCGACACCCTCATCACCATCGTCGACGACGACGAAGCCGTCCGGGATTCCCTGGCTCTGCTCCTGAACTTCCGGGGCTACCGTACCCGCGCCTTCGCCTGCGCCGAGGATTGCCTGAAGGCCTGGCAGCCGGAATGGCGGGGCTGCCTGCTCCTGGACCTGCGCATGGGCGGCATGGACGGCCTGGCCCTGCAACAGGCCCTGGCGGACAAGGGCAGCACCCTGCCCGTCGTTTTCCTCACCGGCCATGGCGACCTGGCCCACGCCCGCAGCGCCCTGCGGGGCGGCGCCGTGGATTTCCTGGAGAAGCCCTACGAGGAATCCGCCCTGCTCGCCGCCATCGCCGAGGCCATCGACCGGGACAACCGCCAGTACGCAGCCCAGTCCCGGGTCGCCGAACTGCGCGGCCGCATCGAGCGCCTGTCCGAGCGGGAGCGCCAGGTCATGGAGCTGGTGGTGGCGGGCAAGCCCAACCGGGAGATCGCCGATGAACTGGACATCAGCCCCCGGACGGTGGAGGTGTTCAAGGCGCGCATGATGGAGAAGATGCAGGCCCACAGCGTCCCGGAACTGGTGCGCATGCATCTGGAGGCAGGTGTGGGCGGGGCATGGAATCCGCCACCGGGCGGCGGCGCCTGAGGTTCCGGCGCCCCGGTCGCCATGGATGCGCGCTTGCCCCCCCTGCTGCTGGCCGCCCTGGTGGCCGGGTCCGGGCTGGCGGGGGAGGGCATCCGACTGCCCGCAGAAACCCGTGGACAGGTGGACCTGGAAAAGGAGTTGGCCGCCCCGTTCCAGGCCGGCGGCGAAATCCGGGTCTTCGCCGCCGCCGACGGCTCCCCCCGTGCCGGCCGCCTTACCGCGCCGCCCGCCGACCCGGTGGAGGAGCAGGCCCGCCGGGCCGAACACTTCGCCCTGGCGCGCAAGCTCAATCTGGTGACCCAGCCCCGGGTGGTGCCCTTCGCCCTGCCCCTGGACCCGGAGCGCATCGAGCTCCTGGAACGCTTCGCCCTTTCCGATCCTGGCGCGGTCTGGTTCCGGGAAGTGGCGGACGACACCCTGCGCCTCTTCAACCGGGGCGATCTGGACTACGACCCGGCGGTCTGGCGGGCTTTCCTGGAGGGCGGCGCCCGGCCCCGGCTGTCCCAGCTCATCACCGGCAAGCTGTCGGAAGCCGGCCTCTTCGCCCAAGACGCGGCGGTGTTCCGTTTCTTCGCCTACGACGGCTTCGGGGCCATGGCCGGAGGCGCCAGCATCCGCCTGGGTCTGCGCGGCTTTCGCTGCCACTTCTCCCTGAGCGGCGAGCCGGTGGACCCCCAGGCCATCCTCTCCCACGAATTCGGCCACACCCGTTACGGCGATCCCCGCAGCGCCGGCCATCCCCTGGGGGAAGCCCTCACCGTGGCCCGCTACGAGAACCCGGTGCGCAGGCGCAACGGCTTTCCGCCCCGCTCGGTCTACTACCTGCCGGTGGAGCCGGGGCGGGCGCCCACCACCCGGGACGCCCTGTTCAACCGGGTGCTGGCCTGGCGCCAGGACAAGGATCTGCGCCTGGAAGACCTCAAGCCGGTGGAGAGACTTTACTGCGAATGCCCGGACACCCCAGGCAGCCTGCGCGACTGCCTGGCCGCCCCGGCCAGCGACACCCCGGCGGAATGCAGCCTGCGCTGGGTGGCGGTGGCGGTCGAAAGGGCGGATGCCGGCGGGCCCGAATGAGCGGCCCCCGCCCCCATGATTCCCGGCTGGTCCGCATCTTCTGCCTCGTCGCCGGCTTCACCGCCCTGGCCCTGGGGCTCGCCGGCATCGTGCTGCCGTTGCTTCCCACCACCCCCTTCGTGCTGCTGGCCGCCGCCTGTTTCGCGAAAAGCTCCGTGGGCATCCATGACTACCTGCTGTCCCATCGCCTGGTCGGCCCCGTCATCCGCGAGTGGCGAACCCACCGGGCCATGCCGGCGAGCGCCAAGCGGGCAGCCTATATCCTGATGTTGCTGTCCTTCGGATTCTCCATCCTGATCATGGAATCCCTTTGGCACCGGCTGTTCCTGGCAGGACTGGGCCTGGTCCTGACCTTCTTCCTTTGGCGCATCCCGGTCCGGCCACCCCCCGCCGGCAGGGACCGGTAGACGGCTGGATCGGGCCGGCAGGGGGCTACAATCCTGGCTTTCCGGGAAACCTTGGAGCCCAGCAGGTGAAGACGGTCTACCTGCGCAACCTCTTCCGTTATTACAGCTTCTATACGGGCGGTTTCGTGCTCTTTCTATTCACCCTGGCGGTGGCGGAATTCATGGGGATGCCGGAACAGTGGATCGGCTGGA
>CAYOKN010000124.1:0-8843 GCA_964404545.1 uncultured Rhodospirillaceae bacterium | reverse complement strand
GCCCAGTTCGAGCGCCAGCAGGCCATGCTGGCCAAGGAGATCAAGTTCATCGAACGCTTCAAGGCCCGCGCCTCGCACGCCGCCCAGGTGCAGAGCCGGGTCAAGAAGCTGGACAAGATCGAACGCTTCGAGCCGCCGAGGCGGCGCCAGTCGGTGGTGTTCGACTTCCCCCCGGCCCCGCGCTCGGGCGACGATGTGGCGGTCTTGAAGAACGTGCACAAGGCCTATGGCAGCCGCACCATCTATCAGGGCCTGGACCTGACCATCCGCCGCAAGGAGCGCTGGTGCGTCATGGGCGTCAACGGCGCCGGCAAGTCCACCCTGTTGAAACTGATCGCCGGCGCCACCCAGCCCGACCAGGGCACGGTGTCCGTGGGCGCCAGTGTGAAGATGGGCTATTTCTCGCAGCACGCCATGGACCTGCTGGACGGCGAGGCCACCGTGTTCGAATCGCTGGAGAGCGCCTTCCCCACCGCCAACCAGGGCTCGCTGCGCGCCCTGGCCGGCTGTTTCGGCTTTTCCGGCGACGATGTGGAAAAGAAATGCCGCGTGCTGTCCGGCGGCGAAAAGGCCCGGCTGGTCATGGCCATCATGCTGTTCAACCCGCCCAATTTCCTGGTGCTGGACGAGCCCACCAACCATCTGGACCTGGACACCAAGGAAATGCTCATCAAGGCCCTGGCGGCCTATGAGGGCACCATGCTGTTCGTCTCCCACGACCGCCACTTCCTGGCCGCCCTGTCCAACCGCGTGCTGGAACTCACGCCCGAGGGCCTGCACCAATATCAGGGCGGCTACACCGAATATGTGGCCAGCACCGGGCAGGAGGCACCGGGGCTCAGGGGGTGAGAGGGGTGGACATGTTTGCGGGAATCGACTTCGGCACCACCAACAGCGCCATCGGCCTGCTCGGCCCCTCGGGCGATGCACGGGTGGTGTCGCATCCGCATCCGGGCGGGGTCTCCGACACCCTGCGCTCGGTCCTGGCCTTCGACCGCCGCATGCTGCCGCTGGTGGGCCAGGATGCCATTGCCGCCTATCTCGACAGCGACGGGGAATGCCGTCTGCTGCAATCCTTCAAGAGCTATCTGACCAGCCGCCTCTTCACCAGCGCCAGCCTTTTCGGCAGCAGCTACACACTCGAGCAGATGATCGCCTTGGTGGTGGAGCGGCTGCGCCAGGCCGCCGAAGCCGACGGCGGCGGCGCTGTGCGCCAGGTGGTGGCCGGCCGCCCGGTGCGCTTCGTGGCCGAGGACGGCAAGGTCGAGGACGACTTCGCCCTCGCCCGCCTGCGGCAGGCCTTCGCCCTGGCCGGCATCGACGCGGTGGAATTCGAATATGAGCCCATCGCCGCCGCCTATTATTACGAGCGCGGCCTGACCCAGGACGAGACGGTGCTGGTGGCCGATTTCGGCGGCGGCACCAGCGACTTCTCCCTGGTGCGGCTGGGACCCGGGCGGGCGCGGCTGGCGCGCCCCCAGGACGCCATCCTGGGCACCGGCGGCGTCGGCCTGGCCGGCGACTCCTTCGACCGCCGCATCGTGGAATGCGCCGTGGCCGAGTTCTTCGGCAAGGACAGCGGCTATCGCAGCGGCGACAAGACCCTGCCCCTCCCCGATTGGCTCTATGGCAAGTTCGCCCGCTGGCACCACATCAGCTTCCTGGGCACCGCCTCCACCTTAAGGATGCTGCGCGACATCCAGCGCCATGCCGACCATCCCGAACGCATCGCCGACCTGCTCACCCTGATCGAACACGACCTGGGCTACCATCTCTACCGGGCCGTCGAGGCGGTGAAGCTGGCCCTCTCCCGGGCCGAGGAAACCACCTTCGCCTTCGACTACGACTCCATCCGCCTGGAACGCCGGATCACCCGCGCCGACTTCGAAACCTGGATCGCCCCCGACCTCGCCAAGATCGAGGACTGCGTGGACACCCTGCTCCACTCCACCCAAACCCCACCCACCCAGGTGGACCGCGTCTTCCTGACCGGCGGCTCCTCCCTGGTCCCCGCCGTCCGCCAAATCTTCACCCGCCGCTTCGGCGAAGACCGCCTCAGCAGCGGCGGCGAATTCATCTCGGTGGCCAGCGGACTGGCCTACCGGGCGAGGGAGGTGTTTGGGGCGGGGTAGTGGTGGGGACAGCTATATCTGGCCGCACTCCTTGGGCTTGCAGGGTGACGACGCCGCCCTGTTAGGATCCCGGGCAAGCGCCTAGATAAAGGGCTAGTCCAAGAGGGCCCAGCTGTTCACCCCCACGACCGATACTTCCGGATCACTGTGTACAACTGCATTCTAGAACGCCCCCCAAGGACTGCACCAGTACCGGTGCGACTATACCGAATAAGGTGTCCAGCACGTGGTAGGACGGGCCAAGGCTATGGCTGAGCGCACGCGCGTTCAAAATCATCCGCCAAGGGGCGCGACATAGTGTGTGGTAACTTGGAATGGAGGCGGTAAGGCTCCCGCTTCAACCAGATCGCCGCTACGCAACCACACTTGAAAGGTGAGATTCAGCGAGTTATTCTATTCGAGGTCGATCCTTTGGGAAAGGAAGCTGGCATGAACTATGAAAAACCTGAGATTTTAGCGCAAAGCGCTGAGCAAATGGCAGACTGTCGCCCTAACAATAAGCCTAGTGGCAGGCCTTGCAACCCGCCAAGGCCGGGGGGGCGCTAACCGATCGCCCCGGATCCTATCGGGTCGATGGTCTATTGATTTAGTCAGGCGACGAAACAAGATAGTTCGTCGCCTGATTCTTTTTTGAGGTGACCCAGGTGTATTTCAAGAAAAAATCGAATGTGATTTTCCGTGATTTCGGATCTTTCGGATACTTAATAGACGGAAGGCACTTTCTTTACAGAAATGCAACCGATAACGAAGAGTATGGTTCCGATAGAATATTATCAAAAACTGGAGCTGTATTTTTTTCCGCCCTTTCCAAACGAGCGTTATCCATAAACGATATTTCGACCGACATAGCCAGAAAATACGATAGCGTTGAGCTATCGACAATTATCAATGATGCAACAGAGTTTTTTATGATTCTGGAGAACGACGGATTCGTTGTCTCTGGGAAGGAACCCCATGAATGCGAAGAAAAAGACAGTTATTCGCACAAAACACTCGAAAAAAACAGGTCCACCAGAATCGATTTAGAAACCTCAAAACAAAGCACCGCTGATTTTTTTCATGAGCAACTCGGTGGATTACCTCGCCTCACAAACGTACACATAGAAATCACCAGTAAATGCAACGAAAGATGCATACATTGCTACATCCCGAATGACTCAAAATTGAAGGAAATGGATTCACATTTATTTTACAATTTGCTCGATCAGTGCAAAAGTATGCACGCCATCCATTTAACGATAAGTGGTGGCGAGCCAATGCTACACAAAGGTTTTTGTGAATTCTTAAAACGAATAAGAGAGATGGATTTCGCCGTAAGCATTCTTTCTAATTTGACGGTTCTCTCCGATGAAATTGTCTGGGAGTTAAAGCAAAATAGCATCTTAGGGGTTCAGACATCATTATATTCAATGGATCCCGATGTTCATGACGGGATCACAAAGATCAGAGGCAGCCACCAAAAGACAAAAGACGGCATTCTACGACTAATAGATAATGATATCCCCCTACAAATCAGCTGCCCGATTATAAAACAAAACAAAGACTCCTACAGAGAGGTGGCAAGCTGGGCATTAAAACGAAATGTCCGCGTTAACGCCGACCATGTGATAATAGGACAATACGACCACAACGCAGCCAATTTGGGATGCAGGCTGTCAATTGAAGAACTGGAGCAAATTATTCGCGTCAATTCCGCCGAAACCCATCTACCTCAGATAAAAGATCCAGCAGACGATAAAAAACAAATAGATCCTGATGAAAATGTGTGTAGCGTCTGTACGTCATCAATCTGCATTGCCGAAAATGGTAATGTGTACCCATGTGCCGGCTGGCAGGGCTACGTTGTTGGAAACGTAAAAGAGAACACTCTACGCGAAATATGGCTCCACTCCGAAAAGGTGCAGTATCTTCGGCAATTACGTAAACGTAATTTTCCAAAATGCTTGCGATGCGCGGACAGCGATTACTGCACTATGTGCATGGTCAGAAATTCGAATGAAGACCCCCATGGCAGCCCGTTAGCTGTAAGCGATTATTTTTGCAAGATTGCGAACTTGAGTAAAAGATTGGCTATGAAAAAATAACAACGTTAGCGATCTTGAAATCAAACAGATAAACCGCATAAAAAAAGCCTCAGCGCGCGATCGGCTTTTTGCGGCGTCCGAGGTGATCCGCCTGTTTGAACCGGTCTACCGGCCCTGACCGAGTGCCGCCTCCATCGCTTGGTGGAATACCGGAGTAAAGCCACTGCGCATTCGCAACCCACCCCTGCCCGCCCCAAATCGCGAGGAAGCGACGAATGGTCCGTCGGGAGGCATGGATGGCTGGTCGCCACGGCGGCAATGGCAGGATGGATCAGCGCCAAAAGGTGTTGGCGCAGTTCGGCGACGTGGCGCTCAAGGCGGGCAGTCTGGACGAGATCCTTGCGGAAGCCTGCCGTCTGGTGGGCCAGGGTCTGGGGACTGATCTGGCCAAGGTGATGGAATTGCAGCCGGACAAGAACAGGCTTCTTGTCCGAGCCGGCGTCGGCTGGCGCCCTGGTGTGGTGGGGCATCTGACCATCGAAGCCGAGGAAAAGTCCTCGGAGATGCATGCCATCCTGACGGGGCAGCCGGTGGTCTGCGAGGACATCGACGCCAACACGCGCTGGATCATTCCGGGCTTCCTGCGCGACCACGGCGTCAAGTCGATGGTCAATGTGGCCATTCTCGGCTCCGGAGACCGGCCGCCCTTCGGCGTTCTTCAGGTGGACAGCCGCCAGCCTCGCAGATTCACCGAGGCGGACATGCATTTCCTGCGCGGCTATGCCAACCTGCTGGCCTCGTCGGTGGATCGGTTGCGGCTTCTGCCGGAATTGGAGGCCGCCATCGACAAGGGCGACCGCCTGCTGCGCGAGCTTCAGCACCGGGTGAAGAACAACCTTCAGGTCATCACCACCTTCATCCAGCTCCAGATGCGCAAATCCCCGGACCCCGAGGTGCGGTCCGAGCTGGAAGCGCTCGGCCACCGCATCGAAGCGCTTCGGCTGGTGCATGAAAAGCTGTATGCCGCCGGCCTGATCGACCGTGTCGATCTCGGCACCTATCTCGGTGAACTGGTTGCCAGCCTGATGCGGTTCCAAAGCGAACGGACGGCGGCCGTGCGCCTGCAATCCGAGTTCCAGAGCGTCATCGCCTCGGTTGACGTCGCACTGCCGCTCGGCCTCATCGTCAACGAGTTCGTCACCAACAGCATGAAATACGCCTTCGACGGCGGTCCCGGCGTGATTGGCCTGAAGCTTGTGGTGGAGGGCGGCTCCGCCCGGCTGGAACTCTCCGACACCGGCAAGGGCCTGCCCCAGGAAAGGAGCGGCCAGGGCACCGGCCTGCGGCTCATCGATGGCCTTGCGGGGCAGATCGAAGCCGCAATCCATTGGGAGTCCAAGGACGGCACCCGGCTCGTGCTTCGATTTGCGCTGACCTAAGGCCGGATCAATGTACCGTGCAGACCATGCAGGGATCGAAGCTGCGCACCACATGCTGGACCGACACCGGCGTGTCCTCGCCGGGCAGAACGGGGGCGCCGGGCAGGGCCTGCTCCAAAGGCCCGGGGGTGCCGGTGTGGTCGCGGGGGCTGAAATTCCAGGTGGTGGGGGCGATGATCTGGTAGTTGGCGATGCGGCCCTGGCGGATGGTCAGCCAGTGGCCCAGGCCGCCGCGGGCCGCCTCCACCAGGCCGACGCCGCGGCCTTCGTCGGGCAGCTTGCCGTGGGTGCAGAAGGGGTCGGCGGGGCGTAGGGCCTTGGCCCAGTCCTCCATCCACACCACCAGCCGGGCCAGTTCCACCAGACGGGCGGCCACCCGGCCCAGCACGCCGCGCTGCACCAGCTCGGGGGCCAGGGGGTGGCCGGACAGGAGCAGGCGAGCCAGGGCGCCCACCTCCATGCTCTGGCCGTCCAGGCGCGGCGCCTTGCACCAGCTATAGGCGCCGGGCTTGTCGGCGTCGGGCTGGGTGATGCCGGCGGCGGGCGTGACGTTGGGGCCGGCCATCCAGGCATGGGACAGGTCCTCGACCAGGCCCGACAGGTCCAGCGGACGGCGGCCCTCCTGGGTCCAGACGCCGGGCTCGAACAGCCGCCCCGCCTCGGTGGCGAAGCCGCCATGGGAGAGATAGCGCCCCGGGCCGAGGCCCAGCTTGCCCAGGTCCAGGTCGCGCGCCACTTCGAGGAACAGCGGGAAGTCCCCTGCCCGCCCCTGGCCCCAGGCCATGAGCGCGGCCAGCGAGGGCAGTTCGGCCACCGCCTCCAGCGCATCGCCATAGACCCGCTCTTCCAGCCAGCGGCGGAAATCGGTCAGCACCGACAGCAAACGCATTTTCTCGCCGGAATCCACCGACTTGGCCACGCCGCCAGGTTGCAGGGCCAGGCTGTGCGGCCATTTGCCCACCAGGATGCCCAGCACATGCAGGAAGCGGGCGCGGGCGCGGGCGGCATCCCCGGCGGCACTGCCCTTCAGCGCCTGAAAGCGGGCGGTGACGCGGTCGTGCCAGGGCCGGCCGGCATAAACCGCGCGGGCGAAATCGGGCATGAAGAACAGGGCGAAATGGGTCAGGTGGTCGGCGGCGTTCTCGGCCGCCAGGGCCAGGTTGGACACCAGCAGGCCATTGGGCGCCGGCGCCAGCCCCATGGCGTCGCGCAGGGCGGCGGCGGCGGCCAGGCTTTGGCTGACCGAACAGATGCCGCAGATGCGCGGCGCGATCACCAGCGCATCCAGCGGCGCCTTGCCGGCCAGGATCTGCTCGAAGCCGCGATAGAGCGGGCTGGTGACGAAGGCCTGAGCCACGCGGCCCTCGGCCACCTCCAGGCGCACCTCCAGGTCCCCTTCCACACGGTTGAAGGGACCGACGATCAAGCGGGTCACGATATGCCGGGCCTCCGCCGGACGGGGGGAACCACCACGCGGTCGGCGGTGGCATTGGTCTTGACCCGCTCGGGCGTGGCCGACTTGGACAAGGCGCCCAGGGCCACGAACCAGGCCTTGGGCATGTCCACCGGCAGGCCCACGGGGATGCCCGCCACCTTGCTGGTCTCCAGATAGGGCGAGCCCGGCCCCTCGAAGCCGGGGCTGGTGCAATTGATGCAGGCATAGCCGGCATTGGTGCAGGAGCCGCCGCCGTTCCAGACCCGGCGGTTGCAGTCGCCCGGCGCCTGGGTGGCCTTGCAGCCCAGATTCTCCATCAGGCAGCCCTGCTGGCCCGGCTTCTGGGCGCCAGCCTTGTATTCGTAATATTCATTTCGGATGCAGCCATGGTGGGCCAGGTGGTCGGCATAGAAGCGCGGCCGGCCCAGCTGGTCCAGCCCCTGGGCGGTCAGCTCGCCCAGGGCCAGGGCCATCAGGGTTTCCACCACCCAGCCGGGATGGGGCGCGCAGCCGGCCACATTGATCACCGGCAGGCCGGCTCCCGAGGCAAAGCCCTCGCCCAGCAGCCCGCCCTTGACGTCGCTTTCATATTGCAGCCCCTGGGGCTCGGTCACGCTGCCGTCCGCCGCAGGGATGCCGCCAAAGGCGGCGCAGGAGCCCATGGCCAGCACATAGCGCGCCCGGGCCGCAAGATCGGTCACCCAATCGGCCACCGGACGGCCCGACCCGGCCAGCAGCTGGAACCGCCCCGTCCCGCCGGGGCCGCGCAGCACCGCGCCCTCGACACACAAGGCGTCCAGGCGCTCGGAGCCGTCGGCCACCCGCTCCAGAAGGTCCAGCACCGGCCGCCCGGTTTCCTCGGACAGCGAGGGATGCCACAGGAAGCGGATGCCGGCCCGGCCCAGGGTCTCGACCAGCCCGGCCGCCTCGGCGCCCAGGGCGGACATGGTGCAGCCGCCGCAGGACCCGGCCTGCAGCCAAAGCACCGTGAAGGGAGAGGGGATGGCGGACATGCCGAAAGTCTAGGCCGCGCGCCGTCCGGACTGCAACAAAACAAAAAACCCGCCCCCGGGGTCCGGGGGCGGGCTTTCCGCAGTGATATGCCGCGGGGGCTCAGCCCAGCAGCAGAGCCGCACCGGCGCCGGCAATGCCGGCACCGCCCAGACGCAGGGCGGTGGCGGTCAGCAGCGTACGCCCGGCCAGGGCCAGGCCGATGCCCACGCCATGCAGGACAGCAGTGGCGGCCAGGAAGCCGATGGCGTAGAGGGCACCCGAAGCCTCGACGGGCATTTCGGCGCCATGGGCCTGGCCGTGGAACAGGGCCAGCACGCCCACCAGGGCCATGCCCAGACCCACCGGCAGCTTCTGCGACAGACCGATCAGCACACCGATGAACAGCACCGAGCCGGCAATGCCCAGCTCGACCGCCGGCAGCGCCACGCCCGCCATGCCCATCACGCCGCCCACGGCCATCATCACCAGGAAGGAGGCCGGCACCAGCCACAGGGCGCGGCCGCCCTGCTGCGCCGCCCACAGGCCCACGCCCACCATGGCCAGCAGGTGGTCCAGGCCACCGACGGGATGGGCAAAGCCGTGCATCAGGCCGTGGGTGGCGTCACCGCCGGTATGGGCCTGGGCCGCGCCGGACACCAGCGCGAAAGCGGCAGCCAGGGCTGCGACGGAAACGGAACGGATCATCGGATGCTCCCCCATGAATGAATCTGGGCACGGATGACGCAAGTCCCGTGCCGAACCTGGAACGCATTGAAACACCTGGCCTTGGACCCACGCAAGGATTATGCGACTTGGTAGG
>CAYOKN010000123.1:0-8858 GCA_964404545.1 uncultured Rhodospirillaceae bacterium | reverse complement strand
GCCACCTTCTGGTTCACCGGATTGTCCTCGGCCACCAGGATGGACAGGGGCGGCATGCTGGGCACCGCCGCCCGTTCCTCGCCCCCCGGCCCCGCCGCCAGCGGGATGGTGAACCAGAAGCGGCTGCCCTGCCCCACCCGGCTGTCCACGCCGATCCGGCCCTGCATCAGGGTGACCACCTTACGGCAGATGGACAGGCCCAGGCCGGTGCCGCCATAGCGCCGGGCGATGGAGATATCGGCCTGGGTATAGTCGGTAAACAGCTTGCCCAGGGCGTCCTCGGAAATGCCGATGCCGGTATCCACCACGGCGAAGCGCCATTGCGGCGCGCCCTCGGCGCTGCCGCCATCGGGCTCGACCCGCACGGTGACGCCGCCCCGCTCGGTGAATTTGATGGCATTGGCCAGGAAGTTCAGCAGCACTTGCCGAATGCGGGTGGGGTCGCCCACCACCTGGGCCGGCACCCGGGGATCCAGCGCCAGTTCCAGACTGAGACCCTTTTCCAGGGCACGCGAGGACATGAGGGTGAGCACCGACTCCACCAGGCGGTGCAGGTTGAAGGGCACCTGCTCCACCTCCATCTTGCCCGCCTCCAGCTTGGAGAAGTCCAAAATATCATTGACGATGGTGAGCAGCGCCTCGCAGCTGTAGAAGATGGTCTCCAGTTGGTTGCGCTGTTCCGTGCCCAGGGGGCTGTCCAGCAGCAACCGGGTCATGCCCAGGATGCCGTTCATGGGCGTGCGCACCTCGTGGCTCATCATGGCCAGGAATTCCGACTTGGCCTGGTTCGCCGCCTCGGCCGCCTCCTTGGCCGCCACCAGGGCCTCCTGGGTGCGCTTCAGCTCGGTGATGTCCTCCTTCACCGCCACATGGAAGGTGGCGGCGCCGGTCTCGTCGGTGATCGAGCCGATGGCGGTCTTGTCCCAGTAGATTTCGCCCGACTTCTTGCGGTTGATGAACTCGCCGCGCCAGATGCGCCCCTCGCCCAGGGTGCGCCACATGTCCGCATAGGTCTCGGCCGGGGTCAGGCCCGACTTCAGGATCTTGACCTCCTGACCCAGAACCTCGTCGGCGGCATAGCCGGTGGTGGCCACGAACTGGTCATTCACATAGCGGATGACGCCATGCTGGTCGGTGATGCAGACCCCGGCCGGGCTGTTCTCCACGGCCAGTGACAGCTTGCGCAGCTCTTCCTCGGCCAGCTTGAAGGCGGTGATGTCCTCGACCGTGCCTTCCAGATGCAGCACCGAGCCCCGATCGTCGGTGACCCGGCGGGCCGATTGGCTGATCCAGATGACGCTGCCGTCGCGGCGGCGGCAGCGGCATTCGAAATTGCGCACGGTGCCGTCCGCCTCCAGCGCCGCCCAGAACCGCTCGCGCGCCTCATCGGCCAGGAAGGACGAGGTCACCGACAGCCCGCCGGTGATCAGCTCCTGCGGCTCGGCAAAGCCCAGGATCGAGGCCATGGCGGCGTTGACGCTGATGAACTCGCCACCGGGCGCGGCCTGCCAGATGCCTTCGATGGCGTTTTCGAAGATGCGGCGGTACTTGGCTTCGATGTCGCCCGAGATCTCTTCCATCAGGCGCCGGGCCGAGATGTCCTCGACGCTGCCCACGAAGCCGGTCAGCGCGCCGGTCTCGTCGCGCACGGCGCGCAGGGTCTCGCTGATCCAGGCCACCCGGCCATCGTTGCGGTAGATCTGGGACTGATGCCCGGTGACCTCGCCCGACTCGACCGCAAGCTGCACCAGCTGGGCGCGGGCGTCAGGCTCCACATAAAAGGCGGCCAGCGCCCCCTCGGTCAGCAGGTCGGCGGTGGTCTCAAAGCCGAAAATCTGGGCCATGCAAGGATTTACCGCAATAAGCCGGTCATCGCCGCCGGCCTGGTACAGGCCGATCGCAGCGTTGTCGAACAAATCGCGGTACACTTCATTCATGCGGCGGCGCCCCCACTCCGTCGTCTTTGCTAGTGCTACCACGGGGCGCAGGCCCCGGCAACCACCACAGGCCGAACGGCCTAGTCCTTTGAGCCTTGAGGTTGCCGCGCCCTTCGGGCCATAATCGGCCCCAAATTCGCGGACGAGGGGGACGGTAGTGCCTCGCCGCGCTTGCCAGGCCTAGGGGGGGCCGAATGTTCAGCAACATGACCATCCGGCGCAAGCTCGCTCTGCTTAGCGCAACCTTCGTCCTGCCAGTGGCCTTCCTCTTGTACCAGCTCATGAGCCAGAGCCTGGCCGAGATGGAGATCAGCGCCCGCGAGGTTCAGGGCAACCGCTATGTGATGGCCATGAAGGGCACGGTGGAGGCTCTGGTCAAGGAGCGCCACGGCATCGGACCCGCCGACCAGTCCGCCGCCCAGCTGCGCCAGGCCATGGATGCGGTGGACATGCTGGACAAGCAAATCGGCGCCGGCATGCAGACCAGCAAGCTGGCCGGGGCCACCTTCTCGGATGTGCGCGACTATCTGTCCAGCAATCAGCGCACCCGCGCCGAAAGCTATGCCGACACCCTGCAGGGCCTGCGCGACCTGATCCAGCGGGCCGGCGACGGCTCGGCCATGATTTTCGACCGCGAGATCGGCAGCTACTACACCGTGGAACTGTCGGTGCTGCGCCTGCCCGAGCTGATGCAGCGCCTGTCCGCCCTGACCCTGGTGGTGGACGAGATCAGCGCCGCCGAGCAGTTCACCCCGGCCATGAAGACCCGCTACCTACTGTCCAAGGGCGAACTGACCTCAAGCCTGAACGCCACCGCCCTGGCCCTGGAGTCGGCCATGCGCGGCAGCGAGGACGGCTCGCTGGAGATCAGCTATTCCGGCCCCTTCGCCCGCGCCAACCTGGCCGTCCGCAAGGTTCTGCAGACCATGGACCTGATGGTGCTGAAGGCCGAGCAGGGCATGATGTACGAGGGCACCGAGGTGGCGCCGGTGGCCGGCCTGCATGCCGACGCCCAGGAGGCCCTGGGCGGGCTGTGGGCGGTGGCGGGCACCGAGCTGGACCGCATGCTGGCCGAGCGCCTGGCCAAGGCGCGGCAGAACCTGATGATGCTGCTGGCCGCCAGCCTGGGCGTGGTGGCCGCCGCCATGGCCATGGCCTGGTGGATCGCCAATTCCATCAGCCGTCCCCTGGGCGAGCTGAACGGCCTGATGCTGGGCCTGTCCGAGGGCGATGTGAGCATCACCGTGCCCTATGGCCACCGCCGCGACGAGGTGGGCGCCATGGCCGGCGCGCTGGAGGTGTTCCGCCAGACCGCCGTGCGCGCCATCCGCAGCCAGACCGCCCTGGATTCCGTCTCGACCGGCGCCATGCTGGTGGACAATGACGGCGTGGTGCTGGAGCTGAACAGCGCGCTGTCCAGGCACTTCACCGCCCATGCGGACGATCTGGCCGAGGGTATCGACGGTTTCACGCCGGACAGCGTCAAGGGCCGCCATATCGGCGAACTTCTGGCCATCGACGGCCTGGAGACCATCCTGACCCACCTGAAGGACGGCTGGCACGAGCGGCTGCCCATCGGCGGGCGCATCTTCGACCTGACCGCCAATCCGGTGATCAATCAGATGGGCGGGCGCGGTGACCGGCTGGGCACCGTGATCGAGTGGGCCGATGTGACCGAGCAGCTGGCCACCGAGGACGAGGTGGCCGAACTGGTGGATGCCGCCGCCGCCGGCGACTTCACCCGCCGCCTGTCCACCGGTGGCAAGACCGGCTTCATGGAGCGCCTGTCGGAAGCCCTGAACCGGGTGGTCGAGCTGGTGGACCAGAGCCTTGAAGATCTGCTGGCGGTCACCAGCGCCCTGGCCGAGGGTGACCTGACCCAGCGCATCGACCGCGACTATGAGGGCGCCTTTCAGCGGCTGAAGGAAGACGCCAACCTGATGGGCGACCGCCTGACCCGCATCGTCACCAACATCCACGAGGCGGCCTATACCACCAAGACCGCCGCCGGCGAGATCAGCCAGGGCTCGGAAGACCTGGCGGCACGCACCGAGCAGCAGGCCGCCAACCTGGAAGAGACCGCCGCCGCCATGGAGCAGCTGACCGCCACGGTGCGGCAGAACTCGGACAATGCCCAGGCGGCATCCAAGCTGGCCGCCACCGCCCGCGCCTCGGCCGAAGCCGGCGGCGAGGTCATCGGCCCGGCCACTGACGCCATGGAGCGCATCGAGGAATCCTCGGAAAAAATCGCCGAGATCATCGGCGTGATCGAGGAAATCGCCTTCCAGACGAACCTTTTGGCCCTGAATGCCTCGGTGGAGGCGGCGCGGGCCGGCGATGCCGGCAAGGGCTTTGCGGTGGTGGCGTCCGAGGTGCGGTCGCTGGCCCAACGGTCCAGCCAGGCCTCGAAGGAAATCCGCGAGCTGATCATCCGCTCGGGCAACCAGGTGAAGCACGGCGTGCGGCTGGTGCGCGACGTGGGCGAGCAGTTGGACGAGATCATCGGATCGGTCAAGCAGGTGGCCGACATCGTGGCCGAGATCGCGGCAGCCAGCCGCGAGCAGACCACCGGCCTGGACGAGATGAACGCCGCCGTGTTCCAGCTGGAGGAAATGACCCAGAAGAACGCCGCCCTGGCCGAGGAGACCACCGCGGCCACCCAGTCCCTGGCCATGCAGGCCGAAGAGCTGGTGCGGCTGGTGTCCTTCTTCCATACCGGCGAGGACGGCGTGCCCGACCAGCTGGACCGCGCCCCCGAGCCCATCCGGCTGGAGGAGCGCCCCCGCCGGGCTGCACCGCCGCCCCCGCCCGAGATCGAGACCCAGTACCATCGCCGCGCCCGGCTGACTCCCAGCGCCGAGCGCAAGGCGCCGCCCCGCCTGCCGCCGCGCCGCCCGCCGGCCGAGGAGCTGGAAGACGACTGGGCCGAGTTCTAGGGCCTGGGAGTGCCGGCCATGCGGGGGGATGACTGGTCCTATGGCTTGAGCGATGACGAGTTCGCCTTTCTGGCGGACCTGGTGCATCGCCGCGCCGGCATCGCGCTGGGGCCGCAGAAGCGCGAGCTGGTGCGCTCGCGCCTGTCCAAGCGGGTGCGCCAGCTTGGGCTGGCCGGCTTTGCCGACTATTGCAGCCTGGTGGGCGGGCCCGAGGGCGCCGAGGAACTGGGCCGGGCGCTGAACGCCATCACCACCAACCTGACCCGCTTTTTCCGCGAACCGCATCATTTCGACCATCTGCGCGCCCTGCTGCCCCGCCTGGCCGAGGCCAAACAGGACGGCGAGCGGCGGCTGCGGCTGTGGTCGGCGGGATGCTCCACCGGCGAGGAACCCTATTCCATGGCCATGGTGCTGCTGGAAGCCCTGGGCAATCTGCGCGGCTGGGATGCCCGCATCCTGGCCACCGACATCGACACCGACGTACTGGCCCGCGCCCGCATCGGCCGCTATTCCGCCGAGGCGGCGGCCAACCTGCCGGACCGCTACCGCTCCCGCCATGTGCGCAAGGGACCCGGCGGCCAGGTGGAAATGCTGCCCGAGCTCAAAGCGCTGATCGCCTTCAAGGCGCTGAATCTGGTGGTGGGCCGCTGGCCCATGAAACGGCCTTTCGACGCCATCTTCTGCCGCAATGTGGTGATCTATTTCGACCGCCCCACGCAAAAGCGCCTGTTCGACCAGCTGGCCGACGCGCTGGAGCCGGGCGGGCATCTCTATATCGGCCATTCCGAAACCCTGTCCGGCATCTCGGACCGCTTCGAGCTGGTGGGACAGACCATCTATCGGAGGGTGGCATGAGCCCCACACCCCACCCCCTGCCCGCCGCCGCCGGCTTCGACCCCGCCCTGGCCGGGCCGTTGGTGCGGCTGGCCACCGGCGGCCAGCATCTGAGCCGCACCGGCGAGGTGATCACCACCACCCTGGGCAGTTGCGTGGCCGCCTGCCTGCGCGATCCCGCGGCCGGGGTGGCGGGCATGAACCATTTCCTGCTGCCGGAACCGGCGGGCGAAGGCTTCGACGACCTGGCCGACACCCTGCTCTATGGCCGCGCCGCGATGGACCGGCTGATCGCCGACCTGCTGGCTGCGGGGGCCGCGCGCCACCGGCTGGAGGTGAAGGTGTTCGGCGGCGCCGACGTGATGGAAGGGCTGCCGGGCATCGGCTCGCTGAATGCCCGCTTCATCCAGGATTATCTGCGCGCCAACCGCCTGACCGCCCTGCGCCAGGATCTGGGCGGCACCCGGCGGCGGCGGATCTTCTTCCTGACCGCCACCGGCCAGGTGTTCGTGAAGTCGCCCAAGGACGGGGAGGACCGGCCATGAGCGCGCCCATCCGGGTCCTGGTGGTGGACGATTCCGCCCTGGTGCGCGAAATGCTGACCGACATGCTCGGCTCGGACCCCGGTATCGAGGTGGTGGGCAGCGCCCCCGACGCCGCCGTGGCGCGCACCAAGATCAAGCTGCTGAACCCCGATGTGATCACCCTGGACATCGAAATGCCCGGCATGGACGGGCTGACCTTCCTGGAACGCATCATGCGGCTGCGGCCAATGCCCGTGGTGATGGTCTCGACCCTGACCCAGGAGGGGGCGGACAGTTCGCTGCGGGCGCTGGAGCTGGGCGCCTTCGACGTGGTGGCCAAGCCCACCGGCGGATCGGGCGCGCTGGCCCAGAAACGCGACGAGGTGGTGGGCAAGGTCAAGGCCGCCGCCGCCGCCCGGGTGCGCGCCCTGAACGACCTGGGCAGCCGCCCGGCGCGCCTGCCGCCCCGGGCCGCCGAAGGGCGCGGGGTGGTGGCCATCGGCGCCTCTACCGGCGGCGTCGAGGCCTTGAACGAGGTGATCTGCGCCCTGCCCGCCGGCATGCCGCCCATTCTCATCGTGCAGCACATGCCGCCCGGTTTCACCGCCAGCTTCGCCGCCCGGCTGAACCGCCGCGCCGCCCTGACCGTGGTCGAGGCCAGCGACGGACTGGCGGTGCAGCCCGGCCATGTCTATCTGGCACCCGGCGACCGTCATCTGGAACTGGCGCGCGAGGGCGGCGGGCTGGTCTGCCGGCTGACCGACGCGCCGCTGGTGAACGGCCACCGGCCCAGCGCCGACGTGCTGTTCCAGTCGGTGGCCGACATCATGGGCAAGGACGCGGTGGGCGTGATCCTGACCGGCATGGGCAAGGACGGCGCGCAGGGGCTGAGGGCCATGCGCGACGCCGGGGCCCGCACCATCGGCCAGGATGCCGCCACCTGCGTGGTCTATGGCATGCCCGGCCAGGCGGCGGCCCTCGGCGCGGTGGAGACCGAGGCGCCGCTGGGGCGCATCGCGGATCTGATCGTCGGCAGTCTGGAGCCGGCGGCAAGCTGAAAAAACCAGACAAGACAAGAGCGTAAGGCAAGGAGGCAATAATGCCCGTGGCAAAGGATCTGACCGTCCTGGTGGTGGACGACCATGAAAGCATCCGGGGACTGGCCAAAGCCACCCTGGGGCAGATCGGCATCGGCCAGGTGGCCGAGGCGGCCGATGGCGAGTCGGCGCTGGCCGAGATGAAGCAGAGACGCTTCAACCTGGTCATCTGTGACTGGCATATGGAAGGCATGGACGGCCTGCAGCTGCTGAAGACCATCCGCGCCAATCCGATCTTGAAGAACACCCCGTTCATCATCCTGACCTCGCGCAATGACGCGGCCTCGGTCAAGGAGGCGGTAACCGCCGGGGTGAATAACTACATCGTCAAGCCGTTCGACGCCCCCACCCTGAAAAGCAAGGTGGAAGCGGTGCTGGGCCGGCTGACCTGATCCCGGACCCCTGCCCGTGCCGCGCAAGCCCAAGCCCACCTTGATCCCCCTGCCCCCGGTGCTGGACACCGCCGCGGCCACGCCGCTGGCGGCGGCCCTGCGCGTGGCCCTGGCCGGCGGCAAGCCGATCCTGGTGGACGCTTCCAGCGTGCAGCGGCTGGGCACCGCCTGCGCTCAGGTGCTGGTGGCCGCCGCCGGCGCCGGGCAGGCGGCGGGCCTGGAGCTGAGCTGGAAAGCCCCCAGTGAAAGCTTCGTGGCGGCGTTCGAGGATTTGGGGCTGTTCCCGGTGCTGATGAGCTGGCAGGTGGTGGAATGAGCGGCGGCGAGCTGGACAAGTTCCGCCAGACCTTCTTCCAGGAATGCGACGAGCTGTTGCTGGAACTGGAAACCCGCCTGGGTGAGATGGACGAGGGCAACCACAGTCCCGAGGTGGTGCATGCCGCCTTCCGCGCCGTCCATTCACTGAAGGGCGGCGCCGGCGCCTTCGGCATGCCCCGGGTGGCCGCTTTTGCCCACGAGTTCGAGACCCTGCTGGACCTGGTGCGCACCGGCAGCCTGGGCATCACCGGCGAGGTCTGCGCGGCGGCGCTGAAGGGCGGCGACGTGCTGGGCGACCTGGTGCGCGCCGCCATCGACGGCCGCGCCCTGCCCGACGGCTACGAGGCCCAGGCGCTGGACCAGATCCTGGCCCATCTGGGCGAGCGTCCGGCCGAGGCTGCCGACGAGCTTTTCGACTTCGTGCCGGTGCCCGCCTTTGTGGACGAGCCCGCCCCCGCCGGCAGCCGCCAGACCTGGCGGATCGAGTTCGCCCCGCGCCTTGACGCCCTGCGCCTGTCCAACGAGCCCCTGCTGATCATCCGCGAGCTGAAGCGCCTGGGCAGCCTGACCGTGGAAGCGGACCTGTCGCGCCTGCCCGGCCTGGACCAGATGGAGCCGGACAGCGCCTATCTGCAATGGGTCCTGACCCTGGAGACCGACGCCGACGGCGAGGCCATCCGCGAGGTGTTCTCCTTCATCGAGGATTGCTGCCGCCTGTCCATCGAGGTGGATGGCCGGGACTATGTGCCCCCCGCCCCCGTCGAGCCGGCCCCGGCCAGCCCGGAGGCGCCGCTGCCCGCCGCCCAGCCGGCCCCCGCCG
>CAYOKN010000122.1:0-8868 GCA_964404545.1 uncultured Rhodospirillaceae bacterium | reverse complement strand
GCATCAACCTGCTGCGCGAGGGCCTGGACATCCCGGAATGCGCCCTGGTCTGCATCCTGGACGCCGACAAGGAAGGCTTCCTGCGATCCAAGACCTCGCTGGTGCAGACCATCGGCCGCGCCGCGCGCAATCTGGACGGCAAGGTGATCCTTTATGCCGACAAGATGACCGAGTCGCTGAAATACGCCATCGACGAGACCAACCGCCGGCGCGAGAAGCAACAGGCCTACAACGCCGCCCACGGCATCACCCCGGAATCGGTGAAGACCCGCATCTCGGACGTGCTGGAGTCGGTGTACGAGCAGGATTATTTGACCGTGGACGCGGGCATGACCCATGCGGTGGGCCACAATCTGCAGGCGGTCAAGGCCGACCTGGAAAAGCGCATGAAGGCCGCCGCCGCCGAACTGGAATTCGAAGAAGCCGCCCGTCTGCGCGACGAGCTGCGCCGCCTGGAAGCGGTCGAACTGGGCATCCCGGTGGAAGACCACCGCCCGGTGGCCCCGCAGAAGCAGCCCCTGCAGCGGAAGGCGCCGCGGCGGAAGCGCTAGCCTAGACCCGCTTGTACAGCCGCCCGTCCGCGTGGATATGGCTGGACAGGCGGGCATAGTCGTCGGCGCGGAAGGCCTCCACCACCTCGGCCACATCGGTGGCGGGGTTGCCCAGCTGGCGCAGGATGGTGGCGCCCAATTGCAGGCTGGCCTCGATGGTTTCCGGCACCGCCACGGTGGCGCCCTGGCGGCGCAGGGTGTCGCTGTGGTCCTGGTCGCGGGCGCGGGCGAACACCGGCACCTCGGGGAAGCATTGCCGCATCACCGCCACCGCCCGTTCCGCCCGGTTCACATCGTCCAGGGTGATCACCACGGCGCGGGCCTGTTCGGCGCCAGCGGCGCGCAGAACCTCGGCCCGGCTGGCGTCGGCATAGAACACCGGATGGCCGGTGGACAGGCCGGTGGCCACCCGGTCCGCATGCAGGTCCAGCGCCACATAACGCATGTTCCGTTCGGCCAACATCTTGCCCACCGTCTGACCCACCCGGCCAAAGCCGCAGATCACCACATGGTCGGACAGCTCGGACGCCTCTTCCAGGCTGGAGGGAACCGAGGGCTGGGTGTGATGCCGCACCCGCTGGCCCAGGCGTCCGCCCACCACCGCCAGCAGTGGAGTCAGCAGCATGGTCACCGACACCGCCAGCACGAACAGCTGGTGCGCCTGAACCCCCAGGATGCCCTGCTCGGCGGCCAGGCCGAACAGCACGAAGGCGAATTCGCCGCCCTGGGCCAGCAGCAGGCCCGAGGGCAGGGCCACATGAAAGGGATAGCCGAAGGCCCGCACCAGCCCCACCACGATCAGCGCCTTGACCGCCAGCAGCGCCGCCACCAGCAGTCCGACGGACTGGGCCTCATGCACCAGCAGGCCCAGGTCCACCGACATGCCCACCGTCATGAAGAACAGGCCCAGCAGCAGCCCGCGGAAAGGCTGGATGTCGGCTTCCACCTGATGGCGAAATTCCGTCTCGGCCAGCATCAGCCCGGCCATGAAGGCGCCCAGCGCCATGGACAGGCCCACGGCGGCGGTGGCCCAGGCCACGCCCAGCGCCACCAGCACCACGCTGGCGGTGAACAGTTCGGTGTTGCGGCTGGCGGCGATCACTTGCATCACCGGGCGCAGCAGGTAGCGGCCCGACAGCACGATGGCGGCCACCACGGCCAGCGCCTTGCCGCCCGACACCAGCATGTCCAGGGCGTCGGTGTCGGCCCCGGCGTCGTCGACGCCGTTGCCCAGCATGAACAGCACGGCCAGCAGCGGCACCACGGCCAGATCCTGCATCAGCAGGGTCGAGAAGGTGATGCGGCCCGAGCGGGTGTTCAGTTCGCGCCGCTCGGTCAGGATTTGCAGCACCACGGCGGTTGACGACAGGGCCAGACCGCCGCCCAGCACCACCGCCTCGGGCCCCTTGGCCCCGACCAGCAGCAACAGGCCGGTCAGGACCGCCATGGTCAGCACCACCTGGGCGCAGCCCAGACCGAATACCAGCCGGCGCATCACCCATAGCCGGCCCAGCTTCAGTTCCAGTCCAATGGCGAACAGCAGGAATACCACGCCCAGTTCGGCCAGCAGCTTGATTTCGTCGGTGGTGTCGAGCAGCCCCAAGCCCGCCGGTCCCACGGCGGCGCCGCCGAACAGATAACCAAGCACCGGGCCGGCCTTCAGGCGCTGGAACAGCGGCACGAAGATCACGGCGGCGGACAGAAGGATCAGGGCATCGACCAGGAAGTCGGCGTGCATGACGCAAGGATACTCAGATGGACCGGACTGATCCCATATGATGAGATCAAACCCCTTATATCATGTTCGGGACCCCAAGGCGCCATGCACGGCTTGCTCTATATCAGCTTCGCCACCCGTTCCATGTCGCGGCAGGACCTGCGCGAGATCCGGGACGCCTCAATCCTGAACAACGGGCCGGAGGGGATCACCGGCATCCTGTTCTATCAGGACGGCATGTTCCTTCAGGTGCTGGAGGGCGAGCGGGCGGCCCTGGACGAATTGTTGGATCGGCTGCGGCGGGACTGCCGGCATCGCGGGCTGACCATCCTCCTGGACGAGCCGATCCAGGCCCGGTCCTTTCCCGACTGGGCCATGGCCCTGGGCGATGCCGACCGGCTGACGCCCGAGGACCGGCTGCTGTTCCGCTCGCTGGCCTCGGCCGGCCCCAGCGCCGACACGCCCCTGGCCCCCGTGCTGCACCGCCTGATCAGCGAGTTTCGTCGGGTGGTGGCGGTTCCTTGATGGGCAGGGGGGCGGCCAATTCCGGCACGCCCCAGATCTCTTCCTCGGTGCGGCCGCAGCCCTCGCAGCGGCCGTCGGGGCCGATGATGCAGATGCCGATGCAGGGGGTGTCGTCTTCGGGGTCCATCCGTCTCGTCGCGCCATTGTCCTGAACCGCTCCGACAATGGGGGAAGCGGGGCCTGTTGGTCCAGCCTTACCAGCTTCTAGTCCGGAGTGCGCAACGGGGTCGGCCGCAGGCCGGCCCCACCGGCGCTGGTGCCCGAGGCCGATCCCGAGGCGGCGCGGGGCCGCTCGCCCGGCAGCAGGATGGGGCTGCCGGCGGCGGCCTGGCCGGGAAGGCCGCCCAGCTTGCGCCAGGCCTCCCATGGGGCCGCGTCCTGGGCCACCAGGGTCTCCATTTCCTGCATGTCCTTGAAGGTGTCGATGCCGCGCCAGAAGCCCTCATGGCGATGGGCCGACAGCAGATTCTGCTCGATCAGCCGGCCAAAGGGTTCCTCCACCAGTTCCTCGCCCGGGCCCAGCACCTGAAAGATGTCCCGGTGCAGCACGAAATAGCCGCCATTGATCCACATCTCGCGCTGCTTCACGTCATGGATGCCGCGCACCGTGCCGGTGACGCCCAGCTCGGCGATATGAAAGCTGGCGCTGGGATGCACCGCCAGGAAGGTGGCCACCGCCCGGGTTTCCCGAAACCGCTCGATGATCCGGGGCAGGGGGCAGTCGGTCAGGCCGTCGGAGTAATTGGCCAGGAACACCTCCTCGCCCTCCAGATAGGGCTGCACCGCCCGCAGCCGCTGGCCGATATTGGCGGCCAGGCCGGTGTCCACGAAGGTGATGCGCCAGTCGGCGATGTCCCGGCGCGCCACCTCGATCCGGCGCCCGCCGTCGGACAGCACGAAGTCGTTGGACTGGCACTCGGAATAATTCAGGAAATACTCCTTGATCATGTCGCCCTTATGCCCCAGGCACAGGATGAAGTCCGTATGCCCATAAAAGGCGTAATACTTCATCACATGCCACAGCAGCGGCCGGTAGCGCAGCCGCACCATGGGCTTGGGGATCATCTCGGAATAGTCCCGCATGCGCATCCCCAGACCGCCGCAGAACAACACGACTTTCATTGCAGGCTCCTTTTATTTGTTGGTCCCTCAGGCGCCGGGCGCGTCCTCCGGACGCTTGGCTTACGCGCGAACGGCCGCGCGGGCGCTCAATGCGCCAGTCGCTGCGCTCCGTCATTTTTTGTCCCTCACGCGCCGGGTGGGCGCTCCGCGCCCTTGGCTTACGCGCCAACGGTGGCGCGGGGCCTCAATGGCCCAGTCGCTACGCTCCGTCATTTTTTGTCCCTCAGGCGCCGGGCGGGCGCTCCGCGCCCTTGGCTTACGCGCCAACGGTGGCGCGGGGCCTCAATGGCCCAGTCGCTGCGCTTCTCTTTGGTTTGTCCCTCAAGCGCCGGGCGCCGGCTCCGCCGGCTTGGCTCACCTTCGCTTCGCTTCGGGGCGCTCAACGCGCCAGTCGCTGCGCTCCGGGGGGCCCCTTCCTGGGAGCGCGGGCGTCCCGCCCGCATTTTTCCTTTTTCCCCTCAGATCACCCTCAAGTCCGGCAGGGGCAGGACGAAGCGGCCGCCCCAGTCGCGGATGCCGGCCAGTTGCTCCATGATCTCGGCCTTCAGGTTCCAGGGCAGGATCAGCACATAGTCGGGCCGTGCCTGCCACAGGGCGTCGGGGGGCAGGATGGGGATGCGGGTGCCGGGGGTGAAGCGCCCATGTTTATAGGGGTTGCGGTCCACCAGGAAGTCGATCAGGTCGGTGCGCACCCCGCAGAAGTTCAGCAAAGTGTTGGCCTTGCCCGGCGCGCCATAGCCCACCACCCGCTTGCCCTGCCGCCGGGCCGTGATCAGGAACTCCAGCAGGTCGAACTTGGCCCCATGCACCCGCTGGCCAAAGCCGTGATAGGCGTCCAGCCGGTCCAGTCCAAGCTCGATCTCGGACTGGCGCCAGGCGGCCACCCGGGGCTGAACCGCCTGGGCCTGGGATGTCGCGCGGCAGGCATGAAGCCGCAGCGAGCCGCCATGGGTCCAGACCTCTTCCACATCGAACAGCTTCAGCCCATGGGCATCCAGCACCCGCTCGGCTGACAACAGCGAGAAATAGCTGAAATGCTCGTGATAGATCGTGTCGAACAGCCGGTCCTGGATCAGCCGCGCCACATGGGGGAATTCCAGGGTCAGCACCCCGTTGGGGGCCAGGATCATGGCGATGCCGGCCACGAAATCATTCAGGTCGGACACCTGGGCCAGCACATTATTGCCGATCACCAGATCGGCGGCCAGCCCGCCCGCTTGCAGCTCGGCAGCCAGGGCGCGGCCAAAGAAGGCCACCCGCGTGGGCACGCCCTTGTCCTGGGCCGCCCGCGCCACATTGGCCGCCGGTTCGATGCCCAGCACCGGCACCCCCAGGGGCAGGAAATGCTGCAGCAGATAGCCGTCATTGCTGGCCAGCTCCACCACCTGGCTGTGCGGCCCCAGCCGCAGCCGCCGGGAGATGGCGTGAACATAGTCGCGGGCATGGGCCACGAAGGCGTCGGAATAGCTGGAGAAATAGGCATAGTCGCCGAAGATCGCCTCGGGGCTCACATAGGCCTGCAACTGCAGCAGCCGGCAGGCGCCGCAGACCCACAGGGTCAGCGGATAGGTGGGCTCCATGCGGTTCAGGTCCTGGGCCGCCAGGAAGCTTTCGCACAAGGGCGTGGCGCCCAGGTCCAGCACAGGATGCAGGGCGCCGCCGCAAAAGCGGCAGCAGGCGCCGGGCGCTGCGGGGCGAGAGTGATGCGCTGCGTCTTGAACGGTCATCGGCTGCCCTTGCAATGGGAACGCTGCCCAAGAGCATGGGGACCGGCCGGGGCCGTTGGAACCGGTGCGGGAGGGGTTCCGCCATTGCTCCAAGGCTACCCCCCATGATGTCCCCGCCACCCCGCCCGAGCGTCTTACCAAGCCGGCCCTGAGGCGCTTAGCTACGGGGCGTGGTCAATGGCCGGCTGGGGACGACTCATGGATGTGGCGATCATCGGGACCGGATATGTGGGCATGGTCACCGGGGCTGCGCTGGCCGCGCGCGGCTGCCGGGTCACCTGCGTGGACCGGGACGCCGAGCGGGTCCAGGCCGTGGCCGAGGGGCGCTGCCCGGTGCACGAGCCCGGCCTGCCCGAGCTGGTGCAGCGCGGCCGGGCGGCGGGGTGGCTGAGTGCCACCACCGACCTGGCGGCGGCGGTGGCGGCGGCCCAGGTCACCATGATCTGTGTGGGCACTCCCAGTCGTGACGGCGTCATCGACCTGTCCCATGTGCTGGAGGCGGCGCACGCCATCGGCGCGGCCTTGCGCCGCTGCTCCGGCTGGCCGGTGCTGGTGGTCAAGAGCACCGTGGTGCCCGGCACCACCGATGGCCCGGTGCGCGCCGCGCTGGAACAGGCCTCGGGCCTGGCGGCGGGGCGGGATTTCGGCCTGGCCATGAATCCGGAATTCCTGAGCCAGGGCAGCGCCGTGCAGGACTTCCTGCATCCCGACCGCATCGTTGTAGGGGCTCTGGACGAGCGCACGGCGGGGCTGATGGCCCGGCTGTATGCCGACTTTCCGGCGCCTTTGCTGGCCACCGGCCTGCGCAATGCCGAGATGGTGAAATATGCGGCCAATGCCTTCCAGGCCAGCCTGATCTCCTTCGCCAATCAGATCGCCGCCCTGTGCGAAGCCATGCCCGGCCTGGACGAGCGGGTGGTGATGCAGGGCGTGCATCTGGACCGCATCGTCCAGACCCCCGGCGGGGTGGCGCGATTCCTGAAGGCCGGCATTGGCTTCGGCGGCAGCTGCTTCCCCAAGGACTTGCAGGCCTTGCAGGCCTTCGGCCGTCAGCATGGCGCGGCCACGCCGCTGATCGATGCCGTGCTGGCCGTCAACCAGGCTCGCGCGGTCCAGGTGATCCGGCTGCTGGAGCGGGACCTGGGCAGCCTGGAGGGCCGGGTGGTGGGTGTGCTGGGCCTGACCTTCAAGCCGGACACCGACGACCTGCGTGAAAGCCCTGGGCTGGCGCTGATCCGTGCCCTGGCCGCCCGGGGCGCCGAGGTGCGCGGCCATGATCCGCTGCCCGAGGCCCGCGCCCGCGCCCGCGCGCTGCTGGCCGAGGCAAAGCCCAACGGCGCCATCCATCTGCCCGACCGGCTGGCTGACACCTTGGCCGGGGCCGATGCCGCCGTGCTGGCCACCGCCTGGCCGGCCTATGTCGGACTGGACTGGCCCGGCCTGCAGGGCGCCATGCGCACCCCCCTGGTGCTGGACGGCCGCAATCTGTGGGCCGACCAGCCGCCCTCTGCTCCGGTGGCCTATCGCCGCATCGGCGTGGGCCGCGCCTGATCCTTCGACCCTCCCGAGGAGACCCCCATGCTGACCCCCATCCTGTCCGAGGATTGCCAGTCCCTGGCGCGCGAGCTGGCGCCGCTGATGCAGCCCCTGGCCGGCAGCACCGTGCTGGTGACCGGCGCCGCCGGCTTCATCGGCAGCGTCTTCGTGGATCTGCTGGCGGCCTGGAACCGCACCGCGCCCCAGCCCTGCCGCATCCTGGCAATGGACAATCTGATGGTGGGCCTGCCGGCGCGCATCGCCCACTGGGCCGAGGACCCGGCCATCACCTGGATGCGGCATGCCCTGCCCGAGCCGCTGCCGGCGCTGCCGCAGCCCGACTACATCATCCATGCCGCCGGTATCGGCTCGCCCATGATTTATCGCGGTCATCCGCTGGAAACCATCGCGGTCAATGTGGACGGCACCCGCCAGATGCTGGACCTGGCCCGCAAGGGCGCCAAGGGGATGCTGTATTTCAGCTCGTCCGAGATCTATGGCGACCCCGCCCTGGTGCCCACGCCCGAAGACTATCGCGGCCATGTCTCCTGCACCGGGCCGCGCGCCTGCTATGACGAGTCGAAGCGCCTGGCCGAGACCCTGTGCGTCAGCTACCACCGGGTGTTTGGGACCGATGTGCGTATCATCCGGCCCTTCAATGTCTATGGCCCGGGTCAGCGGGTGGACGATGGCCGCATCATTCCCGACCTGATGAAGACCGCCCTGGCCGGCGGGCCGCTGGTGTTGTTTTCGGACGGCCGCGCCACCCGGTCCTTCTGCTATGTCACCGACTATCTGAAGGGCTGCCTGATGGTGCTGTTCAAGGGCCGGCCCGGCGAAGCCTATAATGTGGGCAACGACCAGGAGGTCAGCATCCTGGACGCCGCCCGCACCATGGCCCAGGTGGCTGGCGGCCTGGTGGTGGAGCATGCCCAGAGCCGCGATCCCGACTTCCTGGTGGACAATCCCCAGCGCCGCTGTCCCGACCTGGCCAAGCTGCGGGCCCTGGGCTACCGGCCCACGGTCATGCTGGCCGAGGGGCTGGACCGCACCTTCCGCTCTTACCGTCAGGAGCGCGACGCCAGGGCCGCCGCCGAGTGACCATGCTGCCCCTGATCCCCGATCCGGGGCAGCCCTTGCGCATCCTGTGCCTGGGCGCCCATTGCGACGATATCGAGATCGGCTGCGGCGGGGCGTTGCTAAGCCTGCTGCGGCGGCGTCCCGATGCCTCGGTGCGGTGGGTGGTGCTCACCAGCGATTCCACCCGTCGGGCCGAGGCGCAAGCCAGTGCCGCCGACTTCCTGCAAGGCGTGACTGACCGCAGCACTCAGATCCACGATTTCCCGGCCAGCTATTTGCCCAGCCGGTGGGACGCGGTCAAGGCGGTGGTCGAGGGCCTGAAGGCGTTCCAGCCGACTCTGGTGCTGACCCACTGCCTGCAGGACGCCCATCAGGACCATCGGCTGGTGGCCGAGCTGACCTGGAACACCTTCCGCCAGCAGCTGGTGCTGGAATACGAAATTCCCAAATACGAGGCTGATCTGGGCGCGCCCAATGTCTATGTGCCCATCGCCCCCGACCTGGCCGAGCGCAAGATCGCGGCCATCCTGCGCCACTTCCCCAGCCAGGCCGGTCGCAGCTGGTTCACCGCCGACACCTTCCAGGCCCTGCTGCGCCTGCGCGGCATCCA
>CAYOKN010000121.1:0-9039 GCA_964404545.1 uncultured Rhodospirillaceae bacterium | reverse complement strand
TCGGCCTTGGGCAGGATGCGCCGGCCTGCGGCCACCACCGTGTCGGCGGCCAGCACGAAAGCGCCGGGATGGCGGGCGGCCACGGCGCGGGCCTTGGCTTCGGCCAGACGCAGCGCGTGCGGCGCCGGCAGTTCGCGGGGCAGGGGGCTTTCGTCCACATGGGCGGGATCGACCGCGCCCGGGGTGATGCCGATTTGGGCCAGAAGGTCGAGGCGACGGGGGCTGGCCGAGGCGAGCACGAGCGGGGCGGGATTTCCCAAGAGGACGAGGTTCTCTTTTACTTGAAGCGGAAGGTAATTCGGCCCTTGGTCAGGTCGTAGGGCGTCATTTCCACACTGACGCGATCGCCTGCCAGAACGCGGATGCGGTTTTTGCGCATCTTGCCGGAGGTATGGGCCAGGATTTCGTGATCGTTGTCCAGCTTCACCCGGAACATGGCATTCGGCAGAAGCTCGCTCACGACCCCCGAAAACTCGATCACATCCTCTTTGGCCATCGCTCCTCCGCATGCGGGTTTGAGCGCCAAGAAATGCAATTGATTGCGCCAATGGTCAAGATTTTTTGGCCCGCAAGGCCGCATCCGTGGCCACCCATTTGCCACGGCCCGCCAAGGACTTGTTCCGGCATAGTCTTGGGCTGTTCCGGCCAAGCGGCCGCGCGCCCGGATGTGGTCGCGAGACCCGGGGATTGCAAATCGACATCCGGCTACCCAACTCCGGGCAACAGGTGGTGGAACGGGGAGAGACGGAATGATTATCCCGCGCGACGAAGGCTATGTGCTGGCCCCTGAATGGACGGAGCCGGAACGCCTTTGGATGGTCTGGCCGGCCCACAGCCGGGACGACCAGGGCGAGACCTTGCGCGATGTCTCTGTTGAACTGGCCCGCCATCTGGCGGACCTGCATCCCGTCACGGTGATCGCCAATCCGGCCGAGGTGGTGTCCGCCTCGATCCGTTGCGGCCCGGGCATCAAGACCATGGCGGCGGCCCATGCGGGCGGCTGTCTGCGGCGCATGGCGCCGGGATTCCTGCTGGGCGGCCAGGGGGCGGCGGCGCTGCGCTGGCCGGGAGTGGACGGCCTGACCCAGGCGCTGCTTGACCATCTGAACCTGAAAAGCTTCGCCTGCCCCGAGGGGCTGATGGGCGGCTTCGTGGATGTGGACGGCGAGGGCACCGGCTTGGTCTCCGAGTCGCTGCTGACCCATGCGGACAAGCCGGTGGTCGAGCAGTTGCTGGCCCAGTATCTGGGGGTGGACCACCCCATCTGGCTGACCTGCACCCTGGAGGGCGAGCGCGTCGGCATGGTGCACAACGCCGCCCGTTTCCTGAAACCCGGGGTGGTGATCGCCTCGGTGGATACCGATGGTCGGCATCCCTGGCTGGCCGCCAATCTGCACCGCCTGCGCGAGGCCGAGGATGCCCGCGGTCGGCCCTTGACCGTGGTGGAGGCGCCGCTGCCCCGGCGGCGCACCCGCCGGGACGGCTCGGTGGTGTCCATGTCCTATGCCAATTGCCTGGTCACCCCGCAGCTGGTGCTGCTGCCCGCCTTCGAGGACGGGCGGGACGAAGCTGTTTATGACAGCGTGGCCTCGGCCCTGTCCGAGGACCAGGTGGTGGTGTCCTTTCCGGCCGCCGAACTGGCCGAAGCGGGGGGCTGCATGGCGTCCATGGTGGTGTCCCAGCCCCGAGAACAAAAGACGGTTCAGTAAAAACCCGGTGAACACTCCCTAAGAGGCCCTATCGACAGCGGCCGCTTTTATGCGATATTTGCAATCGTTCGAGTAAGCGGAGGCGGTCGATGCGGGTTTCCTGGGGTCTGGCGGTTGCCGGCGCCGCGCTTGCGGCGGCGGGCGGGACCTTTGCCGCCACCCACGCGGCCCAGGCCGTGGAGTTGGTGCCCCACCGCGCCTTCTACAAAATGCAGCTGGCCTCAACCAAGCTGGCCGGCGGCGTCTCGGCCGCGACCGGGGCCATGACCTACGAATTCTCGGATTCCTGCGACGGCTGGACGGTCGAGAACAAAACGGTGCTGACCTTCGTCTATGCCGAGGGCGGCCAGGTGAACACCACCTGGGACTTTCTGACCTGGGAATCCAAGGATGGCCTGTCCTATCGCTTCAAGGTGCGCAGCACCCGCGATGGCATGGTGACCGAGGAAGTGGACGGTGTGGCCCGGCTGGACGGCAAGGGGCTGGGCGGCGTGGCCAGGTTCACCCTGCCCGAGCCCATGACCGTGTCGCTGCCCAAGGGCACACTGTTTCCCACCGACCATACCCGCCGCCTGATCGAACGCGCCCAGGCCGGCGATGCGGTGTATAACCGCGTCGTCTTTGACGGCTCGGGCGAGGACGGCCCGTTCGAGGTCAATGCCCTGATCGGCAAGGCCAACGGCCAGACCAGCAGGATCAATGCCGGCCCGGTGCTTCTGGCGGTGCCCAGCTATCCGGTCAACATGGCCTTCTATCCGGTGAACAGCCAGGATGCGGCGCCGGACTACGAGGTCAACCTGCACTACCATGTCAACGGCATCGCCGCCGACGTGACCCAGGTGTTCGACACCTTCAGCCTGAAGGGCACCCTGGACAAGGTGGAAAAGAAGCCCAAGCCCGATTGCTGAGGGGCGGGGCTACGCCTTTCTGATCAAGTTCATTCCCACAGCCACGCCGCGCCGCGCACCCCGCTGGAGTCACCATGCACCGGCGGCAGCAGGCGTGTGTCCACGCGGTCGCTGAACACATACCGGGCCCACCGCCGGGGCACGGTGTCATAGAGGCGGGCCACCTTGGACAGGCCGCCGCCCAGCACGATCACATGGGGGTCCAGGATGTTGATGACGCCGGCCAGGGCGCGTGCCAGGCGGTCTTCATAGGCTTGGCGTGCGGGCTCGAAGGCGGGGGCGCTCCAGGCCGTTTCGGCGTCGGGGGCGCCGGCCAGGCGGGCGAAGCCGGGGCCGGACAGAAAGGTTTCGATACAGCCTTGGCGCCCGCAATAGCAGTCGGGGCCTGGGCGTTCGTGGTCCCGGGGCTCGGGCAGGCGGTTGTGGCCCCATTCCCCGGTGATGGCATTGGGGCCGGACAGCAGCCGGCCATGGGCGACGATGCCGCCGCCCACCCCGGTGCCCAGGATCACCCCGAACACCACGGGCGCGCCGGCGCCGGCGCCGTCCGTGGCTTCGGACAGGGCAAAGCAGTCGGCGTCATTGGCCAGCCGCACCGGGCGGCCCAGAGCCTGGGCCAGGTCGCGGTCCAGGGGCTGACCGATCAGGCAGGTGGAATTGGCGTTCTTGACCAGGCCGGTGGCGGGCGACAGGGCGCCGGGGATGCCCACGCCGACACTGCCGCTGCGGGCCAGGTCAGCCTCCAGCCCCTGGACCAGTTCGGCCACGGCCCGAATGGTGGCGTGGTAGTCGCCGGCCGGCGTGGCAATGCGTCGGCGCAGCAGCGGCTGGCCGTCGTCGGCATCCAGGGCCAGCGCCTCGATCTTGGTGCCGCCCAGGTCGATGCCGATGCGCACGGTCCTAGTCGGGCTTGTCCATGGCGGGGCAATAGAGACCGTACAAGGTGGAGATCACCGCCGAAGCCTCGTCGCCATGCAGGGAATAGAAAATGGTCTGAGCCTGGCGGCGGGTACGCACCAGGTCATCGCGGCGCAGCCGGGCCAGATGCTGCGAAAGGGCCGATTGCGACAGCCCGATCAGGCGTTCCAACTCGCCCACCGAGCGTTCGCCGTGCAGGAGCTGGCACAGGATCATCAGGCGATGCTCATTGCTCATGGCCTTCAGCAGGGCACTGGCCCGCCGGGCATTCTCCTGCATGGATTGCAGATCCATCGAAAAGACCGCCTCTCCCTGTGTAGATCTCTTGGTAAATTAGATTAATCCCGCCTGCGCTGGCGTCAAACGGGATTTTTCACACCCTTTCAGGCCCGGGCCGGGCTGGCCACGCGGCCCAAGGCGGCCAGCGCCTCGGCCACCATATGCTGGGCGTTCAGGCCGGCCCGGTCATATTGGATATGCGGGCTGTGGTGCTCGAGGAACAGGTCGGGCAGGGTCATGGGGCGGATCTTGCAGCCGGCTTCCAGCAGGTTCTGGCGCGCCAGGCTGTGCAGCACCTGGGTGGCGAAGCCGCCAATGCTGTTCTCCTCGACGGTGATCAGCACCTCGTGGTTCAGCACCAGCTGGCGCAGCAGCGCCTCGTCCAGCGGCTTGGCGAAGCGGGGGTCGGCCACGGTGCAGGACAGGCCGCGCGCGGCCAGATCGTCGGCGGCCTTCAAGGCTTCGCCCAGGCGGGTGCCCAGGGCCAGGATGGCCACGGTCGAGCCCTCGCGCAGGATGCGGCCCTTGCCGATCTCCCACGGGGTGCCGCGCTGGGGCAGTTCGGTGCCCACGCCCTCGCCGCGCGGATAGCGGAAGGCCGAAGGCCGGTCGTCCAGGGCGGCGGCGGTGGCCACCGCATGCATCAATTCGGCCTCGTCGGACGGGCACATCAGCACCATGCCGGGCAGGCAGCCCAGGAAGGACAGGTCGAAGGACCCCGCATGGGTGGGGCCGTCGGCGCCCACCAGTCCGGCGCGGTCGATGGCGAAGCGGACCGGCAGGTTCTGCAGCACCACGTCATGCACCACCTGGTCATAGGCGCGCTGGAGGAAGGTCGAGTAGATGGCGCAGAAGGGCTTGTAGCCCTCGCAGGCCATGCCGGCGGCAAAGGTCACCGCATGCTGCTCGGCGATGCCCACATCGAAGAAGCGGGCCGGATGCAGCTCGGCGAACTTGTCCAGCCCGGTGCCCGAAGGCATGGCGGCGGTGATGGCCACGATCTTGTCGTCGGCCTCGGCCTCGGCCAGCAGCGCCTGCGAGAACACCGAGGTATAGCTGGGGGCGTTGGCCTTGGGCTTGGCCTGCACCCCGGTCACCACGTCGAACTTGGTGACGCCGTGATACTTGTCGGCGGCGGCCTCGGCGGGCGGATAGCCCTTGCCCTTCTTGGTCACCACATGCACCAGCACCGGCCCGTCGAAGTCGCGGACATTGTTCAGGACGGGCAGCAGGTGGTCCAGATTATGGCCGTCGATGGGGCCCACATAGAAGAAGCCCAATTCCTCGAACAGGGTGCCGCCGGAAACCATGCCCCGGGCATATTCCTCGGCCCGGCGGGCGGCCCGCTCCAGCGGCTCGGGGAATTTGCTGGCGATGTCCTTCATTACATGGCGCAGGCCGCGATAGCCCTTGCCCGACATCAGCCGCGACAGATAGGCGCTCATGGCGCCCACCGGCGGGGCGATGGACATGTCGTTGTCGTTGAGGATCACCACCAGGCGGCTGTCCATGGAACCGGCATTGTTCATGGCCTCGAAGGCCATGCCGGCGCTCATGGCGCCGTCGCCGATCACCGCAACCACGTTGAAGTCCTGGCCCGACAGGTCGCGCGCCACCGCCATGCCCAGCCCGGCTGAGATGGAGGTGGAGGAATGGCCGGCGCCAAAGGGGTCGTAGTCGCTTTCCGCCCGGCGGGTGAAGCCGGCCAGGCCGTCGCCCTGGCGCAGGGTCCGCATGCGGTCGCGCCGCCCGGTCAGGATCTTGTGCGGATAGGCCTGGTGGCCCACGTCCCACAGGATCTTGTCGGCGGGTGTCTCGAACACATAGTGCAGGGCCACCGTCAGCTCGACCACGCCCAGCCCGGCGCCCAGATGGCCGCCGGTGACGGACACCACCTCGATGGTTTCCTGCCGCAGCTCGTCGGCCACCTGGCGCAGCTGGTCGGGAGCCAGGCGGCGCAGGTCGTGGGGGGTGTGGATGGTATCCAGCAGGGGGGTCTTGCTCAAATCCAGGGTCCTACAGGCGGCGATCCACCACGAAGCGCGCGATATGGCGCAGGGGATCGGCATTGTCGTCGAAACAGTCGAGATGGGCCACTGCCTGGTCGGCCAGAATCCTGGCCTGGGCCTTGGCCCGGTCCACCCCCAGAAGGGATACGAAAGTGGCCTTTCCGGCAGCTTCGTCCTTGCCGGTGGCCTTGCCCACTTCCTCGGCCGTGCCTTCCACATCCAGGATGTCGTCCACCATCTGGAAGGCCAGGCCCAAGTCATGGGCGTACATCTTCAATGCCTGGCGCAGCGGCGCCGGCGCCTTGCCCAGGATGGCCCCCGCCTCGCAGCCGAAGCCGATCAGGCGGCCGGTCTTCATCTGCTGCAGCCGGGTAATGGCCGCCACATCCATATCGTATTGCGCGGCCTGCAAATCCACCATCTGCCCCGCGACCATGCCCCGGCTGCCGGCCGCATCGGCCAATTCCCACACCAGCTGGCAGCGCACGGCGGGGTCGGAATGGGTGGCCGGCCCGGCCAGCACCTCGAACGCCTTGGTCAGCAGGGCATCGCCCGCCAGGATGGCGGTGGCCTCGTCGAATTTCTTGTGGCAGGTGGGCAGGCCCCGGCGCAGGTCGTCATTGTCCATGGCCGGCAGGTCGTCATGCACCAGCGAATAGCAATGCACCATCTCCAGCGCCGCCGCCACCCGCAGGGCAGCGTTCTCGGACACCTTGAACAGCCGGGCGCCCTCGATCACCAGGAACGGGCGCAGCCGCTTGCCGCCGTTCAGGCAGGCGTAGCGCATGGCCTCGTGCAGCCGCGCCTCGGGCCCCTCGGACACCGGCAGCAGGATGTCGAGCATGTGCTCGACCTGCCGGCCGGCCTCGGCCAGGGCGTCCAGGGCGTCCGACGAGACGGCGGGCATCAGGCGGGGTCCATGGGGGCGGCGGCGATGGAGCCGTCGCCGCGCACGGTGATCTTTTCCACCTTGGCCTTGGCCTCGGCCAGCTTGCGCTCGCAATGGGCCTTCAGCGCCGAGCCCCGCTCATAGGCGGTGATGGCCTGTTCCAGCGGCACATTGCCGCCTTCCAGCTGGCGCACGATGCCTTCGAGCTCGCGCAGGGCGTCTTCAAAGCTCAAAGCGGCGATGTCCGGCATCTGGTCGGCCATGGTCGGTTCCTGGTGATGATGAAGGGGCGAAGTTTACCGGCGCAAGCTGGCGGCTGTCCAGTTCAGTGCGCCATCAGCGACCGCAGATGGGTCAGGCAGCACTCGGTCAGCGCCCGCACATTGTAGCCGCCCTCCAGGGTCGAGACCACGCGGCCGCCGCATACCTCGTCGGCGGCTTTCAGGATCTCTTCGGTGACCCAGCCGTAATCTTCGGTGGTCAACTCCAGATGGGCCATGGGATCGTCCTGGTGGGCATCGAAGCCGGCCGAGACGATGATCAGGTCGGGCTTCCATTCCTTCAGGCGCGGCAGGATCAGCCGCTTGATGGCCGAGCGGAACTGCTGCGAGCCCGAGCCGGCGGGCAGCGGGCAGTTGACGATGTTGTAGTGCGGCCCGGTCTCCAGCTCGTGCCCGGTCTCGGGGAAGCTGCCCAATTGGTGGGTCGAGGCATAGAACATGTCCGCATCGTCCCAGAAGATGTGCTGGGTGCCGTTGCCGTGATGCACGTCGAAATCCAGCACCGCCACCCGCTGCAGGCCATGCACGGCGCGGGCGTGATAGGCGGCCACGGCGGCGTTGTTGAACAGGCAAAAGCCCATGGCATGGTCGTATTCCGCATGGTGCCCCGGCGGCCGCACGGCGGCGAAGGCGTTCCTGGCCTGGCCGGTGGCCACGGCGTCCACCGCGGCGCAGACGGCGCCGGCGGCATAGAGCGCGGCCTCGCCCGAGTTGCGCGACACGCAGGTGTCGTGGTCATGCTCCAGGTGATGGATGGTGTCGCCATGGGGGATGGCGTTCATCACATATTCGATATGATGCATGGGATGGGCGCGCAGCAGCTGTTCCATGGTGGCATGGGGCGCATAGCGGCGCGGCAGGGCCTCCGCGAACTCCTCGGCCTCGAGGGCCTTCAGGATGGACTTGAGCCGGTCGGCACATTCTGGATGATGGGGCCCGGTGTCGTGTTCCAGGCAGATGGGATGGGTGAACAGAAGGGTGGTCATGGTCAGTCCAGCGGAGAAGCTGCGCTGACGTTACAATCTCGATGCCATCTGAGCAATTTCTTAAGTAAAAGGACGGTCATGGCGAAAAAAAGAGTCGACCAGCTGCTGGTGGAGCGGGGCCTGGTGGAAAGCCGGGCGCGGGCGCAGGCGCTGGTCATGGCGGGCCTGGTCTATTCGGGCGAAAAGAAGCTCGACAAGCCGGGCAGCCCCATGGCCGAGGATGCGGCGCTGGAAGTGCGCGGCCAGGACCATCCCTGGGTGTCGCGCGGCGGCTTGAAGCTGGTCAAGGGGCTGGACCAGTTCGGCCTGGATCCTTCTGGGCGCGTTTGCATTGATGTGGGCGCCTCGACCGGCGGCTTCACCGATGTGCTGCTGACCCGCGGCGCGGCCCGGGTCTATGCGGTGGATGTGGGGCACGGCCAGCTGGCCTGGAAGCTGCGCACCGACGAGCGGGTGGTGGTGATGGAGCGCACCAATGCCCGCCACCTGACCGCCGAACAGATCCCCGATCCCATCGACGCCGTGGTCTGCGATGCCAGCTTCATCGGCCTGGAGACGGTGCTGCCCGCCGCCCTGGCCCTGGCCCGGCCGGGCGCCTTCGCGGTGGCCCTGATCAAGCCGCAGTTCGAGGTGGGCAAGGGCCGCGTCGGCAAGGGCGGCGTGGTGCGCGAGCCGGAACTGCACCAGGAGGTCTGCGACCGCATCGAAGCCTGGCTGTCCGCTCTGCCGGGCTGGCGCGTCCTGGGCATCGCCGAAAGCCCCATCACCGGGCCCGAGGGCAACAAGGAATTCCTGATCGCGGCGGTGCGGGATTGACTCTTCACCTCAGAGGCTGTGCCTCTGAGGTCAGTGGTTGAGAGGAAAAGTCCTTAGGCCGCCGCCTTCTTGATGCCCAGCCGCCCCCACACATCCACCAGGGCGCCCACCAGATGGTCCATCATGGCGTCGGTGTGCAGCGGGGTGGGGGTGATGCGCAGCCGTTCGGTGCCCACCGGCACGGTGGGGTAGTTGATGGGCTGCACATAGATGTTGTGCTTGGAAAGCAACAGGTCGGACGCCT
>CAYOKN010000120.1:0-9090 GCA_964404545.1 uncultured Rhodospirillaceae bacterium | reverse complement strand
CCGTGCTTGCAGGCGTCGAGCCGAGCGCGCGTGCGCTCGAACTGGGCCTGCAGCTGCTTCTCGTTCTGCTCGCGCTGGCGCTCATAGAACTCGTAGTCGCCGGAATAGCTGGTCAGGGTGCCGCCGTCGATCTCGATGATCTTGGTGACGATGCGGTTCATGAACTCGCGGTCGTGCGAGGTCATCAGCAGGGCGCCGTCATAGTTTTTCAGGAAACCTTCCAGCCAGATCAGGCTTTCGATGTCCAGATGGTTGCTGGGCTCGTCCAGCAGCATGGCGTCGGGGCGCATGAGCAGGATGCGGGCCAGCGCCACACGCATCTTCCAGCCGCCGGACAGGGCGCCCACATCGCCGTCCATCATCTCCTGGCTGAAGGACAGGCCCGCCAGCACCTCGCGCGCCCGGCCCTCCAGCTCATAGCCGCCCAACTCCTCGAAGCGCGCCTGCACCTCGCCATAGCGTTCGACGATGCTGTCCATGTCGTCGCGGTCGGGGTCGCACATGGCCGCCTCCAGCGCCGCCAGCTCGGCCGCCACGGTGCTGACCGGGCCGGCGCCGTCCATCACCTCGGCCACCGCGCTGCGGCCCGCCATCTCGCCCACATCCTGGTTGAAATAGCCGATGGTGATCTGCTTTTCGATGGAGACCTGGCCGTCGTCGGGCGCTTCCTCGCCGGTGATCATGCGGAACAGGGTGGTCTTGCCGGCGCCGTTGGGCCCCACCAGCCCCACCTTCTCGCCCCGGTTCAAGGCCGCCGAGGCCTCGAAGAAAAGGATGCGGTGGCTGTTCTGCTTGCTGATGTTCTCGAAACGGATCATGGCGGCCGGGGTCCCGTGGCGTGATGGGGGCTCCTTATGCCACAGGCGGCTCGCCCGGGCCAGGATCGCGGGCCGGGTGGGAACAGGCTCTCGGTGCGGGCGTGACACCGGTGGCGGTGGCGGCGCCAGCCACCGCCGCCGCGATGGCCTCCAGGGGGGGCGGACGGGGCCCGCATCTGCGCAAACTGACAGATTGATCACCATGGCGATGGCGACCGAGTATGGGGGCGCCATTCTTGCGGAAAGCAACGGGTCTCACCGCCGCCTGACCCTGTCAGTTCTTACAGGTACCTGCCGGGGGATGAGCGACTAGGGTGTGCGCCATTCAGGCGAGTCAAGGACGTTGGCATGTCAGGCACCGGCGCGTGTCCCCATTGTGGTGAGCAGTGCAATCTGCGCCCGGTCACGGACGGGGACGCGACGGTGGTGTGGTGCCAGTCCTGCTATCGGGTGTTTCCCATCGGCGCGGCTGATGGGGCGCAGGACCAGGGGGCCACGGCTGCCGCCCCGGATACGTCAGAGCCCGAAGACTCCTAGCGCGCCCGCTTGCCCCGGCGCGGGCCGGCCCCTACCATGGGGCCATGGCGGCCGACTGGTATCTCTACATCCTGATCAATGACCAGGGCATCTGCTATACTGGCATCTCCACCGACCCCGAGCGGCGGCTCGCCGAGCATAATGGCGGGGCAGGGGCCCGGTTCACCCGGGGGCGCGGACCCTGGCGCCAGGTGCACCAGGAAGGCCCCATGAGCCACGGCGATGCCTTGCGCCGCGAATGCGCGGTCAAGGCCGACCGGGGTCTCAAGGCCCGGTTGAAGGCCGAGGCGGGGCGCTGACGGGTGAGGTCTTGCGCCATCCGGAGCAGGGGCTGCGTCCGATGCCCACTGTAATGCGGCCGACCCGCCGGGCCAGAATGGCGGCCATCACGCAAGGGAACAGCGGCCATGACCATCGACTATCATCCCCAGCAGGATGTCCTGAAGGCCCATGCCGCCGGGCAGTTGCAGCCTGACTTGGCCCTGTTGGTGGAAAGCCATCTGGAGCAATGCGAGAACTGCCGGCGGCTGGTGCGGGCCGGTCTGGCCGAAACCAGCGCCGGCGCGGTGCCCGCCCCCCATCTGGCGGTGTCGCCCAGTGCGCTCGAGCGTCGCCTGGGCCGGCCCATCAGCCAGTTGCCCTGGACCGGCCTGGCCGAGGGCATCGAGGTGGTCTGGCTGAGCGAGGGCGTGGGCCGCGGCCTGTGGCTGCTGCGGGTGGCACCCGGGGTCAAGATCCCCGACCATCTGCATCACGGGGCCGAGACCCTGGTGGTGCTGAGCGGCGGCATGGCCGATTTCGACCGCGACTTTGGCCCCGGCGAATTCCTGGTCTATCCCGACGGCTCCACCCACGGCCCGGTGGCCCTGCATGACGAGCCCTGCGTTGCCCTGGTGTTGACGGAAACCGGCTTCAGCCTGCTCTAGCTCGGCTGTTCCGGGTGGGCTTGACCCACCCGCGCGCGCAGGGCCTTCCCTGCGCCTGGATCATGGCGCCCCTGCATTCCCTGCGGGGCGCCGGGCGCGATCCTCTCACCTGACAAGCACCCGTCCACCTCCCCCGATTGATCCTGATCAATGGTAACCCCACCGCTGGCTTGGGTTTTTCGCACCTGCCGCAAAGGCTTCTGCCAGACGGTGGAAAGCGAAAAGACAGTTTCCGGGTAGGGGTAAGTAACTTTCCATTCCCACCCCCTCGGGTCGGGCCCCACCCTTTCGGGGAATCCGCTTGTTCCAAGGGTTTAGCCCTTTCGGCGGAAATTGGCCCGGCCTTTGCGTAACGCGCCGGCAAACAATTCTTATCGCGCGACCGAGAAGAGGGTAGGGGTCAAAAAAATGAACCAAGTGAGCGACATCGCGTCGATCGAGACCAAGCTGGGGCTGTCGCGCCGCGACTTCCTGGGCTTCTGTGCCGGCATGGCCGCCACCATGGGCCTGGCGGGGGAGGCGTCCGCCGCCATCGCCAAGGCCATCGAGGACACGGCGGCCGGCGTCAAGGCGCGGCCCAGCGTGATCTGGCTGCATTTCCAGGAATGCACCGGCTGCTCCGAGTCCATGCTGCGCGCCGAGCACCCCACCCTCGAGAAGCTGATCCTCGAGATCATCTCGCTGGATTATCACGAGACCCTGTTCGCCGCCGCCGGCCACCAGGCCGAAGAGGCGCGCAAGCACGCCATGGAGCTGAACAAGGGCAAGTACATCCTGGTGGTGGAAGGCGCCATCCCCATGAAGGATGGCGGCGTCTATTGCAAGGTGGGCGGCCAGACCGCCATCGAGCTGACCAAGGAATGCGCCAAGGATGCGGCGGCCATCATCGCCATCGGCTCCTGCGCCTCCTGGGGCGGCATGCCCTCCACCGGCCCGAACCCCACCGGTGCCTCGGGCGTCAATGCGGTGATCACCGACAAGCCTGTGGTCACCATCACCGGCTGCCCGCCGAACCCCTACAACTTCCTGTCCACCGTGGTCCACTACCTGACTTTCGGCAAGCTGCCGGAGCTGGACCATGAGGGCCGTCCGAAGTTCGCCTATGGCCGCCTGATCCACGACAACTGCGAGCGCCGCCCGCATTTCGATGCCGGCCGCTTCGCCCTGCAGTTCGGCGACGAGGGTCACCGCCGCGGCTATTGCCTGTACAAGCTGGGCTGCAAGGGCCCCGAGACCTGGGCCAACTGCCCGGCCATCCTGTTCAACGACGTCGGCCCGGGCTCGTGGCCCGTGGGCACCGGCCATCCTTGCATCGGCTGCACCGAGAAGGGCATCGGCTTCCAGAAGCCCATCCATGCCCTGGCCGACCTGAAGACCAACGAGCCGCCGCTGGGCTATCCGCGCGTGGGCGAGGAGCAGGGGGTGGGCGCCACCCTGGGCTCGGCCGCCCTGGTGGCCGGCGTGGCCGGCCTGGCCGCCGGTGCCGGCTACAAGCTGGCCAGCAATCTAGGCAAGTCCGACGAGCAGGACGGCAAGGAGTAATCCCATGACGGTCGATCGTCGCGATTTCCTGAAAGGAGCGGCCGCCACCGGCGCCGCGACGGCCTGCGTGGCCGCCGCCGGCACCGTTGCCGCGCCCAGCTCCGCCGAGGCGCGTCCCAATCTGGAGATGCCCCCGGAAGCCATCGGCCTGCTGTTCGACAGCACCCTGTGCGTGGGCTGCAAGGCCTGCGTGGCGGGCTGCAAGCAGGCCAACGCCATGCCCATGGAATATTCCACGCCGGAACAGCTGTGGGACACCCCGCTGGACATCTCGGGCAAGACGCTGAACGTCATCAAGGCCTATACCGACGGCACCATGGCCGTGAAGGACCGCGAGAAGGACGGCTACGCCTACATCAAGAAGTCCTGCTATCACTGCGTGGACCCGTCCTGCGTGTCGGCCTGCCCGGTCTCGGCCATGACCAAGGACAAGACCAACGGCATCGTCGGCTACGATTCCAGCATCTGCATCGGCTGCCGCTACTGCGTCGCCGCCTGCCCCTACAATGTGCCGCGCTTCACCTATGACACCCCGGTGCCGGTGATCAGCAAGTGCCAGCTGTGCAAGCATCGCCTGGCCCAGGGTCAGATCCCGGCCTGTGCCGAGGTATGCCCCACCGGCGCCACCATCTTCGGCACCGTCAAGGAGCTGGATGAGGAGGTGGCGCGCCGCAAGGCCATGGTGCCCGGCGAGAAGTACGAATTCACCCGCCGCACCCTGCATACGGGCGATACCCACGAAAAGGCTGCGCCGCAGTATCTCGACCATGTCTATGGCGAGAAGGAACTGGGCGGCACCCAGGTGAAGTTCCTGTCGGCCGTGCCCTTCGAGAAGCTGGACATGCCGACGCTGCCGGAACGCTCCTATGCCAGCATTTCGGAAGGCATCCAGCACACCCTCTACAAGGGCATGATCGCCCCGCTGGCGGTGCTGGGCGGTCTCTTGTTCGCGGCCAAGCGCACGGCGGACAAGCACAAAGACGAAGAAATGGATTAAGGGGAGGCCTTCGGAATGTCTGTGTCAGCTCCCGTCAAGGGGCCGCTCGTCACCAAGACCACCCTGATCCTGGGTATCCTGGTGCTGATCGCGCTCTACTTCATCGCCGAACGTATGATCTTCGGCCTCGGCTCGGTCACCAACCTGAACGACGGCTATCCCTGGGGCATCTGGATCGCCTATGACGTGGTCATCGGCACCGCCTTTGCCTGCGGCGGCTATGCCATGGCCCTGTTGGTCTATATCTTCAACAAGGGCAAGTACCATCCGCTGGTGCGCCCGGCCCTCTTGGCCTCCATGTTCGGCTACACCCTGGGCGGCCTGTCCATCATCCTGGACCTGGGCCGCTGGTGGAATGCCTGGCACATCTTCGTGCCCGGCCTGGGCCAGGTGAACAGCGTGATGTTCGAAGTGGCGCTCTGCGTCTCGGCCTACATCATCGTGCTGTGGATCGAATTCGCCCCCACCTTGCTGCAGAAGTTCGGCTTCGTGGACCTGCGCGCCAAGCTGGACAAGGTGCTGTTCGTCTTCATCGCCATCGGCGTGCTGCTGCCCACCATGCACCAGTCCTCGCTGGGCTCGCTGCTGGTGGTGATGGGCTATCAGATCCATCCCCTGTGGCAGACCCCGATCCTGCCGATCCTGTTCCTGATCAGCGCCATCTGCATGGGCTATGCCATCACCGTGTGGGAGGTCTGCGTCTCGGGCGCCGGCTTCAAGCGTCCCATCCGCGACGAGATCCCGCTGATGGCCGGCCTGGCCAAGATCATCTGCGCCCTGGCCGCGGTCTATCTGGTGGTGCGCTGGGGCGACCTGGCGATCCAGGGCAAGCTGGGCCTGGTGCTGACCAGCGGCAAGTACACCGCCTGGTTCGTGCTGGAGAACACCCTGTTCGTCTATGCCATCGTGGTGCTGTCGAACAAGAACCTGCGCAACAAGGCCAAGCCGCTGTTCATCGGCGCCACCAGCCTGCTGCTGGCCGGCGCGCTCTATCGCCTGAACGGCTATCTCATCGCCTATCAGACCGGTGCCGGCTGGAACTACTTCCCCAGCGTGGCCGAGATGATGGTGACCATCGGCATCATCGCCGGCGAGATCCTGGCCTACATCATCTTCGTCAAAACCCTCCCCGTTCTGCCCGCGCACGATTTCGGCGGCGAACCGGCCGAGGACTTCCATCCTGCCCCGCGCCCTGCGGAATGAGCGTTAGGAGATAACCCGTGACTCGTATCACCATCGATCCCGTCACCCGCATCGAAGGCCATCTGCGCGTCGATGTCGAGGTCAACAACGGCAAGGTGACCAAGGCCTGGTCGTCGGGCCAGATGTGGCGCGGCGTGGAGCAGATCCTGCTGGGCCGCGATCCGCGCGACGCCTGGGCCATCACCCAGCGCATCTGCGGCGTCTGCACCACCGTGCACGCCATCACCTCGGTCCGTTCGGTCGAAAGCGCGCTGAATCTGGAAGTTCCCAAGAACGCCCAGTACATCCGCAACATCATCATGCTGGCCCATGCCCTGCATGACCACATCGTGCACTTCTATCACCTGTCCGCCCTGGACTGGGTGGACGTGACCAGCGCCCTGAAGGCCGACCCGGTCAAGACCGCCCAGGTGGCCGAAGGCCTGTCCGAGTGGAAGCTGAACAGCCGCCACGTCATGACCGACGTGCAGAAGCGCCTGTCCACCTTCGTGGGTTCGGGCCAGCTGGGCGTGTTCGCCAACGGCTATTGGGGCCACCCGGCCATGAAGCTGTCGCCCGAGGTGAACCTGCTGGCCACCGCGCACTATCTGCAGGCCCTCGAGGCCCAGCGCCACGCCAACAAGATCGTGGCCACCCTGGGCTCGAAGTCGCCGCATGTGCAGAACCTGGCCGTGGGCGGCGTCGCCAACCCCATCAACCCCAACAGCCAGTCCACCCTGACCATCGAGCGCCTGCTGAAGGTCAAGGCCGAGATCGACGCCCTGGGCGAGTTCATCCGCCAGTGCTATCTGGTGGACGTGGCCGCCATCGGCGCCTTCTATGCCGAGTGGACCAAGTACGGCGCCGGCATCACCGATTATCTGTGCATGCCCGACGTGCCCCTGGACGAGAAGAACACCGTGTTCGATCTGCCCGGCGGCTTCATCAAGGGCGGCGACCTGTCCACCTTCCGCGAGATCAAGACCCACGACGACCCCTTCTGGAAGGATGGCGTGGCCGAGTCGGTCAAGCATTCCTGGTACAAGGGCGACGGCAAGCCGCTGCACCCCTGGAAGGGCGAGACCGTGCCCAACTACACCGACTTCCAGGACGAGGGGAAGTATTCCTGGATCAAGTCGCCGTCCTTCTATGGCAAGCCCGCCCAGGTGGGTCCGCTGGCCGACGTGTTGTGCTGGGTCGCCGCCAAGCACCAGCCCACCATCGGCTATGTGAACCAGGTGCTGGACACCGCCAGCTCGCTGGCCGGCGACAAGATCGGCGTGGATGCCCTGCATTCCACCATCGGCCGCCATGCCGCCCGTGCGGTGCGTGCCGCCGTGGTGCATGAGAGCCTGCAGAAGAACTGGCAGCTGTTGATGGAGAACATCGCCGGTGGCGACTACGACACCTTCAACGCCCCCAGCTTCCCCAAGGGCGAGGTGCGCGGCGTCGGCGTTCACCAGGCTCCGCGCGGCACCCTGTCCCATTGGTCGGTGATCAAGGACGGCAAGATCGAGAACTACCAGTGCGTGGTGCCCACCACCTGGCTGGCCGGTCCGCGCAACCAGAACGACGAGATGGGCCCCTACGAGGCCTCGCTCATCGACAATCCGGTGGCCGATCCCGAGAAGCCGCTGGAGGTTCTGCGCACGGTCCACTCCTTCGACCCGTGCCTGGCCTGCGCCGTGCATCTGCACGACACCGAGCACAAGAGCGTTGTTCAGGTGAAGGCTCTCTAAGCTAGTATGGGGGCCCCGGTCACCCGGGGCTCTTCGCTTCCTCCCTCGCCCGCGGGCAAGGGTCGACAACTCCTCCCCAGGGAGCCTGTCGCGGGCGAGGGCGGAAGCTTCTTTTTGGTCAAGGTGATCGGTTCATGGGTGTGGTGGTTCTCGGCATCGGCAATATCCTGCTCTCGGACGAGGGCATCGGCGTGCGTGCCGTGGAAGAATTGCAGCGTCGCTTTCATCTGCCCGAGACCGTGACCGTCATCGACGGCGGCACCTGCGGCATGGAGCTTTTGGACCAGCTGGGCAATGCCGACCCGCTGATCATCGTGGACGCCGTGCGCGTCGGCCGAGCCCCCGGGTCCGTGGTGGTGCTGAGCGACGACGAGATCGGCGCTTTCTTCAAGACCAAGATTTCGCCCCATCAGGTGGGCATCTCCGATGTGCTGGCCACGCTGCATCTGGCCGGCACACCGCCCACCCGGGTCGTGCTGATCGGGGTTCAGCCGGTGTCGTTGGAAACCGGCATGGAGCTGACCGCCGAAGTGGCGGGCCGCATGGACGAGGTTGTGGCCCTGGTGGCGGCCGAGCTGCAGGCGGCCGGCGCCGCGCCCACGCCCAAGGCCGGGCATTAGGGACCGGGGCGCACCCATGTGCATGGCCATCCCCTCCAAGATCATCGCCATTGATGAGCATGGCACCGCCACCGTGGATTCCATGGGGGTGATCCGGACCACCAGCCTGCTGTTGATGCCCGAGCCCGCCCAGTTGGGCGATTATGTGGTGATCGGCGCCGGCGGCTTCGCCATCGACAAGGTGGAGCCCGAGGTGGCCGAAGAGGCCCTTAAGAATCTGGCCCAGGTGTTGATATGAGCCTGGTGCCCGAGGGCGCCCTGGTGGTGGCCCTGTCCCTGGCGGAGGGGCGCATCCAGCGGGTTTCCGTCAGCAACAGCCGGCCCCAACTGGTGGCCCGCATGATGGCCGGCCGCCCGGTGGCCGAGGCGCTGGCCTTGCTGCCCGACCTTTATTCCATCTGCCGGGTGGCCCAGGCCCAGGCGGCCCAGCAGGCCGTCGAGCAGGCCCTGGGCGTGCCCGTGTCCGAGCCGCAATGGCTGGCGCGGCGCTTCCTGCTGATGGCCGAGACGGTTCTGGAACATGCGCAGCAGATGCTGATGGTCTGGCCGCCGCTGTCCGGCGATGCTCCGCTGCCCTTGCTGGTGCGCTCGCTCCGGGCGGCGCTGGCCGACATCCGCACCGACCTGCATCCCGGCTCCGACTGGACCCGTCCCGGCGGCGGCCGCCTGCTGGTGGCGCGCCAGTCCCTGGCCGCGCGCCTGCGGGCCGTGCGTGCCGACCTGGTGGGC
>CAYOKN010000119.1:0-9100 GCA_964404545.1 uncultured Rhodospirillaceae bacterium | reverse complement strand
GATGCCGCCATAGCGTTTCTCGCCGCCGCCCCAGGCCACGGTCAGGGGCTGGCCGGTTTCGGCCTTGCAGCCCTCGGCCACCACCACCAGGGCGTGGCTGCGGCCCTCGGCCCGCACTTCGCGGATCTTGTTGGCGATGCCGTCCAGGGAATAGGGGATCTCGGGGATCAGGATGACGTCGGCGCCGCCGGCAATGCCGCCGTTCAGGGCAATATGGCCGGCATCGCGGCCCATGACTTCCAGGATCATGCAGCGATGATGGCTGGCGGCGGTGGGCTGCAGCCGGTCCAGCGCGTCCACCACCACATTGACGGCGGTGGTGAAGCCGATGGCAAAGTCGGTGCAATTGACGTCATTGTCGATGGTCTTGGGAATACCCACCATCTGGATGCCGCCCTTCTTGCACAGCTTGCGGATGATGCGCATGGAGCCGTCGCCGCCGATCACGATCAGCGCGTCCAGCCCCAGCATCTTCACGCCTTCCACGAAATCGCCCGAGCGATCGCGCTTGGAGCCGTCGGGCATGGGATAGGCGAAGGGGTCGCCCTTGTTGGTGGTGCCCAGGATGGTGCCGCCCATGCGCAGGATGTCGCCGGTGAACAGGTCCAGCGTCAGCTGCTTGTAGCGCAAGGGGCGGTCCATCAGGCCAAGGGTGCCATCCTGGATGCCATAGACGGTCATGCCGTAACAGCTGATGGCGCGATGCACCACGGCCCGGATGGCCGCGTTCAGCCCGGCGCAGTCGCCTCCACTGGTGAGGATGCCGAGCGTCTTGGGTTGCGCCATATAAACCTCCGAATTTTCAAGCGACTATGACATTTGGCTGAAGCGCCAAACAACAGCCATACCGTTTTACCATGACTTCTGCTAGTGTCATTCCGGTGAAAGACGGGCCGTTCCTGGACACCATGATCGACGACAGCACCGAAGAAATCCGCCGGAAGCTCACCGAGTTGCGGACCGAGCACCGGGACCTGGACGACGTCATCGCGCGCCTGGCGGAAACCGCTCCGTTCGATCAGCTGCAGATCCAGCGCATGAAGAAGCGCAAACTGATGCTCAAAGACCAGATCGCCCGCCTGGAAAGCCAGCTGGTTCCCGACATCATCGCTTAAGGCTTTTCCCTTCGGGATCGCGCCCCAGGGCCTTCCGTTCCCCTCCCTCATGGTCCCGATCTGTTGTCCGACAGCGCCAGCCGGAGCGCCCGGTCCGCGCGCAGCAGCAGCGCGTCCGGGGTGTCGCCGTCCCGGGCCTCGGCCAGCCCCAGGCCGACCGTCAGGCTGCGGGGATGTCCGTCCCACGAGAAGCGCAAGGCTTCCAGCCGGCGGATCAGCGCCCGTGCCTTCTGGTCGGCGCCCTCATGGGTGGCCAGGGACAGATAGAGCAGGAAACCGCCGCCATCCAGATGGGCGGCCAGATCGGTCTGGCGCAGCGCGCCGATGATCTCGTCGGCGGCCAGGCGCAGGGCCTGGTCGGCGGCCTCCAACCCGAACTCGCGGCGGATGGCTTCCAGGGTCCGCAGATGCAACAGCACCAGCACCCCCGGTGTCTCGGCCAGCACGCCCCGGTCCAGGATCTGGGCCAACTCGCGCAGCAGGGCGCGCCGGTTCAACAGCGGCAGCAAAGGATCGCGGTCGGCCTGCTCCTCGAGCCATTCCATGCGGTGGCGGGCCTGGTCCAGGTCCCAGCGCAGGGCGTCCATGTCTTCCATCAGGCCCAGCAGCGCCTGCTGCACCGGCTCGGACAGGGCGGCCACCGGCAGGCCCAGCACGGAGGCGGCGTCGCGCACCGTCCGGCGCGTGCGCGGCCGTTCCGAGGCATAACCCCGGTGCGCCAGGTCCCGCTGCCGCTCGCCGCTCCAGCCCGGGCGGGCCAGGGGCTGGGCCGTGTAATCGTCCGACATCGGTTCTGCTCCCCCACCGATCGGGTCCATTATAGCAAAGCGGGCGCGCGCCACTAACCAGAACCGGCTTGCCTTCGCCCGGCCGATTCCTATAATCACGCCTTTTCCATTTCCGGGATCATCCGATCATGGGCAAGCCGGCCGTCGGCATCATCATGGGCAGCCAGTCCGACTGGGAGACCATGCGCCATGCCGCTGAAACCCTGACCGCCCTGGGCGTCAGCTTCGAGACCCGCATCGTTTCCGCCCACCGCACCCCGCACCGCCTGGTGGAGTATGCCACCACGGCGCGCGAGCGCGGCCTGAAGGTGATCATTGCCGGTGCCGGCGGGGCCGCTCATCTGCCCGGCATGGCCGCCTCCATGACCCCGCTGCCGGTGTTCGGCGTGCCGGTGGAAAGCAAGGCGCTGAAGGGCATGGACTCTCTCTTGTCCATCGTGCAGATGCCCGGCGGCGTACCCGTGGGCACCCTGGCCATTGGCAAGGCCGGCGCCATCAATGCCGCCCTGCTGGCCGGCTCGGTGCTGGCCCTGGGGGACGAGACGATCGCCGCCGCCCTGGATGACTGGCGCGCCCGCCAGACCGCCTCGGTGGCGCAGGAGCCCGTGGACCAGTGACCGTCCAGCCGTTGCCCCCGGGCAGCACCATCGGCATCATCGGCGGCGGTCAGCTCGGCCGCATGACCGCCCTGGCAGCGGCCCGCCTGGGCTATCGCGTGCATGTGTTCACGCCCGAGGCCGACAGCCCGGCCGAGCAGGTCTCCGCCGCCGCCACCGTGGCGGGCTATGACGACCGCGCGGCGCTGGAGGCCTTTGCCCGCGCGGTGGATGTGGTCACCTTTGAATTCGAGAGTATTCCCGCCGACAGCGTGCGGCTGATGGCCGGGCTGGTGCCGGTGCGGCCCGGCTGGAACGTGCTGGCCACCGCCCAGGACCGGCTGGCGGAAAAGAGCTTCTTCAACGGAATCGGCATCGAGACCGCGCCCTGGCGGCCGGTGCGCTCGCCGGCCGACCTGCAGGCGGCGGTGGCCGACCTGGGCCGCCCCTCGATCCTGAAGACCACCCGACTGGGCTATGACGGCAAGGGCCAGGTGAAGATCACCGAGGGCACCGACCTCGCCGCCGCCTGGGACAGCCTGAAGACCGACGAGGCGGTGCTGGAAGGCTTCGTGACCTTCGAGCGCGAGGTTTCGGTGGTGATCGCCCGCAATCCCTCGGGCGAGACCGCCTGCTTCGACCTGGTGGAGAACCGCCACGTCAACCATATCCTGGACACCACCATCGCGCCCGCGCCGGTGAGCGCCGCCCTGGCGCAGGCGGCCCTGGAGATCGGCCGGCGCACCGCCGACGCGCTGGGACTGGAAGGGCTGCTGGCGGTGGAGATGTTCATCACCCCCGATGGACGCGTGCTGGTCAACGAAATGGCGCCCCGGCCGCATAATTCCGGCCACTGGACCATGGACGCCTGCGTCACCGACCAGTTCGAGCAGTTCGTCCGCGCCGTCTGCGACCTGCCGCTGGGCGACCCGGCCCGCCATTCCGACTGCCGCATGAAGAACCTGATCGGCGCGGATGTGGAGCAATGGTCGGACTTGCTGGCCGAACGCTCGGCCCGGCTCCATCTCTATGGCAAGGCCGAAGCCCGGGCGGGTCGCAAAATGGGCCATGTGAACCGGCTCTATCCCAAGGGAACCGTTCCGCTGGACTGAGGCCCCGAAATCTTCCATTGACCCAGCCGCTGGGATTGCGGAGATTTTGCATCCCACCCCGACCTGGGTCCCTGCCGGAAGCGCGCCTTGGAACAGTTCATCGAGGACATTCTTATCAATTACGGATCCTGGCTGTACCCGGTGATCCTGGTCTGGACCTTCCTGGAAGGTGAGACCGTCGTCCTCATCACCGGCGCGCTGGCGGCCGAGGGCAAGTACAATATCTCGGTCTGGCTCCTGGTCACCTGCGCCTTCCTGGGCTCGTTTGCCGGCGACCAGACCTATTTCTATATCGGCCGGCGCTACGGCACTCCGCTGTTGAAGCGGTGGCCCAAGATGACCGACCGGATCGAGTGGGCCTTCCGGCTGGTCCGCAACAACGAGACCCTGTTCATCCTGTCCTTCCGCTTCATCTACGGGGTGCGCAACATCAGCCCGTTCGTGATCGGCATGGCCGGCGTCTCGCGGCTGAAATTCTTCTTCCTGAACATGATCGCGGCCTTCGTCTGGGCCAACAGCTTCGCCTGGGGCGGCTATTTCGCCGGCCGGGCGCTGGAAGCCGCCCTGGGCGAATACAAGATCTACGCCCTGTTGGGCTTTGTCCTGGTGGCCTTCGCGGCGGCCATGTTCTCGACCATGCGCCAGCGCCGCAAGCCCATGGTGGTCGAGGCCGCCGTGGTGGTGGAAGAAGCGGTCGAGCACGCCCTGCACGACCATAAGCACAAGCACGACTCCGACACGTCCGACGAGGACGAGCGCCGCAAGCAGGGCTAGGGGCGCCGCGCCCTCTCCCTGGGCGTCTGATGGCCGGGCGTGACCCGGCGTCCCCCTGCCGGGGTCAGGAAATACTTCGGAAAGAATGATTTAGGCGGAGACAGGTGGATGCCCGCGTCAAGCGCGGGCATGACGGGAAAGCGATTTGCTGGGCTCTTTTCCGGTCCAGCGCACCCCAAGCCACTCGCCACAGTCCCGGACCATGCCGCGTCTGGAATCCGACACAGCCCCTGTGTCGGTGTCGCTTTGTCGCAACCCCGACAAAGCCATTTTCTAAATAAATCAATGACTTAAAACTGGCCCGGTTTTTGCCTTTCTTCTTGCCGAGAGCGCATTCGCCTGCAAGGAGGAAGGACCATGTTGGCATTGACTGACAGCGCGGTTGAAGCGGTCCGTCGGGTGATCACGGGCAGTGAGGACGGCGTGGACGGGCTGCGCATCATGGTGCAGTCCGGCGGCTGCTCGGGCCTGCAATATCGCATGGGCCTCGAGACCGAGCCCCAGGATGGCGACAAGGTCTATTCCTTCGGAGACGTGAAGGTCTATGTGGACGCGGCCAGCCAGCCGCTTCTGGAAGGGGTCCAGGTGGACTTCGTCGAAGATCTCGCAGGCAGCGGTTTCGTCTTCAACAACCCCAATGCCAAGGCGAACTGCAGCTGCGGCAAGTCCTTCTCCTGCTAAAGACCCCCCCTGGAGGACCCGACATGTGGGACTATACTGACAAGGTCAAGGAATACTTCTTTAACCCGCGTAACGTCGGCGTATTGGAAGACGCCAACGGCGTGGGCGATGTGGGCTCCATTTCCTGCGGCGACGCCCTGAAGCTGATGATCAAGGTGGATGCCTCCACCGACGTCATCACCGACGCCAAGTTCCAGACCTTCGGCTGCGGCTCGGCCATTGCCTCGTCCTCGGCGCTGACCGAGTTGATCATCGGCAAGACCACCGAGCAGGCGCTGGGCCTGACCAACCAGGACATCGCCGATTTCCTGGGCGGCTTGCCGCCCGAGAAGATGCATTGTTCGGTCATGGGCGCCGAGGCGCTGCGCGCCGCCATCGCCAATTACCGTGGCGAGGAATGGGAAGAGGACGACCATGAGGAAGGCCGCCTGATCTGCAAATGCTTCGGCGTGGACGCCGGCATGATCGAGCGCGCCGTGCGCTCCAACAAGCTGACCACCCTGGAGCAGGTGACCTTCTACACCAAGGCCGGCGGCTCCTGTAAGACCTGCTGGGAAGGCATCGAGGAAGTGGTCTCCGAGACCCTGGCCGCCATGAAGGCCGAGGGGCTGATCTCGGACACCCCCACCGGCGAGCCCTGCCCGGTGGCGCCCACCGCGCCGCCTCCGGCCAAGCCCATGACCAACCTGCAGAAGATCCAGGCCATCCAGGGCGCCATCGACGAGCTGCGGCCGCATCTGCAGAAGGACGGTGGCGACATTGACCTGGTGGACGTGGACGGCGACACCGTGGTGGTGGACCTGAAGGGCGCCTGCACCGGCTGCGCCATGTCCTCGGTCACCATCGCCGGCGTGCAGCAGAAGCTGATGGAAACCCTGGGCCGCCCCATGCGCGTGGTCCCCTCCAGCGCCATGCGTTGAGGCTGGGCATTCAGGGAAGGAGAGACAGGCATGACGACCCCCACCCCCGTCTATCTGGACAATAACGCCACCACCCGCTGCGATCCCGCCGTGGTGGCCGAGATGGTCCCGTTCTTTTCCGAGTTCTTCGGCAATCCAAGCTCGATCCACAGCTTTGGCGGCCAGGCCGGCGCCAAGATCCGCGAAGCGCGCGAAGCCGTGGCCAAGCTGCTGGGCGCCGAGCACGACACCGAGATCGTGTTCACCTCGGGCGGCACCGAAAGCGACAGCACCGCCATCCTGTCGGCGCTGAAGGTGCATCCCGACCGCAAGGAGATCATCACCAGCACGGTCGAGCACCATGCGGTGCTGTCCCTGTGCCAGCATCTGGAAAAGACCGAGGGCTACAAGGTCCACTATATCGGCGTGGACGCCGCCGGGCGCCTGGACATCGAGGCCTATAAGAAGGCCCTGTCCGACAAGGTGGCGGTCATCAGCCTGATGTATGCCAACAACGAGACCGGCACCATCTGGCCCATCGAGGGCCTGGCCGAACTGGCCAAGTCGGTGGACCCAGGCATCCTGTTCCACACCGACGCCGTGCAGGCGGTGGGCAAGGTGCCGCTGGCCCTGGCCGGCAGCCCCATCGACATGCTGAGCCTGTCCGGCCACAAGCTGCATGGCCCCAAGGGCATCGGCGCCCTCTACTTGCGCCGGGGCATCAAGTTCCGGCCCATGATCCGGGGCGGCCACCAGGAGCGCGGCCGCCGCGCCGGCACCGAGAACGTGCCCGCCATCATCGGCCTGGGCAAGGCAGCCCAGCTGGCGCTGGAGCACATGACCGACGAGAACACCCGGGTCAAGGCGCTGCGCGACAAGCTGGAGAAGGGGCTGTTGTCCCAGATCAGCCACGCTATGGTGACTGGCGACGTGCATTACCGCCTGCCCAACACCTGCACCATCGCCTTCGAATATGTGGAGGGCGAGGCCATCCTGCTGATGCTGAACCGCGAAGGCATCGCCGCCTCGTCGGGCTCGGCCTGCACCTCGGGCTCGCTGGAGCCCAGCCATGTGATGATGGCCATGGGCATTCCCTTCACCGCCGCCCACGGCGCCACCCGCTTCTCGTTGTCGCGGGAGACCACCGAGGCGGATGTGGACCGGGTGCTGGAGGTGATGCCCGGCATCATCGCCCGGCTGCGGCAGATGTCGCCCTACTGGAACAACGGCAAGGTTGCCGAATTCCAGCCGGCCTATTCGTAACCAACCCCGGTTTCGGGAAAGGAGGGCGTCATGTCCTTCGATTGGGTCGTGGTCAACGATACCACCCTGCGCGACGGCGAGCAGACCGCCGGGGTGGCGTTCCGCCTGGCCGAGAAGCTGGCCAGCGCCAGCGCGCTGGACGATGCCGGGGTGCCCGAACTGGAAGTGGGCATCCCCGCCATGGGCGACGAGGAGATCGACGGCATCCGCGCCGTGGTGGCCCTGAATCTGCGGGCCACCGCCATCGCCTGGTGCCGCATGCGGGAAGAGGATGTGCGGGACGCGCTCAGGTCCGGCGTGTCCATGGTCAATATCTCGATCCCCGTGTCCGACCAGCAGATCAGCGGCAAGCTGGGCCAGACCCGCGCCTGGGTGCTGGACCGCATCCAGCGCATGGTGCGCCATGCGGCGGACAAGGGCCTGATGGTGGCGGTGGGCGGCGAGGACAGCTCGCGCGCCGACCCGGACTTCCTGTTCCGGGTGGTCGAGGCGGCCGAGGCCGCCGGGGCGCGCCGCTTCCGCTTCGCCGACACCCTGGGAATCATGGACCCCTTCACCACGCTAAACCTGTTCCAGCGCCTGCGCGCCCGCACCGGGCTGGAACTGGAGATGCATGCCCATGACGATTTGGGGCTGGCCACGGCCAATTCCCTGGGCGCGGTGCTGGGCGGGGCCACCCATGTGAACACCACCGTCAACGGCTTGGGCGAGCGCGCCGGCAATGCGCCGCTGGAAGAGGTGGTGATGGCGCTGCATCACCTCTATCAGCGCCAGACCGGGGTGGACCCGCTGGCCCTGCCGGTGGCCTCGGCCATCGTGGCCCAGGCGTCGGGGCGGCCGGTGCCGGTGAACAAGTCCATCGTGGGCGAGGGCATCTTCACCCATGAAAGCGGCATCCATGTGCATGGGCTGCTGCGCGATCCCAAGAACTATCAGAGCCTGGATCCGGCCGAGCTGGGGCGCAGCCACAAGCTGGTGCTGGGCAAGCATTCCGGCCTGGCTGCCGTGATGCATGCCTATTGCGAGCTGGGGCTGCCCATCGGCGAGGCCCAGGCGCGGGCGGTGCTGGCGCGGGTGCGCCGGCATGTGGACCAGACCAAGAGCGTGCCCACCCCGGCCGACCTGCAACGCTTCTATGCGGACACCCGTGCGGTGGCCGAGGCGGTGCGGGACGGCGGGCGCGGCGGCTCGGCGCTGGTCAGCTAGGGGAGGGGACTGCCATGACCACTCTTGCGGAGACCGAGGTCTTGACCAGCGATGTGAAGCGTCCCGGCCTGTTCGCCCTGCTGGGCGAGGACATCGCCTGCGTGTTCCAGCGCGACCCGGCGGCACGGTCGAAAATCGAGGTGCTGTGCACCTATCCCGGCATCCATGCGGTGATGACCCACCGGATCAGCCATTTCCTGTGGCGCAAGGACTGGAAGTTCGCCGCGCGCTTGCTGTCCTTCCTGGGCCGCATGGTCACCAATATCGACATCCATCCTGGCGCCACCATTGGCCGGCGCCTGTTCATCGACCATGGCGCCGGGGTGGTGATCGGCGAGACCGCCGAGATCGGCGATGACGTCACCCTCTATCACGGCGTCACCCTGGGCGGCACCTCGCTGTCCAAGGGCAAGCGCCATCCCACCCTGCAGGACGGCGTTCTGGTGGGGGCGGGGGCCAAGGTGCTGGGGCCGGTGACGGTGGGGCCCGGCGCCAATGTGGGCGCCAATTCGGTGGTGATCGGCGACGTGCCGGCGGGCATGACCGTGGTGGGCATTCCCGGCCGCGTGGTGGTGCCGCTGGACGACCGCCGGCTGGTGGGCGGCATCGATCTGGACCATCACCTGATGCCCGACCCGGTGGGCAAGGCCCTGTCCTGCCTGATGG
>CAYOKN010000118.1:0-9113 GCA_964404545.1 uncultured Rhodospirillaceae bacterium | reverse complement strand
AGGGCGCAGGCGGGATGCCAGCGCGGCAGGCCCAGCCGGCGCAGCAGGGCGGGCAGCCGGGCCGCTTCCTCGGCCGTCATCAGCCCAACCCGGGCAGAATAAAGGGTGTCGATCTGCATGCCCACGGCCACCGCCTCGCCATGGCGCAACTGGTGGGCGCTCAACAGCTCCAGCTTGTGCGCCGCCCAATGGCCGAAATCCAGCGGCCGGGCGCTGCCCTGCTCGAAGGGGTCGCCGCTGGTGGCCAGATGTTCCAGATGCAGGCGGGCCGAGCGGCGGATGCAATGGCGCAGCACGTCGGGCTCCAGCGCGGCCAGCCCCTCGGCCTCGGCCTCGATCCAGGCAAAGAAGGCGCCGTCGCGCACGGCGGCCACCTTGACCGCCTCGGCCAGCCCGGCCACCCCGTCGCGCCGGGGCAGGGTGGCCAGCAGCCGCAGGTCGTTGACCACGGCAAAAGGCGGGGTGAAGGTGCCCAGGGCGTTCTTCTGGCCAAAGGCGTTGATGGCGGTCTTGACCCCCACGCCGCTGTCGTCCTGGGCCAGCACCGTGCTGGGCATGCGCACCAGCCGCACGCCGCGATGGGTCAGGCCCGCCGCATAGCCCACCGCATCCAGTACGGCCCCGCCGCCCACCGCCAGCACCACCGCATGGCGGTCCAGCTGCAGCCGCTGCATCCAGTCCAGCAGCAGGGCCTGCACCGCCGGATCGGTCTTGGCCGCCTCGCCCCCCGGGATCACCAGCGGCGGCGCGGCCAGGTCCAGGCTGCGGCGGAAGATGCAGTAGGTCTCGATTTCGGCGCACAGCTGCGGCCGCGCCCGCGCCAGGCCGCCATCCACCACCACCGCCAGCCGTTGCCGCCCGCCGGCGGTCTGGCGGGTGATGGCCTGTTCCAGCACCCCGTTGGCGGGGTCCAGCGCCTGTTCGGTGAAATGCACCGGATAGTCCACGCGGACGGCAAAACTCTGCCAAAGGACCTCGCCTTCGGGCGCCTCCGGGCGGATGGGCTGTTGCTTCACGGTTGGCCCCTCTGTGGATGGCGGGAGAAGGGGCATGGTAGCCGCCGCGTCCCCGGCCTGGCACCGGGCCAAGGGTGGGGGCGCCCGGGCCAAAGGGCGAGCGGGCCTCTCAAAAGAGTCAGGGTGGCCCGGCTTGACGGGGTGGCCGTCAAAAGGGTTTCATGGGGTTAAACGCATATAATAAGTGGGGGCTTTGGGGGATGGCAGAGGATAGCGAGGTGGATTTCTCGCGGCTGCGGGTACTTTTGGCCGAGGACGAGAAGTTTGCGCAGACCCTGATCAAGCAGATCCTGAAGCAGATTGGCATCGACAAGCCGTTGCTGGCCGAGGACGGCGCGGTGGCCCAGAACCTGCTGGACAGCCTGCATGGGGCTGACCTGGTGATCTCGGATTGGAACATGCCATATATCAACGGCATGGAGTTGCTGCGCTATGTGCGGCGCAAATGGCCGGACACGCCCTTTCTGATGATCACCGGCACCACCACCCGCGCCCTGGTGCAAGAGGCAGTCAATGCCGGGGTGGACGGCTTCATCGCCAAGCCCTTCTCCCTCGAACAGATCAAGTCGCGGATGGTGGCCGCCCTGAAGAAGCGCCAGGGCCTTTCGGCCTAACCCGGCCGGCCCCGGGCAAAGGGTCTAGGCCGCCCGCCCGAATTGACCCGGCCGCCGGTTCGGCGCCACCTCTCGCCCAACAACGCTGGGCACGAGGAGGCACCGGTGAATCGTCGGACAATGGGCGCCCTGAGCGCCGGGATTGGCGGCGCCATGATGGGGCTCGCCCTGGTCGGCTGGACCGCGCCCGCCCAAGCCCAAGAGCCGCAGGAGCCGCCGGGCACCCTCAGCCTGGTGCTCGAAAATGACAGCATCGCCCATACGGACCGCAACTACACCAATGGCGCCCGCCTGTCCTGGGTGGGGGCGCCGGGCGGAGCCGGGTCCTGGGCCCATGCCGTCGCCGACGCGCTGCCCTTCATGGAGCCGGTGGGGCTGTCCAACGCCTATGCCCTGGGCCAGAACATGTACACGCCCGAGGACACTTCGGCCGAAGCCGTGGTGCCCGACGACCGGCCCTATGGCGGCTGGCTTTATGCGGGATTCGGCCTGACCTCGAACACCGGGGACCGGCTGGACCAGGTGGAACTGGATCTGGGCATCGTCGGCCCGCAGTCCTATGCCGATGAGGTTCAGGGCTGGGTGCATGAAAGCCTGGGCTTCGACGTACCCAACGGTTGGCCCAACCAGCTGAAGAACGAGCCGGCGGTGCAGCTGTTCTTCGACCGCACCTGGCGGGTGGCCCATTGGGACACCGGCTTCCTGGAGATGGACCTGCATCCCCATCTGGGCGGGGCGGTGGGCAATGTGTTCACCTTCGCCAGCACCGGCGCCAGCATCCGCATCGGCACCGACCTGCCTGCCGATTTCGGCCCGGCCCGCATCCGCCCCAGCCTGCCCGGTTCGGGCTTCATCGCGCCCGAGGACGGCTTCGGCTGGTACCTCTTCGCCGGCGCCACCGGCCGCGCCGTGGCCCATAACATCTTCCTGGACGGCAACACCTTCGTGGACAGCCATTCGGTGGACAAGAAATGGCTGGTGGGCGATCTGCAGGCTGGCGCCACCCTGATGGTGGACCGCTTCCGCCTCAGTTACACCCATGTGTTCCGCACCAAGGAATTCGAAACCCAGGACGAGGCCGACCGCTTCGGCGCGGTGACGCTGTCGGTGAATTTCCGGTTCTGAGGGCCCCACCCCCGACGTGATGGGGGGAACCAAGAAAACCACAGAGGCACCGAGGCACCGAGGGATCAGGACGGCTGTTCCGTCTCGGCCCCTCTGTGCCTCGGTGCCTCTGTGGTTAATGATTCCTTGGCAAATCCCGCAACAGGTCGGGCCACTGGACCTACACCCGCACCGAGTCCGCCGCCGCCTTCAGGATCTCGGCCGAGCTGCGCAGCAGGCGGGTTTCTTCGGGGTCCAGTTCCGGGGCCAGGCTGGCCTGGACGCCGCCGCGGCCCACCACCCGGGGGAGGGACAGGGCCACGTCATCGATGCCGGCAGCCTTGCCGGGCATGGAAACGGTGAACACGGCCCGCTCATTGGTGGCCATGGCCTGCACCAGACGGCCCAGGCCGGCGCCGATGCCGTAATAGGTGGCGCCCTTGCCTTCGATGATGGCATAGGCGGCGCGCCGCACGCCTGTGTCGATACGGGCGCGGGCCTCGGTGTCCAGGGGCTTGCCGATCTGTTCGGCGAACTGGCACAAGGGCACGCTGCCGGTGGCGGCGCCCGACCACCACAGCACTTCGGAATCGCCATGCTCGCCCAGCACATAGGCATGCACGGATTTGGACGAGATGCCCAGATGCTCGCCCAGCAGCGAGCGATAGCGGGCGGTGTCCAGGATGGTGCCCGAGCCCATCACCCGGCCCGGCGGCAGCTTGGCGATGCGTGCCGCGATATGGGTCATCACATCCACCGGATTGGTGGCCACCAGCAGCACCGCGTCGGGCGCCGCCGCCAGCACCTTGGGGATGATGTCGGCGAACACGGCGGCGTTGCGTTCCAGCAGTTGCAGCCGGGTTTCGCCCGGCTTCTGCGACACACCGGCGGCCAGGATCACCACGCCGGCGCCGTGCAGCGCCTCATAGCCGCCCGAGGTCACGCGCGAGGCATAGGCAAAGGGCGTGGCATGCAGGATGTCCTGGGCCTGCGCCTCGGCCAGGGCCGGATTGCGGTCCACCAGGACCACCTCGGACGCCCCGCCGCGCATTACCAGGGAAAAGGCCGCCGCACTGCCCACCATGCCGGCGCCAACGATACCCGCCTTCATCTGCTGTCTCCGTCCCGCTGATCGCCGCCTTGCCCGGTGGCTTTGTTGGATCAGGCGCCGTCGGGCTTGCGGGCCACCAGCCGGACCACCTCGGCGGGCCCGCTGTGCCGGCCCTCGTCCAGCCGCACCACGCCCTCGGTCAATTCCTCGATCTCGAGGGCGGCGAAATCATCGGCCAGCATGGGGCAATCGTAAAGCATCTCTTCCATCTGCGGCCCGCCCGACGGCTTGCCCAACTGGCGCTTGTGGAAGCCTTCCAGGATCAGCACCCCGCCGGGCTTCAGGCTTTGCACCATGGCGGCATGTACCTGGCGGCGTTCGGCGGGCGGAAAATGGATGAAAACCGCCACCACCGCGTCGAACCAGCCGGGACGCCAGCCCCATTCCAGCAGGTCGGCATTCAGGGTGGTCAGGCAGACATCGCGGCTGCGGGCCAGGGCGGCGGCCTTGTTCAAGGCCACGGCCGAGCTGTCCACGGACAGTACCTCGTGGCCTTGCTGGGCCAGCCAAACGCCGTTGCGGCCTTCGCCGTCGGCGACTGCCAGAACGCGCAAACGCCCGGCTAGGCGCCAGGCTTGCGAAACGAGGAAGGTATTTGGAGAGGTACCGTAGAAATAGCCATTTCCCTTGTAACGCTCATCCCAGAAATCATTGGGCATCTTGCGAACTCCCGGTCGATGGGGAGGGAAAATGGCGCGAGTGACGGGGCTCGAACCCGCGACCTCCGGCGTGACAGGCCGGCGCTCTGACCAACTGAGCTACACCCGCGTTCCGCGTTGGGAGCGCTCTTATAGCGGGGGGCTTCGGGGTGTGCAAGCAGGTTTTTTCGGCACAAACGTATTTTTTTCGGTCTTTAGGGTTATCGCCTTGTGTTCGTTGGTTTTTTCGCCGGATGGCATGGTAGGGCTGGCGCAAACACAAGCAAGGGAGACCCCTATGACCCAGTTATCCCGCCTGCTCGCCGGGACCGCGCTGCTGGCGGCCCTGGCCGTCCCCGCCCATGCCCAGCCCATGGGCGGCGATGTGATCGTGGTGCAGCCCGCGCCCGGCCAGCCGGCCATGGAGGACCTCATGATGGGCGATCCGATGATGGGGGGGCAGACCGCCGCCGCTCCCGACGGTGACGCCCAGCAGCTCCAGCTGGCCGGACAGCCGCCGGCGGTGGACGTGCAGCGCCGCAATCCCAAGACTCCCTATGTGGCCTTCAATCTGGGCCTCGACTACACCGAGGGCGGCGACGTGGATAACCTGGTCGGCGATGTGGACCGCGACACCGGTTATTACACCAGCCTGGCCGGCGGCTATGACTATGGCGCCCTCCGCGGCGAGCTGGAATTGGGCTGGGCCAATGCGGACACCACCGGCGATGGCGATGTGCGCTCGGTGCTGGGCATGGCCAATCTCTATTATGACTTCATCACCCCCAGCAAGTTCACCCCTTGGGTCGGTGCCGGCGTGGGCGCGGCCTGGGTGGATGTGGATGCCAATGTGGGGGGCACCGTGGGCCGGATCGACGACGACAGCGTGGAGTTCGCCTGGCAATTGATGGCCGGCGTGGATTATTCCGTGAACCGCAACTGGGATGTTTATGGCGGCTATCGCTATCTCCGCATCTCCAGCCCCGATGTCGGCACGGTGGAGCTCGAGAATTTCGAGGACCACATCATCCAGGCCGGCGTGCGCTACCGCTTCTGACCTGGGCGGCCCACCAGGGTGCGGGCTTGCCGAGGCCCGGCCCTGGTGGCTAGTCTCATGGGGTCATTCCGGGACAGAGGTCACCATGGGCGACGTCGTCAATCTGAACCGCTTTCGCAAGAGCAAGGAAAAGGCCGAAGCCGAGCGCACGGCCCGGACCAACCGCACCCGCTTTGGCCGCACCAAGGCCGAAAAGGAGCTCGAACAGGCGCGCGAGGACCTGGCTCGGCGGCGGCTCGAGATGATGAAGCTGGACCCGGACGGCGACCCGCCCGACCGCAAGTAGGGGCTGCTAGGCCAGCAGCAGGGCCGCGGCCACGATGGCGAAACCCCAGACGATCATATTGACGAAGGTGCGGAATCCCTGACGGTCGTCAGCCGCCGTCAGCCCCACCAGGTCGCAGGCCTTTTCGCCGGGCCACAAGATCCACCGCATGCCTGTTCAACCCTTCTCCCAGAACGGGCGGCGCTTGCTCACCTGCTGCCAGGCCTCTACCGCTTCGGCCAGCAGGCCCGGCACTCGCGCCTCATGCCAGCCGGCCAGCAGCCCGGCGGCAAAAGCCTTGTCGGGGTGGCCGGCCGCCAGCCCGGTCAGGATGTCCCGCGCCACCGCCACGTCATTCAGGCGCCCCAGGCTGTCTTGCAGCGCCGCTAATGACTCACACATGCGCGCGGAGCCCTTGCCGGGAAAGAGGGGGGCAAAGAATTCGCAGGAATAGCGCATCTTCTTGACCTGGATGCGCACGGCGTGGCGTTCGGCCGGGGACAGCCTGCCCAGATGGCGGGCTGCCCTGCCCAGCCGGCGAAGGCGCTTGGCCAGGAGTTGGCGGGCATAGTCCTCGATGGGCTGGGCCAGCAGGGCGGCATGCTCGGGTGAGCCGGGCTGGCGCCAGGCGCCCCCCTCCAGCCAGCGGCCCAGGCCCAGGGCGAGGCGGGTGAAGCGGCCGTCGGCCACCGCCGCTGCCGCCGCCGCATAGCGGCCATCGCGCTCGGCCCGGTAATGGGCCTGCAGCACCGTCAGCGGCGTCGGAAAATGGGGCAGGGCAGGGGCCAGGATCTCGGCCAGGAACACGTCCAGGTCGCGGGCCGGTCCCAGGGCCGCCAGCAGCCAGCGCAGCTGGCCGCGGAGATCGTCCAGCTCCGGGCCGGCCAGCAGGGGGCGGAACAGGCCGAAGCTGGAGCGCAGCCGCCGCAGGGCCACCCGCATCTGATGCACCGCGTCGGGATCATGGCCGGCCAGCAGCGGTGCCTGGTTGGCCAGCAGATGCTGCAGGCACGCATGGCCGATGCCGCGCACGGCCTCGGCCACGGTCATGCCTGGCGCCAGGGCCGGCGGCTTGCCGCGCCGGGGGCCGGTCGGCTCGGGCCGGATCAGGCCATAGCCCCGGTCGGACTTGGCGGCGATGCCCAGGCGTAGCGGAATGGTCTCCTGCAGCACCAGGGCCAAGTCGAACAGGGCGGCAGGCTCGCCCTGCTTCAATTCCAGTTCGGCCTCGCACAGGGGAATGCTGTGCGCCCCGGCGGTGACGCTGCCCTGGTCCAGGGCCAGTTCGATCTCGAAGGCGCCGTCGCTCAGCATCCAGACGGTGCGCCGCACTTCAGTGCGGAACAGGGGCGCCAACTGGTCCAGCGGCACTCCGTCCAGCAGTTCGGCCAGCGGCGGCTGGGCCAGCAGGTCGGGCGGCGGCAGGTCGCCGTCGATTTCCTGCTCCCACTCGCCCCGCTGGAACAGCCCCAGGGCGCCGCTCTGCTTAAGGGTCAGCAGGCGGCGCGCGCCCTGGTGGCGCACCCGCAAGACCTTGCGGCCGGCCTTCAGGGCCAGGGTGGGGGTGTCGAAATAGACCGAGACCAGATGGCTGGTGGCGGCGCGGCCATGTTTGAGGGCGCGCAATAGGGGATGGCGGCGCAGACGCTGCAGCGCCGTGGGGTCCAGCTCCAATTTCAGCTCGGTTTCGCGCGCCATGATCCCAATGATCATAAGACAAAATCCATAGGGCACAACATGGCGGGCGCGCATCCCTGCTGTTGCAAGCTGTCACACCCTTTGCCATTGTGGCTTTGCCCCAAGCCTGGGGCCGGCGGGGGAGAAGCCTCCGACCGTACTGGCCGGCATAGCCTGGGGCCGGCAATAGCCTGGGGGACGTCTTGGTCAAGCTGCGCTCCACTGCCCTGTTCCTCGCCGCCGCCGTGGCCCTGACCGGCTGCGGCGCCGCCCGCGACGGCGACTCCTTCTGGAAGGACGCCCAGTTCTGGCAGGACACCGACACCAACCTGGCCATGACCGCCTATGTAAAGGGCGACTATCCCCGGGCCGAGCAGCATGTGCAGGCGGCCCTGCGCCGCAATCCCAAGGATCCCTACGCCATCCTGGTGGGCGGCCTGACCTACGAGGCCACCGGGCGCCCCGATGTGGCGCGGCTCTATTATACGTCGCTGATCTCGCTGCAACCCGAGGCCACCGCCACCATCGGCACCGAGACCGGGCAGCCGCAGCCGGTGGTCGAGATCGCCCGCCGCCATCTGGCCCGCATCGACGGCAAGGCGCCCGAGGCAGCCGGCATTTCCGCGGCGCCCTTCGGCATGCCGTCTCCGGGAATGGGGGCGCCGGGAATGGGGGCACAGCCCGTGTCCCAGGGGACGGCGGGCCTGTTGGCCAGCCGCGATGCCCTGGGCCAGATGGTGACCCGCTTCAAGGTGCTGAAGGCGCTGCAGGACCGGGGCCTGATCACGCCCGAGGAATATTCCCAGCGCCGGCGCGCCAATGTGGGCGCGCTGCTGCCGCTGACCACCAGCCACCGCCCGGCCGATGACCTGGGCCGCCCGGCCCCCGACCTGGAGACCTTGGCCCAGCGCCTGGCCGCCTTGGGGCAGTCGCTGGAACTGGGCGCGATCTCGGTGGGCGAGTACCAGGCCGAGCGCGAAACCATTCTTCAGGGCGTGCTGCCCGCCAATCCGTCGCGCCGCGCGCCGGCGGTGGTGCCGCCCACCAGCATGCTGGAAGCCGCCGATGCCGTGGGCCGGCTGGAACGCCTGAAGGAATCGGGCGTGATCGGCGCCGATGATCTGGCCCGGGAACGGGATGCGGTCTATCGCGCCGTGTCCGCCCACCAGGCCAAGCTGGAAGCCATGGCCAGCGCCCCGCCGCCGCCCGCCAAACCCACCGGGCCGGGCGTGCATATCGCTTCCTACAGCTCGGAAGCCCGGGCGCGCACCATGTGGGACAAGCTCAAGGCCAAGCACGAGGTGTTGGCCGGGCTGGAGCCGGTGATCGAGCCGGTGAAGGTGAAGAAGAAGACCCTCTATCGCCTGAATGCCGGCGGCGGGCTGGCAGACATGGCCTCCGCCGACAAGGTCTGCAAGGCCTTGAAGAAGTCCAAGGTTCCCTGCCGGGTCACGACCCTCAAATAAGCGGCCGGGGCGCGGACATCCCGTCCCTTCGCGGACGGGGTGCCCGGCCCGCGCGAAGGGGTAAGCCTGCAAAGGGGCTTGCCACGGCCGACGCGGGTCACTATAGTTAGCTTTCGCCCGTTGATCGGGCTGCCCCCTGGGGCTCCCAACACCCCACGCACCTTA
>CAYOKN010000117.1:0-9157 GCA_964404545.1 uncultured Rhodospirillaceae bacterium | reverse complement strand
CGCCGATGGCGGCGGGCAGCACCCCGGCCACCGGGGCCAGCGAACCGTCCAGCCCCAGCTCGCCCAGGATCACATAGCCGCCCAGGTCCTCGCCCGGCAGCACCCCCATGGCCGCCAGCAGGCCGCAGGCGATGGGCAGGTCGAAATGGCTGCCCTCCTTCAGCACGTCGGCGGGCGCCAGATTCACGGTGATGCGCTTGGGCGGTAGCGCCAGCCCCAGGGCGTTCAGCGCGGCCCGCACCCGCTCGCGGCTTTCGCCCACCGCCTTGTCGGGCAGGCCCACCAGGGTGAAGGCGGGCAGGCCGGCGGAAATCTGCACCTGAACGTCGATCTCCAGGCACTCGATGCCGGCAAAGGCAACGGTGTTGGCGCGGGCTGTCATGGCTTTTCGCTCCTTGCGGCCAGAAGGACTAGCACATCTCAGGTAACACGGGAATATGCAGCCCGCTTGACTTCCCGCCAGGGTCGGGCCCATGATCGCCGCCATGACCCAGCAGGCCCGCACCGTCCTGAAAGCCAAAAAAATCCCCTCTCCGGGGATTGGAGTTCGTCGCGCGCGCTGAAGATCAGGGTCCGTGAACCGAATAGCCAACAACCCCGCCGGTGCCGACGGGGTTTTTTCATGCCTGCTCCCTGTCCGCCGGCCCAGTCCCGACAGGAGACCACGGATGACCCCGACTGACTTTTCCGGCCTTTGGCTGCCCTTGGTGACCCCGTTCCATGACGGCGCGGTGGACACCGACTCCTGGGTGCGGCTGGTGCGCCATTATGCGGCCCAGCCCCTGGCCGGCCTGATCGCGGCCGGCACCACCGGCGAAAGCGCCACCCTGGACGGGGCCGAGACCGAACGGCTGGTGCATCTGGCGGCCGAGGCGTTGGAGGGCCGCATGCCGCTGCTGCTGGGCCTGTCGGGCAGCGACACCCGCAAGGGCGTGGCGGACATGGAGCGCACCGCCGGCTGGCCGGTCCAGGGCTATCTGGTCACCTGCCCGGCCTTCACCCGGCCGCCGCAAGACGGGCTGCTGCGCCATTACCAGGCCCTGGCCGATGCCGCCGCCCATCCAGTGCTGGCCTATAACATCCCCTACCGCACCGGGGTGTCCATGACGCCCGAAACCCTGCTGCGCCTGGCCCGTCATCCCAACATGGCCGGCGTCAAGGATTGCAGCGCCGACCCGGTCCAGACCCAGGCCCTGTGCCAGGGCCGGCCCGACGGTTTCGCGGTCTTGAGCGGCGAGGACGGCCAGTATCTGGGCGCCCTGGCACTGGGCTCGGACGGCGGCATCCTGGCCTCGGCCCATATGGCGCCCGGCGCCTTTGCCGAGCTGACCCGATTGATGCGGGCGGGGGCGCTGGAACCGGCGCGGGCGCTGTGGCGCCGGTTGTCGGCCTTGCCGCCGTTGCTCTTCGCCGAGCCCAACCCGGCCCCCATCAAGCATTGGCTCTGGCGCGACGGGCTGATCCGCAGCCCCGAGGTGCGGCTGCCCCTGATGCCGGTCAGCGCCGGCCTGGCGGCCCGGTTGGACGCCGCCCGCTTGGCTCAGAGCCAGGAGCCCGAGACCGCCACGGAGGCGATCACCCCCGCCGCCAGGCAAAGATAGACAGTGAGTGCCCCGACCAGCCCGGCCACCAGCCAGGCCGCGCTGCCATGCCAGGGTCCCCGGGGTCAGTCCTTGACCCGGTAGTGATAGCGGTACAGGGGCTGGAACCCCAGGCGGCGATAGAGGCCGGTGGCGGGCAGGTTGGCCTCGACCACCTGCAGATAGGCATGGCCGGCGCCGCGTTGATGGCCCCAGGCCATCAGGCTGCGGGCGATGCGTTGGCCCCAGCCCTGGCGGCGGGCTTCGTCGGCCACGGCCATGGTGAACAGCCCCACCAGCCCCTCCTCGCGCACCGCCAGGCCGCAGGCCAGAGGCTGGGTGCCGTCGGTGGCCACGGCAAAGGCGGTCTCGCCGGGGATGCGGCCCAGGATGCCCGCCAGGGTGGCGGCCTCGGCCAGGCCCAGCCCGGTCAGGCGGGCGCAGGCATTAAGCCAACGGCCGTCGCAGCCGCCCGAGACGGTGACCTGGCCATCGGCGGCGCTGGCGCCGGCCAGCGCACGGGTCATCACCAGGCAGGGGTCCACCCGGCGATAGCCCCGTTCCTCGAGCCGCCGGTCCATGTCGGTGGGCAACAGGAAGGGCGTGACCCGGAACAAGGTGGGTTGGCCGGCCTGGGCATAGCGGTGTTCGGCCAGCCGGATGCGGGCCTCGATGGCGCCGCCGCCCTGGGCCCGGCACAGGCCGTTCACCGAATTGGCGCGCTTGGTGTGGCCGTCGGCAAAGCGCAGGACCCAGCCGTCTAGCAGGCTTTCCTTGAGCGCCGGCCAGGCGTTCAAACCGGCCTGTTCCACCGCCCAGGGATCGGGCGGGGCCAGGGTCAGGCCCCCCCGCGGACTGCTATGATGCATAGCGATTCCTTTCTTTTTGTCACAACCATCCTAGCCAAAAGCGCCGGCTTTCACATCTGTTACGAATGACGGGGTGGGCTGTGCCGTCGGTGGTCTGCCCGGCCTCGTATTTCTTTCGGCTTGGTGTTAGGGTTTTTGGTTTCTGCAACGGGACGGGACGACATGACGACCCTGGCGCGACAACTCACCGGTTCCGCCCGCTTCGTGGTGCCCTATGCCCTGGCCAGCGTGGTCTGGTTCGGCCTGATGGTCTTTGTCCTGCACGGGTCGGTCGAGGACCCGGTCGTGATGGGGGCGCTGGAAGTCACGGGCGGCGTGCTCTATGTGCTGGTCAGCGGCCTTCTGCTGGCCCGGATGCTGCGCGGCTCGGCGACGCGGCTGCGGCGCATCAACGAGCAGTTGGAGATCCGGGTGCGCGCCCGCACCGAGGAATTGCAGGCCGAGATCGCCGAACGGGCCCGCACCGAGGAAGTGCTGAAGGCCAGCGAGCAGCGGTTCCGCGATTTCGCCGAGGCCTCCAGCGATTGGATCTGGGAGCTGGGCCCCGACCTGACCTTTACCTATGTGTCGGCCCGCTTCACCGAAGTCACCGGCGTGCCGGCGCCCGGCCTCCTGGGCAAGCCCCTGGCCGACCTGTTCGCCGAGGAAACCGGCAGCCCGTCCATCCTGGCCAATTACCTGAAGCCCAAGCGCGCCTTCCGTGACCTGCCGCTGCATCTGGGGGGCCCCGCCGGCCGGCGGCTGGTCACCCTGTCGGGCCGTCCAGTGTTCGACGGGTCGGGCAGCTTTGCCGGCTTTCGCGGCACCGGCGCCGATGTCACCGAGGAAAGCCGGGTGCGTGCCGCCGCCGAGCGCATGCAGCGCCGCCATGCCCTGATCCTGAATGCCATGGGCGAAGGCGTGTTCGGCTTCGGCGAGGACGGCCGGATCACCTTCATCAATCCCGCCGCCGAGACCATGTTGCAGGTGCTGGCCGAGGATCTGGTGGGCCAGTCGGTGGCCGAGGTGGTCGAGGAGCTGCCCGACGGCTGGTGCGGCCTCCAGGGCGGGTGCGATTTCTGCGACACCGTGGGCACTGGCGGGATGGTCACCGGCAAGCGGTTCCGCCGCCGCGACGGCACGAGTTTCCCGGTGGAATATATCGCCACCCGCCTGGTGGAAGAGGGCCGCATCACCGGCGTCGTGGTGTCCTTCCGCGATGTCAGCACCCAGCATCGGGTCGAGGACGAGTTGCGCCTGGCCAAGGAGCTGGCGGAAAGCGCCACCCGCGCCAAGTCCGAATTCCTGGCTCATATGAGCCACGAGCTGCGCACGCCGCTGAACGCCATCATGGGCTTTTCCGACATGCTGCTGGCCGAGCTGTTCGGCCCCATCGGCAATGCCCGCTACCGCGATTATATCCAGGACATCCGCCGGTCCTCCGAGCATCTGCTGGATCTGATCAATGACGTGGTGGACTTGTCGCGCATCGAGGCCGGCAAGCTGGAGCTGACCGAGCAGGAGGTGGACCTGTCGCTGGTGGTGGAATCCGCCCTGGGCATGGTCAAGCAGGACGCGGCGCGCCAGGACCTGACGGTCATGAACAATGTGCCGGGCAATCTGCCGCCGGTGCTGGGCGACGGCCGCCGCCTGAAGCAGGTGCTGCTGAACCTGTTGTCCAATGCCGTGACCTTCACCCCCACCGGCGGCCGCGTGTCGGTCGGCGCGGACATGGAGCTGGACGGCGGGTTGTCCTTGAAGGTGGCCGACACTGGGATCGGCATCAGCCCCGAGGACCTGCCCCATGTGACCGACGTGTTCGTGCAGGGCGATTCCGCCGTCACCCGCGAACAGGGCGGCGCCGGGCTGGGCCTGCCGCTGGCCAAGCATCTGGTGGAGCTGCATGGCGGCAGCCTGACCATCGAAAGCACGCCCAATCTGGGCACCACCGTCACCGTGCGCCTGCCGCCCGCCCGCGTGGGCGTCAAGGCCCTGGCCGCCGCCGCCGCTCAGGCCTGAGGCAGCACCGGCTGGCGGGGAGCCCGGCGGCGGCTCTCGCGCCAGGTGACGGTGGAGGTGACGGCGAAGTTCCACACTGCGCCCACGCCGGCCCCCAGCAGGCCGGCCAGCCACCAGGGCACGTCCTTGTCGAACAGATAGATCGCCACCCGCAGATTGACGAAGGCGCCCACGGCGCAGGCCAGGGCGAAGCTGGCCAGCCCTTCCAGCACCCGCCAGCCCTTGAGGCGGCGGTCGCGGTAGGTGAACAGGTTGTTCAGGGTGAAATTCAGCGCGATCGCCACCAGGATGGCGATGGCCTGGGCGGTGGCGAACTCCACCCCGGCCCCCTTCAGCAGCCCGCCCAGCAGGGCCAGGTGCAACAGCACCCCGACCGCCCCCACCAGCACGAACATGACGAAGCGGAACGGCACCAACCCGCCCAGCAGCTTTTCCGACAGCAGCAGCACATATTCCCAGGCCACCAGGGTGTCCAGTTTGCTTTCGCCGGCATGGCGGGTGCGGAACTGGTAGGGCAGTTCCGCAAAGCGCAGCGGCCGAGGGCTCGAGGCGAAGATGTCGGCCAGGATCTTGAAACCCTTGGCCGACAGATTGCCCACCAGTTCCATCAGGCTGGTGCGGCGCATCAGGAAGAAGCCGCTCATGGGGTCGGACAGGTCGCCCCGGATCACCAGGCGCGACAGCCGGGTGGCGGTGCGGCTGACCAGGGCGCGGGTGGAGTCCCAATTGCCGATGCCGCCGCCCGCCACATAGCGGCTGCCCACCACGATGTCCAAGCCCTCGTCCCGGCATTTGGCCAGCATGGCCGGCAGCAGGCCCTCGTCATGCTGCATGTCGGCGTCGATCACGGCCACGAAGGGCGCCGCCGTGGCCATCATGCCCTCGACGCAGGCCGAGGACAGGCCGCGCCGGCCCACCCGTTGGATCACCCGCACGCGCGGGTCCTGCTGGGACAGGCTGCGCGCCAGGTCGGCGGTGCCGTCGGGGGAGTCGTCATCCACTACCACCGCCTCCCAGGCGATGCCGGCCAGGGCCCGCTCCAGGGCGGCCAGAAGGGGGCGCAGATTATCCCTCTCGTTGAAGGTGGGTATGACGACCGCCAGTTCGATCATGGTTCCCGATCTTTGCTATAAGGGTCCGCGAGCAGGACGCTAACACGGACGGTCTTCATGCTGCGTGAACGAATCCAATCGGGCAACTGGCTGACCGGTCAGCGTCTGCGCCATTACCCGGTCCTCTTTCTTATCCTGTTCGTGCTCATGGGCACCTGGATGGTGGTTGCCGGGCCGCCGGGGCGCGACGGGTTCAGCGGCCAGCCGCTGGGCACCGACTTTCTGTCCTTCTGGTCCGCTTCGCAGCTGTTGCGGCAGGGCCGGCCCGAGGCCGCCTATGACCATGCCGCCCTGCACGCCATCCAGCAGTCCGTCGCCGGGCCCGACAGCCCGCTTTATACATGGCTCTATCCGCCCATGGCCTTCCTGGTGGTGGCACCTCTGGCCGCCCTGCCCTATCTGCCGGCTTTGACCGTCTGGCTGGTGGCCACCCTGGCGGCCTATCTGCCGGCGCTGTGGCGCTTCCTGCCCGATCGCCGGGCGCTGGTGCCGATGCTGGCCTTCCCGCCGGTGTTCGTCACCCTGGGCCATGGCCAGAATGCCTTCCTGTCTGCCGCCCTGCTGGGCTGGGGGCTTGTTCTTCTGCCGAAACGGCCCTTTTGGGCCGGGCTGCTGATGGGGGCCTTGATCTACAAGCCGCATCTGGGGCTGCTGTTGCCGGTGGCGTTCCTGGCGGCAGGCAGCTGGCGGGCTGTCCTGGGCGCCACCCTGTCGGTGCTGGCCCTGGCGGCGGCCAGCTATCTGCTGTTCGGGCCCGAAACCTGGGCCGCCTTTCTGGCCAAGTCCGACTATTCCCGCCAGGTGCTGGAACAGGGCATGGTGGATTGGCGCAAGATGATCGGCGGCTTTGCCGCCGCCCGTCTGCTGGGGGCCGGCATCGGGCTGTCCTGGGCGATCCAGGCGGCGGTGACGCTGGCGGCGGCGCTGGCGGTCTGGCGGGTCTGGCGCGGCCCCGCCCCCCATGCGGTCAAGGCGGCGGCGCTGGCCGCCGGCGCCTTGTTGGCCACACCCTTTGCCCTGGACTATGACGCCACCCTGCTGGGCCTTGCCCTGGCCGCCCTGGTGGCCGACGGCTGCCGGCGCGGCTTCGGTCCCTGGCAGGTGACGGCGCTGGCCGCCGCCTGGGTCCTGCCTTTGGCCTGGCGCCCGCTGGCCATGGCCACCGACATTCCGCTGGGGCCCGTCACCGTGGCCCTGGTGCTGTGGGTGGCGGTGCGCCGCGCCCGGGCCTGATCAGCAGCAGCCGGGGCGCTTGTCCTTGGGCCGCAGGTCCAGCCGGGTCTCGATGGCGTCCCAGATATCGGCCTCGATCTTGCTGCCGTTGAAGCGGTTGATTTCCTGGATGCCGGTGGGCGAGGTGACGTTGATCTCGGTCAGATATCTGCCGATCACGTCGATGCCCACGAACACCAGCCCGCGTTCGGCCAAGGTGGGGCCGATGGCGGCGCAGATTTCCAGGTCGCGGGGGGTCAGCTCGGCTTTTTCGGCACGCCCGCCCACATGCAGGTTCGAGCGCGCCTCGCCCTGGGCCGGCACGCGGTTGACCGCGCCCACCGGTTCACCGTCCACCAGGATGATGCGCTTGTCACCCTGGCGCACTTCGGGCAGGTAGCGTTGCACGATGACCGGCTCGCGGTAGAGCTGGGTGGACAGCTCCAGCAGGCTGTTCAGGTTCTCGTCCCCGGGCGTCACCCGGAACACCCCGGCGCCGCCATTGCCGAACAGCGGCTTGATGATGATGTCCTTGTGCTCGGCCCGGAAGGCCTCGATCTCGCGCTTCGAGCTGGTGATCAGGGTGGGCGGCATCAGGTCGGCGAAATGGGTGACCAGCAGCTTTTCCGGGGCGTTGCGCACATGCACCGGGTCATTCACCACCAGCGTCTCGGGATGGATGTGCTCCAACAGGTGGGTGGCGGTGATATAGGCCATGTCGAAGGGCGGGTCCTGCCGCATCAGCACCACGTCGGTGGTGGCCAGGTCCAGGTCCACCGGCGCCCCCAGGCTGAAGTGGTTGCCCTTTTCCCTGCGCACCTGCAGCGGCCGCGCCCAGGCATGGATGCGGCCGTGGCGGAAGCTCAGGTCCTGGGGCAGGTAGTGGAACAGGGCATGGCCGCGCGCCTGGGCCTCCAGCGCCAGCATGAAGGTGCTGTCGGCGTCGATGTTGATATGTTCGATGGGGTCCATCTGGATGGCGACGGCCAGGCTCATGCGTCGGGGTCCTTCTGTGGTCAGTTCAGCCGGCCCCGCAGCTCCTGCAGCAGGATCTGGGCGCGCTGGCGCACCTGCGTGTTGGGAGAGCGGGCCACGAACTGCTCCAGCGCCGCCACGGCGGCGCGCTCGTCTCCCAGGCGCATGTGCATCAGCCCGGCTTCGCGCCACAGCATGATATGGTCGGGCGCGAACAGCAACATCCGCTCGACCACCTGCAGTGCCTGATCCACCCGGCCGCAGCGCAACAGCCGCAGCTTGATGTTGTTCTGCAGCCGCACCAGGATCTCGCGGTTGCTGACCGGGGCGTAATGGTCGGGGGTCAGTTCCAGCTCGTTGCCGGCCAGCGCCTTCAGCAGGGCGCGCAGGTCGGGGGCGTCCATCTCGCGCCCGTCATGGAAGGGGTCGATGATGGCGCGGTCGCCGCCCGGGCCGTCCAGCCGCACCAGGAAATGGCCGGGAAAGGCCAGCCCGGCCATGGGCCAGCCCAGGCGCCGGCCGATATGCAGCCAGACCAGGCCCAAGGTGACCGGCAGGCCGCGCCGCCGGTCCATCACCCGCATCAAATCGGCATTGTCCAGGTCGTCATAGTCGCGTTCGTCGCCGTGGAACTGGTGCCGGCCGACGATCACCGCCCGCAGCGCCGCCACCCGGCCATGCACGTCGCCGGCCTCCGAGCCAGCATCGCCCACCTCCTCCGCCAGGGCGTCCAGCCGCTGCAGATAGTCCTGCGGATCGGCCGCGGGATGGTCCAGCGCCGCCAGCGCCAGGGCGGCGTCGGCGGCGTCGATGTCCTGGTCCGGCAGGCTGGCCAGCCGGCGCAGTTGGGTCCGGATGCTGGTGGCGCTTCTGCTCATTTCTGGAAGCGGATGGGGTCGTCCTTCAACACGATGTGGCTCACCACGTTCTTCACATGGCTGATGTCACGGGCGTGGGCAATCACCCGATCGGCTTCCGAGGGCGATTGGGCGATGCCTTGGATGTACATGGTGCCCCCCACCACATCGATATTGTAGTTGATGTTCTTCACCTCGCCGTCGAACAGCAGGCGGGTGCGCATGGTGTTGGTGATCCAGACATCCCGGCCATAGTCGATGGCGCCGGCATCGCGCACCACGATCTCGTTGGCCACCGAGCGGACGCCCGCGGCCTGCTGGGCCAGCCGTTCGGCCTCGACCCGATATTCCTCGGTGGGCACGCTGCCGGTCAGCAGCACGCGGCCTTCCTGGATGTTCAGGTTCACCCGGCGGAACATGTCCTCGGACTTGTCGAACCACTTGCTGTTGATCTCGGCGCGGATCTTGGTGTCGTCCACCGCGCCGCCCAGGCCGCGCTCTTCGGCGGCGGCGGTGCCGGCGGTGGCGGCGGTGCCGATCATGGCACCGGCGCA
>CAYOKN010000116.1:0-9164 GCA_964404545.1 uncultured Rhodospirillaceae bacterium | reverse complement strand
CCTGGGTCGAGAACTGCGGGCCCTCCATCACCAGATAGGTGCCGCCGCGCACCGTGGGAATGCCGGCTTCCTTGCCCGCCGCCTCCAGCGCGTCGCCCATGCGGCCGCAGACCGGATGGCCCATGCCCACATGGGCCACCAGGCCGGTGCCGAAGAAGCTCTTGGTGCGGGCAAAAGTGCGGTCGACGAACTGATCCACGATCACGAAAGTGCCGGGCGGCAGCTCCTCCTTCAGCGACCCCACCGCCGACACCGACAGGATCTCGGTGCAGCCGGCCCGCTTCAGGGCGTCGATATTGGCGCGGTAGTTCAGCTCGGACGGCGGGATCTTGTGACCGCGGCCATGGCGCGGCAGGAACACCAATTCCTGGCCGTCCAGGTCGCCGAACAGCAGCTGGTCCGACGGCTTGCCAAAGGGGCTGTCCACGGTTTCCCAGCGGGTGTTGGACAGGCCGTCGATCTGATAGACACCGGACCCGCCGATGATCCCGAGCTTCGCAGTGGTCATGGATGCCCCCTTGGTTGCAACTTGGCCCAAGGTATTAGTGCCAAAGCCCAAGGGAGGCAAGGGAAAGGGCCAAACAAAAACCGCCGCCCCCGGGTGGGGGCGGCGGTCCTTGCTTTCGCGGACCTGGATCGGCGTGCTTAGTGCACGTCAGCCCAGATCTTGCGCTTCAGGGCGTACAGCATGGCGGTCAGAACCACCAGGAACAGCAGGACCTTGAAGCCCATGGAATGACGCTCGTTCATCTCGGGCTCGGCGGCCCAGTTGAGGAACGCGGTCACGTCCTTGGCGATCTGCTCCTTGGTGGCCTTGGTGCCGTCGGCGTACTCGACGCGGTCATCCTCGACCTGGGGGGGCATGCCCACCTGGTGGCCGGGGAAGACGGTGTTGTAGTACATGCCCGGATTCAGGGTGAACCCCTCGGGGGCGTCATGGAAGCCCACCAGGAAGTTGTACACATAGTCCGGACCGCCGATGCGGGCCTTGTTCATGAGCGACAGGTCCGGCGGCAGAGCGCCGTTGTTGGCCACGCGGGCGAGGGCGTCGTTGGCGTAGGGCCGCACCACCTTGTCGGAGGGGCGGGCCGGACGCTGGAACATCTCGCCTTCGTCATTGGGACCGTCGGTCACTTCCTTCTGGGCCGCGATTTCCTTGATCTGGTCCTCGGTGAAGCCCATGGCCGACAGGTTGCGGTAGGCAACCAGGTTCAAGCTGTGGCAAGCCGAGCAGACTTCGGAATAGACCTGCCAGCCGCGCTTCAGCTGAGCCTGGTCGTACTGGCCGAACAGGCCGACCCAGGACCAGTCCTGCTTCTCCAGCTTGACGGCCTCGCCCGAGGCGAAGGCGGTGCCGGCGGCCAGGAAGCCGACGGCAGCCAGGGCGCTAACGATAACCTTACGCATTTACGCCTTCTCCATCGTCTGGGCGGAGGCACCAGCCAGGCCGGCACCCTTCAGCACGGGGGCGCTGATGGACTGCGGCAGGGCGCGAGGCTTCTCGATCTTGCCCAGCAGCGGCATCAGAACCAGGAAATGAGCGAAGTAGTACACCGTGGCCACCTGGCCGACGATGATGTACACGCCTTCGGCCGGCTTGGCGCCCACATAGCCCAGCACCAGGCAGTCCACCAGGAACAGCCAGTAGAACTGCTTGTACAGCGGACGGAAGCGGGCCGAGCGAACCTTCGAGGTGTCCAGCCAAGGCAGGAAGAACAGCACGATGATCGCAGCGAACATCAGCAGCACGCCGCCCAGCTTGTCCGGCACCGCGCGCAGGATGGCGTAGAACGGCAGGAAGTACCATTCCGGCACGATGTGCGGCGGGGTCACCAGCGGGTTGGCGGGGATGTAGTTGTCCGGCTCGCCGAAGAAGTTCGGGGCGAAGAACACGAAGAACAGGAAGAAGATCATGAACACACCAAGGCCGAACAGGTCCTTGATGGTGTAGTAGGGATGGAACGGGATCGTGTCCTGCGGGCCCTTGATGTCGATGCCCAGCGGGTTGTTCGACTTGGTGGTGTGCAGCGCGATCACATGCAGGAACACCAGGGCGAAAATCACGAAGGGCAGCAGATAGTGCAGGGCGAAGAACCGGTTCAGGGTGGGGTTGTCCACCGAGAAGCCGCCCCACAGCAGGGTCACGATATAGTCACCCACCACCGGGAAGGCCGAGAACAGGTTGGTGATCACGGTGGCGCCCCAGAAGGACATCTGGCCCCAGGGCAGCACATAGCCCATGAAGGCGGTCGCCATCATCGACAGGAAGATCAGGATACCCAGCCACCACAGGACCTCACGCGGGGCCTTGTAGGAGCCGTAGTACAGGTTCCGGAAGATGTGGATATACACCACGATGAAGAACATCGAGGCGCCGTTCATGTGCAGGTAACGGATCAGCCAGCCATAATTCACGTCGCGCATGATGCGCTCGACGGAATTGAAGGCCAAGGCGGTGTTGGCGGCATAGTTCATGGCCAGGAAGATGCCGGTCAAAACCATGATGACCAGGACCACACCGGCCAGCGAACCGAAGTTCCACCAGTAGTTCAGGTTCTTGGGGGTGGGGTAGTCCACCGCCGAATGCTGCAGGGTCGAGAACAGCGGCAGACGATCGTCAACCCACTGGATGACCTTGTTATTGAACTTGTACTCGCTCATCTGTCGCCCCCTTAACCGATCCGGACGGTGGTGTCGCTCAGGAAGGCGTATTCCGGAACGGGGAGGTTGAGGGGAGCCGGACCCTTGCGGATGCGGCCGGAGGTGTCGTAGTGCGAGCCGTGGCAGGGGCAGAACCAGCCACCGAAGTCACCCTTCGGGTCGGCGGCCTTCTGGCCGAGCGGAACGCAGCCCAGATGGGTGCAGATGCCGATCATCACCAGCCATTCGGCCTTCTGGACGCGCGCATCGTCGGCCTGCGGGTCGCGCAGTTCGGCCACGTTCACGGAACGGGCCTGCTCGATCTCCTCGGCGGTGCGATGGCGGATGAACACCGGCTTGCCGCGCCAGGTCACGGTGATGGCCTGACCCTCGGCGATCGGGGTGAGGTCGACTTCGGTCGAGCTCAGCGCCAGAACGTCGGCGGCAGGGTTCATGCTGTGCACGAACGGCCACGCAGCCAGGGCGGCGCCGACGGCACCCACCGCAGTGGTGGCATAAAGCAGGAAATCCCGGCGGGTTTCGCCCTCACCGGAGGGAGTTCCCCCGGGGGCAGGATGTGCCGTCTCAGCCATGCTAATCCCTCTTGTTGGCCCGCAAAAGCGCGTTTACTAACCACAAAGGCCCGCTGCGTTCAAGGCTTCGGTCAGCCTTGAACGCAACGCCCCCTGAGAATCAAAGGTTTCTGTCGGTGCCCTATACCTCATTCGGGGAAGAATTGAAAGACCGACACCGCGCCGCAATATTCGAAAGTTGTCATATGGCGATTCCATGCGTATAGCGCTCTACCAGCCCGACATCCCCCAGAATGCCGGGACCATCCTACGACTTTCGGCCTGCTTCGGCCTGGGTGTGGATGTGATCGAACCCTGCGGCTTCCTTTGGGACGACCGCCGGCTGCGCCGTTCGGGCATGGATTATCTCGAAGGGGTAGAGGTGGTCCGCCATCGGTCGTGGGAGCATTTTGCCGCCACCCGCGCCCCAGGGCGGCTGGTGTTGCTGACCACTCGCGCCTCGACGCCCTATCTGGATTTCACCTTCCGGCCCGACGACGTGCTGGTGCTTGGCCGCGAAAGCGCCGGCGTCCCCGACGCGGTGCATGACGCCATGGACGCCCGGGTGCTGATCCCCATGCGCCCGGGCTTCCGCTCGCTGAATGTGGCGGTGGCCGGGGCCCTGGTATTGGGCGAGGCGCTGCGACAGACGGGGGGAATGAACGGAATGGAGGGAATGGGCGGGGTGTGACGCGCCCTAGGCCCGCTTGCGCTGGCCCTCGGCCAGCCAGGCGCGCCAGGCCCACCAGTCGCTGACCAGCTGCGCCAGACGCAGATGGCCGTCGGGGCCGGGATGGATGCCGTCGGTCTGCAACAGGGCGTTGGTCCAGCGGGCCTCGCCCTGCAGCCCCTCGAACACATCCAGATAGGGCACCTTCAGGTCGCGGGCCAGGGCGGCGAAGGCCTCGTTCACCACCACCAGCCGGTCATTACTGAGCGACAGGCTGCGGCCCTGGGCATCCACGAACACCGGATGGCCAGGCAGCACCGGGGCCGGGCCGACCCACAGGGTGCGGCGCCCCAAGGCGGCTTCGGCCAACATGCGGCGGGCATGGAACAAGGTGCCGGTCAGCCCCATCAACACGCCCAGATCCGGCTCGTTCTGATCCAGGGCCATGTCCATGGCGCCGAACTGGAACAGCAAGGCCCCGCGCCCGGGCAGCCGGAAGTCCGCCTCGGACCGCCAGTGATCGGCCAGTTCCAGGCTGGTGGCCGTGGCCGAGCCCACCTTGAAGGCTTCGATGGCCTCGCCATGGCGCCGCGCCTCCAAGGCGCAGAGGCGTCCGACCCAGCCGGCCCCGAAGGGGTCCCCCAGGCCGCAGGCCAGTCCATCGCCGATGACGCAGAGTTGCAGGGTGCTCATGACAGTCCGCCTCCTGATCAAGGAGTCTAGACCCGGCGGGGGGCATCATCCTGTGATGCCAGTCACATTATGGCACAAGATAAAGGAAGGTCAGGCGTGCGCCCTAAGCCTGGGCGCAGGCCGTCCGCAACAGTTCAAGCCAGGGCGCCGCCCCGCTGCCGCCCACTCGGGCCGAGGACACGGCGATCTGTTCGGCCCAGGCCATCAGCACCAGATCCCGGAAGACTTGCGGCCCCAGGGACAGCACGGCGAATTGACGCTGGGCGCCCTTCATGGCCGGGCTGATGCGCACCGGCGGGCTGACCAGCAGCTTCAGGCGGTCGGCCTGCTCCTTGGGCAGGCTGAGCATGGCCGCCAGATGGGACGCCCGCTCGGGGTCCTGGCGCAGCACCAGGGCCAGGCGACGGATGGCATCCACCGCCACCAGGTCCTTGGGCAAGGCCTTGGTTTCGAGCCAGGCCAGCGCCCGCAGGGCATTCACCGCCTCGGCACTGCCCAGATCCAGCGAGATGGTCATGCCGCCGGCCAGGGGCATCACCGCCTGAATGGACGGCCCCGCCACCTGCACGGAAAAGCCCGGCGCCCCGGCGGCATCCTGCCCCGGCTGGTACTCGGCCGCCAAAAGCTCGTCCGGCCGCCCATAGGCAACCACACTGGATCGGAACATCAGCCCATCCTTCTCTAATCCCCGGCCCGACCATAGAGGGAGCGGCGGGGGCGAGACTGTGATGACTATCACATGACGGCGTAAAAAAATCGAATTTTATGTAATTTGGCGCGCCCAGGCCGTGCGTGCTTCGAGACGCGGGCTGAAGCCCGCTCCTCAGCATGAGGACGACTTTTTCGCCCCCACCGTTTCCCTCATCCTGAGCCTGTCGAAGGATGAAGGCGGCACGGCCTTGGGGCCAGATTTCACCATGAAGGGACGAAGGGACGAAGGAACAGGAAGGAAACCTTCTTCGTGCCCTTCTTTGTCCTACGGTCCTTCGTGATCCAGGTTGGTTCACCGCTGTGCGTGCTTCGACAGGCTCAGCATGAGGATGACTTTTTCGCCCCCCACTGTTCCCCTCATCCTGAGCTTGTCGAAGGATGAAGGCGGCACCGCCGTGGGGGCTGAACCAACCAGGTTGGTTCACCGCCCTGCGTGCTTCGACAGGCTCAGCATGAGGACGACTTTTTCGCCCCTAATTGATTAACCAACCACACAGCCCTATCCCGCCAGGGCGCGGGCATGGGCCAGGCAGTCTTCGCGGGTGGCGCGGTAGTCGCCGGCTTCCCACCAGGCCTCGACCTGGGCCAGCAGGCTGCCGATATGCGGGCCGGGGGGCAGGCCCAGATCCAGCAGGTCGCGGCCCTTGATGGGCAGGTCCACCGGTGTCCAGTTGTCGGCCTCGGCCAGCAGGGCCAGCCAGGCCTCGGTTTCGGTGTGCAGGGTCTTGCCCACCACCGCCTTGCGGCCGGCCCAGTTGATCAGCACCAGGTCGCGGAACACATCCGCCCCCAGCCGGCGCAGGGCGCGGCGGCGGGCCGGGCCGTCCAGGTTCAGGTCCACCTGGGCCTGGGGTGCACACAGGGCCACCAGATGCTGGGTCTGGCGATTCGACAAGCGCAGCCGCTCGCCCACCGCCTGGGCGCCGGCGGCGTCGGTGCGCAGCACCGTGGCCAGGCGGCGGATCACCTCGGGGCGCACGCTGGGCACCACAATGGCCTTGGTCTCGAGCCAGCACAGCACCCGCAGGCGGCCGAACTCGGCGGCCTCGGGCAGCACCCAGGGCAGCACCTTCTCGCCCTGCATCAGCACCAGCACCGAGGCCGGATCGGGCGCCAGCAGCAACTTGACCAATTCGCCGCAGACCCGCTCGCCCGACAAGCTGGGCAGGCGGTCGGCCATGGCGCGGCAGGCGGCCAGCGCCTTGATGTCCGCCGGCGGATAGCCGTAATGGGCATAGAAGCGGAAAAAACGCAGCAGGCGGAGCACGTCCTCCTCGATGCGCTGGCGCGGCTCGCCCACGAAGCGCACCCGTCCATGGCCCAGGTCCGACAGCCCGTCGAAGGGGTCGTAGATATTGCCGTCGGGATCGCAGAACAAGGCGTTCATGGTCAGGTCGCGCCGCGCCGCGTCGGCGGCCCAGTCGTCGGTGAACTGCACCCGGGCATGGCGGCCATAGCTTTCCACGTCGCAGCGCAGGGTGGTGATCTCGAAATGCTCGCGCCCCACCACGGCGGTGACGGTGCCGTGCTCGATGCCGGTGGGAATGGCCCGGATGCCCGCCCGCTGCAACAGCGCCAGCACCGTTTCCGGCGGGTCATGGGTGGCGATGTCGATGTCCTTGATGGGCCGGCGCAGCACCGCGTCGCGCACGCAGCCGCCCACGAACCGTACCTCGGCGCCGTCGGCGCGCAGGGCCTCGATCACCGCCCGGGTCTCGGGCGCGGTCATCCAGGGCTGCGGCGGCAGCAAGCCGACCGGCGCCAATGGGTCGCGATGTTCGGATGTCATGGCCGGCAAATCCTACACCGAAGCGTCCGGCCCGTCGCGCAGCACTTCGTAGAGGTTGATGAGCATCCCGGCGGTGGCGCCCCAGATGTAATAGTCGCCATAGGGCATGGCGAAAAACGGCCGCTTGACCCCGCCCACCACGCGGAAGCCGCGCTGGTGGTTGGCCGGAGACAATACGAAATCCAGCGGCACCTCGAACACCTCGTCCACCTCGAACGGGTCCAGCGCCAGCTCGAAGGGCGGTGTCACCAACCCCACCACCGGCGTCACCCGGAACCGGGTCACCGTCACATAGTCTTCGAGCCGGCCCAGGATGCTGATCCGCTCGGGCGACAGGCCGATCTCCTCCTCGGTCTCGCGCAGGGCGGCGGCCACCGCGTCGGCGTCCCCCTCCTCGAAGCGGCCGCCGGGAAAGCTGATCTGACCCGCATGGTTGTTCAGATGGGCGGTGCGCCGGGTCAAGAGCACGGTCAGCCCCGGCTCGCGCCGCACCAGCGGCACCAGCACCGCCGCCGGGGTGGTTTCGGGGTCACGCACCGCCAGCCCGTCCACCCCCACCGGCGGATCGGCCAGGGCGCCATGATCGCCGCGCCGCGGCTCCAGCGGCCGGGCGGCCGCAGCCAGCCGCCGGGAAATGGTTTGAAGATCCGGCGCCATCACGGGCCCCGCCGTCAATCGACCGCACCCAGGGGGAAGAACCGGCCCTTGCTCCATACCCCGTATTGGGGCACGTCGCCCACCTTTTCCTCGAAGCAATGGGCCACCAGTTCATAGTAAACCGGCCGCGTGAGCCGAGCCTCCAGCCCGTCGCGCACCAGCACATAGGGCGTGGGCGTGCCGCCCCGGCCCGCCGCCTCGACGATGCGCAGGGGATGATCGGCATCCAGGGTCACGATCTCGTCCACATTGGTGCGGAAGCTGAACACCGCTTCGCGCCCCGAGCCGGCCACGAACAGCTCCACCGCCAGGAAAGGCACGTCCTCGACGGTGATCTGGCAGCTTTCCAGCGGCGGATTGAGCAGCCAATAGGTGCCGTCCGAATGCCGCCGCAGCATGGAGGCGAACAGGCACACCATCTCTTTGCGGGGGATCGGCGACCCATGGTAGAACCAAGTTCCGCATTTACCGATCCGCATGTCGATCGGGCCACAGGTCGGGGTGTCACCCGCGTCGAGGGCGGAACCCATGCCAGCCGCTGAAACCGCTCTGCTCATCGCACCCTTTGTCCGCTTACCCGTCGTGGAGGGGCCATAGTGATTCCTGCCAATGCGTCACACGCCAATCCGGCACCAGGGCAGCCGGATGACATCCACCCCTTAAGCACAAACGTGGTTTCCGAAGTGGAGAGACTCAACACCCAGCTGCGCGAAGCGCGCCAGAGCATAGGGCGAGTGATCTTCGGACAGCCGGAGGTCATAGACCAAACTCTTATCACGCTGCTGGCGGGGGGTCACGTTCTGTTGATCGGCGTTCCCGGCCTGGCCAAGACCCGGCTGGCGCAGACCCTGGGCACGGTCCTGGGTCTGGACGACAAGCGGGTGCAGTTCACCCCGGACCTGATGCCCGCCGACATCATCGGCTCGGAGGTGCTGGAGGAAGCCGAGGGCGGGCGCCGCTCGTTCCGCTTCATCCCCGGCCCGGTATTCTGCCAGCTCTTGATGGCCGACGAGATCAACCGCGCCAGCCCGCGCACCCAGTCGGCCCTGCTGCAGGCCATGCAGGAGCGCCAGGTCAGCGTGGCCGGCGCCATGCACGCCCTGCCCCGCCCCTTCCATGTGCTGGCCACACAGAACCCGCTGGAGCAGGAAGGCACCTATCCGCTGCCCGAGGCGCAGCTGGACCGCTTTCTGATGCAGGTGGACGTGGGCTATCCCGACCGCGAGGCCGAGCGCCGCATGCTGCTGGCCACCACCGGCGCCGAGGAGGCCCAGCCGGTGCAGGCCCTGACGCCCGAGGATCTGGTGACCGCCCAGGCGCTGGTGCGCCGCATCCCGGTGGGCGACAGCGTGGTGGACGCCATCCTGGCCCTGGTGCGCGCCGGCCGGCCCGAGGAAAGCGGCATCGAGCTGGTGCGCCGCCATGTGGCCTG
>CAYOKN010000115.1:6227-9239 GCA_964404545.1 uncultured Rhodospirillaceae bacterium | reverse complement strand
GGCAATGCCGATCTCGGCCCCCAGCCCGAATTCGCCGCCATCGGCGAACTGGGTGCTGGCGTTATGCAGCACGATGGCGCTGTCCACCTCGGCCAGGAAGCGGTCGGCGGCGGCCTGGTCGGCGGTGATGATGGCGTCGGTATGGTGGCTGCCATAGCGGTTGATATGGGCGATGGCTTCATCCACCCCGTCCACCACCTTGGCCGACAGGATGGCGTCCAGATATTCCGTGCGCCAGTCCTCTTCGGTGGCCGGAACCACGCGGGCATCCACCGCCTGCACCATCTCGTCGCCGCGCACCTCGCAGCCCTTGTCCAGCAGCGCCTTGACCAGCACCGGCAGGGCCTGCCCGGCGATGGCCTTGTCCACCAGCAGGGTCTCGGTGGCGCCGCAGATGCCGGTGCGGCGCAGCTTGGCATTGACCAGAACGTCGCGGGCCATGTCCAGCTGGGCGCCGCCATCCACATAGGTGTGGCAGATGCCGTCCAGATGCTGGAACAGCGGGATGCGGCTTTCGGCCACCACCCGCTCGATCAGGCTCTTGCCGCCGCGCGGCACGATCACGTCGATATGCTCGGTCATGGTCAGCATGACGCCCACGGCGGCGCGGTCGGCGGTGGGCACCATCTGGATGCAGGCTTCGGGCAGCCCGGCCTGCACCAGCCCCGCCTGCAGGCAGGCCAGGATGGCATGGCTGGAATGGAAGCTTTCCGAGCCGCCGCGCAGGATGGCGGCATTGCCCGACTTCAGGCACAGGGCACCGGCGTCGGCGGTCACATTGGGCCGGGATTCGTAGATGATGCCGATGACGCCCAGCGGCACCCGCACACGGTTGATCTGCAGCCCGTTGGGCCGCTCCCAGCTCTCGGTCACCTTGCCCACCGGATCGGCCAGGGCCGCCACATCCTCCAGCCCCTTGGCCATGGCCTCGATGCGCCCGTCGGTCAGCTCCAGCCGGTCCAGCATGGCCGGGGTCAGCCCCTTGGCGCGGCCGGCTTCCATGTCCTTGGCATTGGCCGCCTTGATCTCGGCCGCCTGGGCCCGCAGCGCGGCGGCGGCGGCGGCCAGCGCCGTGTTCTTGGCATCGGTCGAGGCATTGGCCAGCACGCGGGCGGCGGCCTTGGCGGCGTCCCCCAGGCTCAGCATGATGGCGGTCACGTCGGTAGCGGTCATTTCTCGCACAGTCCGTCAAAAACAGGCCGGAAAGATTAACGGATCGGGCGCCGGGGGGCTACCCCTCCACCACCAGATCGTCGCGGTGGATGATCTCGTCGCGGCCGCGATAGCCCAGGATCTGTTCGATCTCGGCCGACTTGTGGCCGATGATATGGACCGCATCCTCGGCGGCATAGGCGATCAGGCCGCGGGCGATGACCTTGCCCTGGCCGTTCTTCACCAGCACCGGGTCGCCGCGCTGGAAGTCGCCCTCGATCGTGGTCACGCCGGCGGGCAGCAGGCTCTTGCCGGCCAGCAGGGCGCGGGCGGCGCCGTCGTCCACCACCAGGGCACCCACCGGCTTCATGGAGCCGGCGATCCAGCTCTTGCGGGCGGTGCGGGGGCTGGTGGCGGGCAGGAACCAGGTGCAGTTGCCGCCCTGGGTGATCTGGCGCAAGGGGTTCATGGGCTTGCCCAGGGCGATGGCCATGCGGCAGCCGGCGCCCATGCAGATCTTGGCGGCGGCGATCTTGGTCACCATGCCGCCCGAACCGAAGGACGAGCCCGGATCGCCGGCCATACCCTCGATGTCCGGGGTGATCTCGGTGACTTCCGGGATCAGGCGGGCATCGGGGCTCTTGCGCGGATCGGCAGTATAGAGCCCGTCGATGTCCGAGAACAGCACCAGCGCGTCGGCCCAGACCATCTGGGCCACGCGCGCGGCCAGCCGGTCATTGTCGCCAAAGCGCAGCTCTTGGGTCGCCACCGTGTCATTCTCGTTGATCACCGGCACCGCCCCCAGGCGCAGCAGCGTCTCCAGGGTGTTGCGGGCGTTCAGGTAACGCCGCCGGTTCTCGGAATCGTCCATGGTCACCAGCACCTGGGCCACGGTCAGGCCATGGCGGGCCAGCGCCTCCTGATAGGCATGGGCCAGGCGGATCTGGCCGGTGGCGGCGGCCGCCTGCTTTTCTTCCAGCTTCAGCGGGCCGGGCGGCAGACCCAAGGGCCGGCGGCCCACCGCCACGGCGCCGCTGGTCACCACCACCACCTCCTGGCCGCGCGCGCGGGCCTCGGCGATGTCGTCGGCCAGGGCGTTCAGCCAGGCCCGGCGCACATGGCCGGTCTCGGGCTCCACCAGCAGCGACGAGCCGATCTTGACGATCAGCCGCTTGGCCGCCAGCAGCGGGCTATCCCGGCGGTCGGCGGTCACGGACGCCACTCCCCGGGCGGGGTGGGCTCCTCCCCGTCCTCGAAATCGATGGTCGGGTCAGGCTGGTGGCGCTGGTCGCGCGCCTCCTTCACATGGGCCCACAGGGCGAACAGCACCTCCTGCAGGCCGATGCCGGCGGCGCCCGACAGCGGGAACACCTTGTCCTGGCCCGATTCGGCCTTCAGCGCCGCCATCTTTTCCTCGATGTCCTCGGATACCAGGGCGTCGCATTTGTTCAGGCACAGCACTTCGGGCTTGTCCTCGAGGCCGGCGCCATAGGCTTCCAGCTCGGTGCGGACCACGCGATAGGCATGGGCCACATCCTCTTCGGTGCCGTCCACCAGATGCAACAGCACGCTGGTGCGCTCGATATGGCCCAGGAAGCGGTCGCCGATGCCCACCCCTTCATGCGCACCTTCGATCAGGCCGGGGATGTCGGCCAGCACGAATTCCTGCCCGCCCACATAGACCACGCCCAGATTGGGGTGCAGGGTGGTGAAGGGATAGTCGGCGATCTTGGGCCGCGCCCGGGTGGTGGCGGCCAGGAAGGTGCTCTTGCCCGCATTGGGCAGGCCCACCAGGCCGGCATCGGCGATCAGCTTCAGCCGCAGCCAGACCCACATTTCCTGGCCCGGCCAGCCGGGATC
>CAYOKN010000115.1:0-6202 GCA_964404545.1 uncultured Rhodospirillaceae bacterium | reverse complement strand
GGTTGGTGCTGGTCTTGTAATGGGCATTGCCGAAGCCGCCATCGCCGCCCCGGCACAAGACCACGGTTTGGCCCGGTGTCACCAGGTCATGGAGCAGCTCTTCCTTGTCCTCGGACAGGATCTGGGTGCCCACCGGGACCTTGATGACTACCGTGTCGCCGGTTCCGCCGGTGCGGTTCCGGCCCATGCCGTGATGGCCGCGCTGGGCCTTGAAATGCTGCTGGTAACGGAAGTCGATCAGGGTGTTCAGATTGTCCACCGCTTCCACGATCACGTCACCGCCGCGCCCGCCGTCGCCGCCGTCGGGGCCGCCATATTCGATATATTTCTCGCGCCGGAAGGCCACGGCACCGGGGCCGCCATCACCGGACTTCACGAAAATCTTGACCTGATCGAGGAACTTCATGGGGAGCTTTCGGATCGAACCGTCACTGCTGTCGCAGGTGTAAAACAGAAAAAGGGGAATGGCGAGCCATTCCCCTTTGGGTCTGTGCGAAGGGGGCGTCCGCCTTAGGCGGCCGGCTCCACCGACACATACATCTTCTGGGCCTTTTCGGCGAACTTCACACGGCCGTCCACCAGGGCGAACAGGGTGTGGTCGCGGCCCATGCCGACGCCGGCGCCGGCATAGTACTTGGTGCCGCGCTGACGGATCAGGATGTTGCCGGCGATCACGGCTTCGCCGCCGAACTTCTTCACGCCAAGGCGCCGGCCCTCGGAATCGCGACCGTTGCGAGAGCTGCCGCCTGCCTTTTTATGAGCCATTTGGGTACTCCTTCAAAAAGTCGTCGCGGGCTTACGCGCCGACGATTTCGGTGATGCGCAGGACGGTCAGATCCTGGCGGTGGCCATTCTTGCGGCGGCTGTTCTGCCGGCGGCGCTTCTTGAAGACGATGATCTTCTCGCCACGGGTCTGCTCCACCAGGGTGGCCTTCACCGAGGCACCCGGCACGGTGGGCGCGCCAATCTTGTCACCGACCATCAGAACCTGGTCCAGAATCACTTCCGAACCGGCCTCGCCGGCCAGCTTTTCGACGAGGATCACGTCGTCCTTGGCAACCTTGTACTGCTTGCCGCCAGTCTTGATAACAGCGAACATGACGCTTCTACCACTCCAAATGGGTGCGGCGGGCTTATTGCTGCCCGCGTCAGAAGCTGGGGACTATATACAGCCGTGCCGCGGAGTCAAAGTTTTTAGTGCCGCTTGTGGGTGTCCCTCAGACGCCGGGCGCCGGCTCCGCCGGCTTGGCTTACCTTCGCTTCGCTGCGGGGCGCTCAATGCGCCAGTCTGCCCTGCGGGCCTCCGGGTGCTCTCCTCTGGGAGCGCGGGCGCCCTCGCCCGCTCCACCTTACCGCCGCGCCATGGCCGCCGCCGCCGCGGCGCCGGCCCCCAGGGCCAGGGCGGCGGTCATCCAGGGGTGCAACTCGGCGCTGGTATAGACGCTGAACGACCGGGCCGATGTGCCTTCGCCGCTCCGCTCATAGCCGTCCTGCCCGGGGCCGTACAGGTTGGTGCCCAGGTCGGCATTGGCGCGGTCCTGGGTCTGGGCGGCAAAGGCGGTGCGTTCCAGCACCCGGTCGGTCAGGCGCGGGGCGATGCTGCCCATCAGGCTCAGTGCGCGGGCGCCGCCGCCCACGAACAGGTCGCGCACCGGATGGGTGGCCGCATACAGGATGGCGCGGGCCACCAATTCGGGGCGATAGACCGGCGGCAGATTCTTGACCGGGTGGCCGGTATAGTTGGCCGCATGGTCCTTATAAGGTGTGTCGATGGCCGCCGGCTTGATCAGGGTGACCGAAACCGGCGCCCCGTCATGCTCCAGTTCCATGCGCAAGGCATCGGTGAAGCCCTTGACCGCCATCTTGGCCGCCGAATAGGCGCCCTGCAGCGGAATGGCCCGGTCCGACACCACGCTGCCCACATTGATCAGCGCGCCGCCGGCCTGCCCCAGATGGCGGATGGCCTGCAGCGAGCCATGCACCACGCCCCAGTAATCGGTCTCGAACAGCCGGCGCTGGTCCGCCAGCGGCACATCGGCCAGGCGGCCATAGATGGAGACGCCGGCATTGTTGATCCAGCTGTCGAAGCCGCCGAAGCGCCGCAAAGCGGTTTCGCAGAGCCGCCGCACCTCGGCCTCCTTGCCCACGTCGCAGGCCACCGGGATGCAGGTGCCGCCCTGCTGGTCGATATGGGTGGACAGCCAGCGCAAGGCCGACTGGTTGCGGCTGGCCACCACCAGCCGGGCGCCCTGTTCGGCGGCCATGCGCGCCGTCACGAGCCCGATGCCGCTGGTGGCGCCGGTGATCACCATCACCTGCCGGTTCAGGGGTTTCAGTCTGACCGCCATCTGTCCTCTCCCTGGGGGTGGATGTCGGCAGAAGAACAGGGGCGGGCGGCCGGGGTTCCCGGCCGCCCGGCTGGTCACTAGGCGGCGCGGATGCTTTCCAGGAACTGGTCCACATGCTCGCCCAGGATGCCGGCCTCGCGGCTCAGCTGGTCGGCGGCGGCCAATACCTGGGCCGCCCCTTGCCCGGTTTCGCCCACCGCATGGTTGACGCCGGCGATGTTCTTGGACACCAGGCTGGTGCCGTCTGCCGCCTGGGCTACATTGCGGCTGATCTCGCGGGTGGCGGCCCCCTGCTGCTCGACCGCTCCGGCGATGTGGGCACTGATCTCGCTGATGCGGGCAATGGTGGCGGTGATGGCGCTGATGGCTTCGGCCGCCTGCCGGCTGGCCGACTGCACTGCCGCGATCTGGGCGCTGATTTCACCCGTGGCCTTGGCGGTCTGGGTGGCGAGGCTCTTCACCTCGCCGGCCACCACGGCAAAGCCCTTGCCCGCCTCGCCGGCCCGGGCCGCCTCGATGGTGGCGTTCAGGGCCAGCAGATTGGTCTGGCTGGCGATCTGGCTGATCAGGTCCACCACCTCGCCGATGCGCTGGGCCGAACTGGTCAGGCTGTCCATGATGGCCCGGCTCTGGTCGGCCTGGCGCACCGCTTGCGTGGCGATCTGGGCCGAGTCGCTGACCTGCCGGCTGATCTCGGCAATGGACGAGCTCAGCTCCTCGGTGGCGCTGGCCACGGTCTGCACATTGGCCGAGGCCTCATGGGCTGCCTCGGTCACCACCTGGGCCTCGCTCATCACCTCGGACGCGGTGTGGGACATGGCATCGGCGGTGGTCTGCATGGCCGCGGCGGCACCGGTCAAGGTGCGGACCAGGGCCGCAACCTCGGCCTCGAACCCGGCGGCCATTTCCAACATGGCCTTGCGCCGCTCCGAGCGGGTCTGCTCTTCCAGCTCCTGTTCATGCCGGCGCATCTCTTCCATGCGGCAGGCATTGTCCTTGAAGACCTGCACCGCCTTGGACATGGCGCCGATCTCGTCCTGCCGGTCCGCATGGGGAATGGCAACCGCCAGGTCGCCTTCAGCCAGACGGCCCATGGCCTGGGTCATGGCCCGGATCGGTCGGGACAGCGAGGTGCCCACCGTCATGGCCAGGACCGCCACCAGGGCAAGGATCAGCAGGCCGGCCAGCAGCAGGTTGGTGCGGGTGGCCGTGGCCTCGGCCAGCATGGCGGCGCGCGGCACCACCACGCCAAAGCCCCAGACTTCGGCGGCCCGGCCGAACCGGACCGGCACCATCACCATCACCTGGTCCTCGCCGTCGCTGCCGGTGAAATTGTGTTCGGCCACCGAACCGGCGGCGATGGTGGTCAGGCTGGCCGCGATCATGGGGTCGCCGGCCGGCTTGCCCAGTCGGGCCGGGTCCGGATGAGCCACCCACTGGCCGTCCGAGGATACCAGGACCGCATGGCCGACGCCCAGCGGGCGCAGGGCGCCCACTTCGGTCTGGATATCGGTCAGAGCCAGATCGGCGGTGGCCACGCCCACCGACTTGCCCTTGACCACCACCGGCGCCACCACCGTGCTCATCAGCACGTCCTTGCCGTCCACGGCGTAATAATAGGGGGGAGTGACCGTCTCGCGCTGCTCGCGCATGGGCTTGTGGTACCAGTTCTCTTCGGCCGGATCACCCGTCAGGGGCGCCACGTCCAGGCCGGTGCCATCCTTGCCGCGGAACGCATAGATCAGGAACCGGCCCTTGTCGTCGCCCAGTTTGCTCCCGATATACTCGGCATCGCGGCCATCGAAGTTCGGGTCGAAGCCGGCATAGATGCCGGTCAGGCCGGGGTTGCCCTTCAACACGGCATGCAGCGCGTCGGCGTAACTGGCCCGATCGATGGCGCCATTTTCCACCAGGGCTTCCGACCAGCGCGCATTGGTGCGGGCGCCGGCCAAGGCGTCCTCCATCACACGGACAATGATGGTGGACTGGGCGCGTGCCATTTCCCGCATGTGGCGGCGGGCGCTTTCTTCCGCGTCACCGAATTGCACATGGCTGGAATAGGCCACCAGCGATACAACGCCCAGCGTGATCACCGCCAGCATGGGCAGGAGGATCCGCATGCGGATGTTGAGGCGTTTGGTGAATGACGTTAATGCAAGGGTGTTCATGCTCTTCCCCTGATCAAATCCCCTGCCGGATTATGGTTAAATCCGCAGCGCTCCCTGCATTAACCTATTGATAAGTTGTTGTGACCGAATCGGGACTCTTCAGTCCGAAAGAAATCTCTTGATTCAATGGACTGAACAGCGATCATGCCTCGACCACCGTTCAAGGCTTTATCCTCCATGCCTGACCCCGCCCGCCAATCCGGCGCGCTGCCCTATCGGCTGATCGATGATCAACCGCAGGTTCTCCTGGTGACCTCGCGGGATACCGGCCGCTGGGTGATTCCGCGCGGCGGTATCGAGGACCATGGCGGCTCGGTGCGCGCCGCCGAGGTGGAGGCCTGGGAAGAGGCCGGGGTCAAGGGGCTCATGGAACCCCGGGCCATGGGCCTCTATACCTATGTGAAGAAGGGCAAGAAGGGGCAGGATATCCCCACGGTGGTCGAGGTCTATGCCCTGAAGGTCACCGAGGAAGCCCGCGACTGGCCCGAGGCCAGCGAGCGTATCCGCCGCTGGTTCCCGGCCATCGAGGCCGCTCGCCTGGTGGACGAGCCCAGCCTGTCCCGGCTGATCCTGCATCTGGTGGATCGATTTATATAGTTTGCCCCTCAAGCGCCGGGCGGGCGCGTCCGCGCCCTTGGCTTACCTCCGCTTCGCTGCGGGGCGCTCAATGCGCCAGTCGGCCCTGACGGGCCTCCGGGTGCCCCATCCCCGAGCGCGCGGGGTCTTAAACCCGCCGGTTGGGGACCGTGGTCTTCAGCATGCGGAAGGCTTCCGCCCAGGCATCGCCGGGGCCGGGGGCGTCGGGGCGGGGCAGGGTGGCGGCCATTTGGTCCATCAGCTTCAGCCGCTCCAGCACTTCCTCGGCCGGCATCAGCAGGCTGTTGCGCTGGGCCCCCGCCGGGTTCAGGCGCAGCAGCCGGTGCCAGACATGGCTGGCCGCCACCGGGTCCAGCCCGGCGCGGGCGAAGGCGGTGACGGCGAAACCGTCGGCCTGGCGTTCCTGCTCGGGGCTGTAGCCCCGGCGCGCCGCTTCGGTCAGGGCGCCGGCCACCACCTCGGCCAGCGGATCGGCCACGGCGCGCGGGTCGGCGGCCACCAGGGCGGCCACCCGCCGGCTTTCCCGGGTCACCAGGTCCGAGGTCTGGAACAGGCCGGCCTGCAGCTGGTCGGCCATGTGCCCGGCCTCGGCATGGCCCATTTCATGCGCCAGCACCCCGGCCAGGTCCCAGGGGGTGCTGAGATACATCAAAAGGCCCCGGGTCACCGCCAGCTTGCCGCCGGGCAGGGCCAGGGCAGTCACCTCGTCGCTGTTCACCAGTCTTGCTTCCCAGGCGAAGGGCCGGGCCGAGGCAGCGGCCAGCGGCTGCAGGAAGGCATTCAGGGCGGCTTGCGCGCCGGAATTGGGATAGGCGCCGCCAAAGGCCTGGATCAGCGCCGGATAGGCGCGCCCGCCCCAGGCCAGTTCCCAGGCCTCGTCAAAGGCCATGTCGTCGATATAGGCGCTGAGCGCATTGGCGAAATTGGTCCGCGCCCGGCCGGCGGTGTCGGCCCAGGCCAGCCCGGGCAGCAGCGCCAGCCCGCCGGCGGCAGCCAGCAGCCGGCGCCGGGACGGATCAGCGCAGCGCAATGGTGCCGGCTTGGTCATGGGGAAGCTCCAGGGTGGGGTCCAGGTTGAAGTCGGCGGGC
>CAYOKN010000114.1:0-9336 GCA_964404545.1 uncultured Rhodospirillaceae bacterium | reverse complement strand
CGCAGCCGGCGGTGCCGGTGAAGAAGTCGGTCACCCCCGACTACATCATCTGCCTTGAGGACGGCAAGAAGCTGAAGATGCTGAAGCGCCACCTCAAGACCGCCTACGACATGACCCCCGAGGAATACCGCGAACGCTGGGGTCTGCCGGCCGACTATCCCATGGTCGCCCCGAACTATGCCCAGCACCGCAGCTCGCTGGCCAAGAAGATCGGTCTGGGCACCAAGCCGCGCAAGCGCCGCACCCGGCCCGCTTCGGCGGTCTGACGCTCGGCCCCGCCTGGGGTCCCGATGGTCTGCATGAACGCCGCCGGCTGCCCGCCGGCGGCGTCCGTCTGCCGGAAGGGTTGGCGCCGCCCTCTGTCTTCTGGCCTGTTTTGTTTCGGTTGCAACCCCTTCCGGCCATCGGCTACAAAGCATCATGTCTTCCCGAATCGAACAGCGCTGCCTGGAACTGGGGATGAAGATGACCGACCAGCGTCGGGTCATCGCCCAGGTGTTATCCGGCTCCACCGACCATCCAGACGTGGAAGAGGTCTATCGCCGGGCCACGGCCATCGACCCGCATATTTCCATCGCCACCGTTTATCGCACCGTGCGCCTGTTCGAGGAGGCCAATATCCTCGAGCGCCACGATTTCGGCGATGGCCGCGCGCGCTATGAGGAACTGTCCGAGGATCACCACGACCACCTGATCGACATGCAGTCGGGCAAGGTGATCGAGTTCCATTCGGACGAGATCGAGGCGTTGCAGCGCGAGATCGCGCGGCGCCATGGGTTCAAGCTGGTGGGCCACCGGCTGGAGCTGTACGGGGTTCCCCTGGACGACGGGACCCCGGAGAAGGGCTGACCGCCCGTCCCCCATTCACCAGAGACGACCGAATGACCGCCGACGCCCTGATTGAAGACGCAGCTGCCGCCTCCGGTGTGGACATCCGCCTGGCCCAGTCGCGGGCCGAGGTCGAAGCCGCGCAACGGCTGCGCTACCGGGTGTTCTACGACGAGATGGGGGCCCGCCCCACCGAGGAAATGGCCGAGCAGGGCCGCGACTTCGACGCCTATGACGATGTCTGCGACCATCTGCTGGTGGTGGACCAGCGGCGCGAGGGGCTGGACCAGGTGGTGGGCACCTATCGCCTGATGCGCCGCCCCCATGTGGAAAAAGTGGGCCGGTTCTATTCCGCCGCCGAATATGACATCCGCAAGATCGAGGCGCTGCAGGGCAATGTGCTGGAGCTGGGCCGGTCCTGCGTGGCGCCCGACTACCGCACCAAGATGACCATGCAGCTGCTGTGGCGCGGCATCGCGGCCTATGTGTTCCAGCACAATATCGATTTGATGTTCGGCTGCGCCTCGCTGCCCGGCACCGACCCGCAGGCCCTGGCCCTGCCGCTGGCCTATCTGCATCACCACCATCTGGCGCCCGACACCATCTGCCCGCGCGCCCTGCCCGAGCATTATGTGTCCATGGACCTGATGGGCAAGGACGCCATCAACCCGCGTCAGGCGCTGAACCAGCTGCCACCGCTGGTGAAGGGCTATCTGCGGCTGGGCGGTTTCGTGGGCGACGGCGCCGTGGTGGACCATCAGTTCAACACCACCGACGTCTGCGTCATCGTCAAGACCGACCTGATCACCGAGAAATACGTCAAGCACTATGACCGCACCGCAACCCGAGCCCTCTAGGGTCTTCTCGCCGGTTGCCGCAGGGGCGCGGCTGGTTGCCATGCTGGCCTGCACCCTGCTGATGATGGCGCCGGTCTGGGCGGCGCAGCGGTTCTTCCCCCGGCTTCACCGGCCGCTGGCCTTCGTCTATTGGCGCATGGTCTGCTTCGTGCTGGGTTTCCGCATCCGCGTGCATGGCGTGCCCAGCCGCCAGCATCCCACCCTGTTCGTGGCCAACCATGCCTCCTATCTGGACATTCCGGTGCTGGGCAGCCTGGTGCAGGGCGCCTTCGTGGCCAAGAGCGAGGTGGGCACCTGGCCGGGCATCAAAATCCTGGCCCGCCTGGGCGGCACCGTGTTCGTGGCGCGCCAGCGCCAGGGCGCCGGCAAGGAACGCAACAGCCTGCTGGAGCGGCTGCAGGCCGGCGGCTCGCTGATCCTGTTCCCCGAAGGCACCAGCAATGACGGCAACCGCGTGCTGCCGTTCAAGAGCGCGCTGATGAGCGTGGCCGAGGTCGAGACCACTGTCGGCCAGCCGCTGGCGGTGCAGCCCATTTCGGTGGCCTATACCCGGCTGGACGGGCTGCCCATCGGCTTGGGCTGGCGGCAGTTCCTGGCCTGGTACGGCGACATGGACCTGGCCCCCCATTGCTGGGCGGTGCTGGGCATGGGCCGCATCACCGTGGATGTGGTGTTCCACCCGGTGACCACCATCGCCGCCTATAAGGGGCGCAAGGGGCTGACCGAACATTGCCATACGCTGGTGGCGCGCGGCGTGGTGCTGGCCAATGCCGGCCGGCTGGATCGGTTGCCGGCAGCGCAGCCCGAGGCCGCGCCGGAAGCCGTGGCCGCCTGATCTCTCTAAAGAGCGTAACTTGACTCTTGGCCGGTGGGTGCTAGTTAACTCATCATTCCTCCGGTCGTTGTGATTTCCTGCATCCTGACCGGATCGTGATGGCACAGTTGAAGAAGAAGCTTTTCATCAAGACCTATGGCTGCCAGATGAACGCCTATGACTCGGCCCGCATGGCCGACGTCCTGGCGCCGCTGGGGTTCGAGGCGGTGGACGCGCCCGACCAGGCCGACATGGTGATCCTGAACACCTGCCATATCCGTGAAAAGGCGTCCGAGAAGGTGTTTTCGGACCTGGGCCGGCTGCGCCCCTTCAAGCAGGCCAAGGAGTCCGGCGGCCAGGGCATGATCGTGGCCGTGGCCGGCTGCGCCGCCCCGGCCGAGGGCGAGGAGATCATGCGGCGCATGCCCATGGTGGACATCGTGCTGGGGCCGCAGACCTATCACAAGCTGCCCGAGATGGTGGCCCGCGCCGCCCGTGCTGCCGAAAAGGGCGGCCGCGCCAAGGTGCTGGAGACTGATTTCCCCACCGAGGCCAAGTTCGACCATCTGCCGGCCCCGCGCGCCGACGGCCCCAGCGCCTTCGTGTCGGTGCAGGAGGGCTGTGACAAGTTCTGCACCTTCTGCGTGGTGCCCTATACCCGGGGCGCCGAATATTCCCGCCCCGCCGCCCAGGTGCTGGCCGAGGTCAAGGGCCTGGTGGCCGGGGGCGTGGTCGAGGTCACCCTGCTCGGCCAGAACGTCAACGCCTATCACGGCGAGGGCCCGGACGGCGCCGATTGGAGCCTGGGCCGGCTGATCCGCGAACTGGCTGAAATCGACGGCCTGGCCCGCATCCGCTTCACCACCTCGCATCCCCGCGACCTGGACGATGACCTGATCGCCGCCCATGCCGAGGTGGACAAGCTGATGCCGTTCCTGCACCTGCCGCTGCAGTCGGGCTCGGACCGCATCCTGGCCGCCATGAACCGGGGCCATACGGGGGCCGATTATCTGCGGCTGGTGGAGCGGCTGAAGGCCGCCCGGCCCGACCTGGCCCTGTCCTCGGACTTCATCGTCGGCTTCCCCGGCGAGACCGAGGCCGATTTCCAGGACACCTTGCGCCTGGTGCGCGAGGTGGGCTTCGTGAACACCTACAGCTTCAAATACAGTTCGCGCCCCGGAACCCCGGCGGCGGCCATGGAGCTGCAGGTGCCCGAGCCCGAGAAGGAGCGCCGCCTGGCCGAGCTGCAGGCCCTGCTGGGCGCCCAGACCGAAGCCTTCAACAAGGCCTGCGTCGGCCGCACCCTGCCGGTGCTGCTGGACCGCCAGGGCAAGTTCCCGGGCCAGCTTCTGGGCCGCAGCCCCTATATGCAGCCCGTGCATGTGATGGCGGGGCCCGAGCTGATGCACACCATCGTTCCTCTCGTCATCACCGAGGGCCAGCCGCTCAGCCTGGCCGGCCGCCTGATCCAGGAGAAAGCCTGCGCGTGAGCGACACCGGCCCCACCGAACCTGTGACCATGACCCGGGAGTTTGACGACAACTCCCTGCTGCAGGCCTTGTTCGGCCCCCATAACGAGAATCTGGACCGCATCGAGCGCCAGCTCGGCGTCGAGTTGGTCAGCCGGGGCAATGCCCTGTCCATCACCGGCCCGTCCCATCTGGTGGAGGAGGCGCAAGGGGCGCTGGACACCCTTTATGCCGCCCTGCGCCGGGGGCACGAGCTGAGCCCCGGCGACGTGGACGCCGCCGTGCGCATGAGCCGGCATGGCAGCGCCGAGCCGGACCTGACCATCGCCACCCGCAAGCGGCAGATCGCCCCGCGCACGCTCATGCAGGCCGAGTACATGCGGGCCATGAACGAGCAGGAGATGGTGTTCGGCCTGGGCCCGGCGGGCACCGGCAAGACCTATCTGGCGGTGGCCAAGGCGGTGTCCATGCTGGTGCGCGGCCAGGTGGACCGGCTGGTGCTGTCGCGCCCGGCGGTCGAGGCGGGCGAGCGGCTGGGCTTCCTGCCCGGCGACATGCGGGAAAAGATCGACCCCTATTTGCGGCCCCTCTATGATGCGCTCTATGACATGCTGCCCGGTGACCAGGTGGCCAAGCGCATCGCCTCGGGTGAAATCGAGATCGCGCCGCTGGCTTTCATGCGCGGCCGCACCCTGGCCCATTCCTTCGTGATCCTGGACGAGGCGCAGAACACCACGCCCATGCAGATGAAGATGTTCCTGACCCGCATGGGCGAGGGCTCGCGCATGGTCATCACCGGCGACCTGACCCAGGTGGACCTGCCCTCGGGCGTCACCTCGGGCCTGCGGGACGCGCTGGACATCCTGGGCGGCATCCGTGACATCGGGGTGGTGCGTTTCACGGAAAAGGACGTGGTGCGCCACGGCCTGGTGGCCAAGATCGTGCAGGCCTATGACCAGCGCGCCCGCCAGACCGGAGGCGGCAATGGCTGAGGGCCCGCAGATCGACGTGATCCTGGAAAGCCCGCTTTGGGCCAAGGCGCTGCCCGAGGTGGAGGACACGGTGCTGAAGGTTTCCGCCGCGGCCCTGGGCGCGGTGGAGGACTCCGAGCGCATGGAGATGGCTCTGGTGCTGGCCGACGATGCCCGGGTGCGCGAGCTGAATCGGGATTATCGCGGCCAGGACAAGCCTACCAATGTGCTGTCCTTTGCCTCGCTGGACGACGAGGACGCGCCGCAGCCCGAGGACGGCCCGATCCTCTTGGGCGACGTGATCGTGGCCTATGAGACCACCGTGGCCGAGGCCGCTGCCGAGGGCAAGACCTTGACCAATCACTTATCCCATCTGGTCGTGCATGGTGTCCTGCACCTGCTCGGCTATGATCACATGGAGGACGGGGAAGCCGAGGAGATGGAGGAGCTGGAAACAGCGATCCTCGCCGGCCTGGGCATCCCCGACCCCTATGCCTGACCCCCGGCCCCGCGACGAACAGCCGAAGGACCACTCCACTGCCATGAACGACGTCTCGTGCAGTAGATCGCCCCGCGAAAGCGGGGCCAGCGACGATACCTCCCTCCTCAATGGCCTGCGCGGCTGGCTGCGCGGCCTGATGAAAGGCCGCGGCGGCGACAGCGTCCGCGAAACCCTCGAGGAACTGATCGAGGAGCGCGAGGACGAGGAAACCCCCCTCGACGACCATGAGCGCCTGCTGCTGGGCAATATCCTGCGGCTGCGTGACCTGACCGCCTATGACGTGATGGTGCCCCGCGCCGACATCGTGGCGGTCGAAGCCAAGACCAGCCTGCATGATCTGGTGGAATGCCTGACCGAGCGCGGCCATTCGCGGCTGCCGGTCTATCGCGCCACCCTGGATGACGCCATCGGCATGGTGCATATCAAGGACGTGCTGGCCCTGGTGGGCAGCGGCAAGCCTTTTTCTCTGCCCAAGATCCTGCGCCGCACCCTGTTCGTCTCGCCCTCGATCCGGGTCACCGACCTGCTGGTGGAGATGCGCCTGAAACGCACCCACATGGCGCTGGTGGTGGACGAATATGGCGGCATCGACGGTCTGGTGACCATCGAGGACCTGGTGGAGCAGATCGTCGGCGAGATCGAGGATGAATTCGAGCGCGACGACCTGCCCGACATGGTGGACCTGCCTGAAGGCGGACTCGAGGCCGACGGCCGTACCGACATCGAGGATTTCGAGGCCCGTATGGGCCAGGTGCTGACCGACGAGGAGCGTGAGGACATCGACACCCTGGGCGGACTGGTGTTCTACCTGGCCGGTCGGGTGCCGGCCCGGGGCGAGCTGATCGCCCACGAGCCCTCGGGGCTGGAATTCCAGGTGCTGGATGCGGATCCGCGCCGCATCAAGCGGCTGCGGGTGATTCCCCGCCGCGATCCCGCCGAGCCAGCCTGACCCGGTGTCGGTGCACCCCACTTCCTGGGCGGGCCGCCAAGCCGCCGCCCTGACCCGCCTCGGCCCTTGGCGCCGTCGCGCCGTGGCCGTGCTGCTGGGCGCCCTGGGTGCCCTGGCCATGCCGCCGGTCCATGCCCTGCCGGTGCTGCTGGTCAGCCTGCCGGCCCTGGTCTGGCTGATGGACGGAGCCCGCACCCGCCGTGCCGCCTTCGGCGCCGGCTGGTGGTGGGGCCTCGGCCATTTCTCGGCCGGCTTCTACTGGATTTCGCACGCCCTGCTGATCGAGCCCGAGAAATTCGGCTGGATGATCCCCTTTGCGGTGTTCGGGCTGGGCGGGGTGATCGCCGTGTTCGTGGGCCTGGCCACCCTGGGGACCTGGATGACCCGGACCCAGGGCTGGGGCCGCATCCTGGTGCTGGCGGCGCTGTGGACCCTGTTCGAATGGCTGCGGTCCTGGGTGCTGACCGGCTTTCCCTGGAACCTTTTGGGCAGCGTCTGGGTGGCGGTGCCGCCGGTGATGCAGTTTGCCGCCCTGCTGGGCACCTATGGCCTCAGCCTGCTGACCGTGCTGGCCCTGGCCATGCCTGCGGTGCTGGCCGACCCGCCGGGGCCGCGCCGCCATTGGCGGCCGGTGGTGGCCTCGGCCCTGCTGCTCGTGGCGGTGGCGGCCTGGGGCGTTGCCCGGCTGGCCGGTGCCGGGACCGACATGGTCGAGGGTGTGACCCTGCGCCTGGTGCAGGCCCATGTGGACCAGGCCAACAAATGGGCGCCCGAGCAGCGCGCCCGCCATCTGCAACAGCATCTGGAACTGTCGCGCGGCCCCGGCTGGGACAAGGTCACCCATGTGATCTGGCCGGAAACCGCCACGCCTTATCTGCTGGACTGGGACGAGAACGCCCGCGCCGCCCTGTCCTCGGTGGCGCCGCCGGACGGGCTGGTGATCACCGGCGTGCCGCGCACCACCGGGCCGGGTGTTGAGCCCTATCAGGTCTGGAACAGCCTGCAGGCGGTCAATGGCGGCGCCCAACTGGTAGGCAGCTTCGACAAGTTCCATCTGGTGCCCTTCGGGGAATATGTGCCGCTGCGCGGCCTGCTGCCGCTGGCCAAGATCACCCATGGCTCCACCGACTTTTCGGCGGGGCCGGGGCCGCAAACCGTGACCCTGCCAGGCCTGCCGCCGGTCAGCCCGCTGATCTGCTATGAGGTGATCTTTCCGGCCGCCGTGGTGTCGGACCAAAGTGGCCGCGCCAAATGGCTGCTGAACCTGACCAATGACGGCTGGTTTGGTATATCAGCAGGTCCGCATCAACATTTCGCATCTTCGCGCCTGCGGGCGGTGGAGGAAGGACTGCCCCTGGTGCGTGCCGCAAACACCGGAATCTCTGCCGTAGTCGACCCTTACGGGCGGATCGTGGCCCGGTTGGGCCTGGGGCAACGTGGGGTTGTGGACGCCCCCCTGCCGAAAGAATTGGCCGAGACCACGACTTATGGTCGTACCGGCAATGCAGGTGTTCTTATCCTACTAGGGCTCACTTTTCTTATGGGGCTGCGCGCCGGAAGGTTGTTTTGATCGGCGGGAAAGTTTGGGTTATCGTGGCTTCGCAGGGCCACATTGAGCCGGGTTGACTTGAATACAGCCGTATGCCTAATGTGTCTTGCTGGTTGCTACATCTGATTGTCCTGCACTCAGATGTGTAATCACAGATAACTCCAGAACAGAGAATGCTCCGGGCATGACCAAAGAAAAAGATTCCGCCCCTCGTCGGTCGAGCCGTGGGCGCACCCCCTCCGGTAAGCCCAACCCCATCGACGTCCATGTGGGCGGCCGCGTGCGTCTGCGACGGGCGCTCCTGGGCATGAGCCAGGAGAAGCTGGGCGAGGCCATCGGCTTGACCTTCCAGCAGGTGCAGAAGTACGAGCGCGGCGCCAACCGCATCGGCGCTTCGCGCATGTATGATCTGTCCCGCGTGCTGGACGTGCCGGTGTCCTTCTTCTTCGACGACATGCCGCCGGAAGTGGAGCGGCTGTCGCCGCGCCAGATCAATGCGCCTGAGAACGAGGGCCTGCACGAGGAAGCCGCCGGCTTCCAGCACGACCCCATGACCAAGCGTGAGACCCTGGAACTGGTGCGGGCCTATTACCGCATCACCGACCCGAACGTGCGCCGCCGCGTGTTCGAACTGGCCAAGGCCCTGGCCGCCGCGTCGGACGTGGCCCCGGTCGAGGCTGGCGAGACCGAGCCGGCCTGACGCCGTTCACGGTTTTTCGGACTTATGGAAAGGGGGTGCGGAGTGATCCGCGCCCCCTTTGCCATGTGATCCTTGCGTGGCTTGACGAAAATCGTTAGACAACCCGGCACGGGTCATCAAGCCCGTGTGGGATTTCGACCGCTTGCCGCCACGTTAAACACAGGCTAAGTGGGCGCATGATTTCAGCCGCGCCCAGGTCGCCACCGTTTTTGGAGGGTCGGCTATGAAGGCCAATTACCTGTTCACGTCCGAATCCGTTTCCGAAGGTCATCCCGACAAGGTGTCCGACCGCATCTCGGATGCCGTCCTGGATACCTTCCTGTCGCACGACCCCTATTCCCGCGTCGCCGTCGAGACCCTGTGCACCACCAACCGCGTGGTGATGGCCGGCGAAGTGCGCGGCCCGGCGTCCATCACCCAGGAGATGCTGGTGGAAGTGGCGCGCGCCGCGATCAAGGACATCGGATATGAGCAGGACGGCTTCCACTGGAAGAACGCCGCCGTCGAGTGCCATGTGCACTCCCAGTCGGCCGACATCGCCGTGGGCGTGGACGCCGCCGGCAACAAGGACGAGGGCGCGGGCGACCAGGGCATCATGTTCGGCTATGCCTGCCGCGAGACGCCCGAGCTCATGCCGGCGCCGATCCAGTATTCCCACGCGATCCTGCGGCGACTGGCCGAAGTGCGCACGCCCGGC
>CAYOKN010000113.1:0-9345 GCA_964404545.1 uncultured Rhodospirillaceae bacterium | reverse complement strand
GGGGCAGGGGACGCGGACATGATCATCGCCGTCACCCATGCGGACGAGGTCAATATGGTGGCCTGCCAGGTGGCGCACAGCCTGTTCAACGTGCCCACCAAGATCGCCCGCGTGCGCAACCAAAGTTATCTGGCCCCCATCTGGGCCAACCTGTTCTCGCGCGAGAACATGCCCATCGACGTGATCATCAGCCCCGAGATCGAGGTGGCCCGCGCCATCACCCGGCGCCTGCAGGTGCCGGGCGCGGTCGAGGTGATCCCCATGGCCGGGGACAAGGTGCGGCTGATCGGCGTGCGGTGTTCCGAGGATACCCCGCTGGTGCATACCCCGCTGCGCCAGCTGACCGTGCTGTTCCCCGACCTGTCCATCGTCATCATCGGCATCGTGCGCGGCGGCAAGGCCATCGTGCCCACGCCCGAAGACCAGATGCTGCCGGGCGACGATGTCTATTTCGTGGTGGACACCACCCATGTGGAGCGCGCCCTCTCGGCCTTTGGGCATGAAGGCGAGGAAGCCCGCCGCATCGTCATCTTCGGCGGCGGCAATATCGGCCTGTTCCTGGCCCAGAAGCTTGAAGCCGAGCATCCCGGCGTCACCATCAAGGTGATCGAGCAGAACCGCGAGCGGGCCGAATATGTGGCCAAGACCCTGCACCGCACCGTGGTGCTGAACGGTGATGTGCTGGACAGCGAGATCCTGGAAGAGGCGTCGGTGGGCGTGGCCGAAACCGTGGTGGCGGTCACCAATGACGACGAAACTAACATCCTGGCCGCCCTGCTGGCCAAGCGCAAGGGCGCCAGACGCTCCATGTGCCTGATCAACAAGACGGATTATTCCAGCCTGGTCAATAACTTGGGCGTCGATGTGGTGATCAGCCCACGCGCCATTACTGTCTCCAACATCCTTCAGCATGTGCGCCGCGGCCGTATTCATGCCGTACATTCCCTGCATGAAGGCTTTGGCGAGTTGATCGAGGCCGACGCGCTCGAGACCTCGCCGCTGGTGGGCAAGCCGCTGAAGGAGATCAAGCTGCCCAACGGCGTGCTGCTGGGCGCCGTGGTGCGCGACGGCACCGTGATCAGCCCGCGCGGCACCACGGTGGTGGAGGCGGGGGATCGCGTCGTGCTGTTCTCAGCCGCCGAAGCGGTTAAGAAAGTCGAGAAGATGTTCTCGGTAAGGCTCGAATATTTCTAGGAAAATCATGGCTCGCGTTACCTATGTGAACGGCCGCTACCTACCCCATGGCGAGGCCGGGGTACATGTGGAGGATCGCGGTTTCCAGTTCTCGGACGGCGTTTACGAGGTGGTGGCGGTGCGGGACGGCCGGCTGGCCAATCTGCCCCATCACCTGAGCCGCCTGCAGCGGTCGCTGGCCGAACTGGCCATTCCGCGCCCCATGGGCGATGCCGCCCTGGTGCATGTAATGGGCGAGGTGGTGCGCCGAAACCGCGTACGGAACGGCATTGTCTATCTGCAGGTGACCCGGGGCAGCGCCCGCCGCGACCATGCCTTTCCCAAGGCGCCCCAGCCCACTTTGGTGGTCAGCGCGCGGTCGCAGAAGGGGCCTTCGGACACCCTGTTCCAGTCCGGCGTGACCGTTATCACCCTGCCGGACATCCGCTGGAAACGCAGGGATATCAAAACCGTATCGCTGTTGGCCAATGTGCTGTCGAAGCAGGCAGCCAAGGAGGCTGGCGCCTACGAGGCCTGGCTGGTGGACGAGCAGGGGCTGGTCACCGAAGGCACCGCCAGCAATGCCTGGATCGTTACCCGGGACGGAGAGTTGGTGACCCGCAGCCTGTCCCACGACATCCTGCCCGGCATCACCCGGGCCCGGCTGCTGGAGTGCGCCCGGTCCCTGGGCCTGCGCTTTGCCGAACGGGCCTTCACCCCCGCCGAGGCCAAGGCGGCCGCCGAAGCCTTCGTCACCGGCACCACCTCGACGGTGATGCCGGTGGTCCGTATCGATGACGCAACGATCGGCGCCGGCGTCCCGGGCCCAGTGGCCCAGGCGCTGCGAGACGCTTTCCTCAAGGATGCTCGTTCATGACCGCGCTTGCCGCCCCCCGGGCGATCATCTTCGACTGGGACAACACCCTGATCGACAGCTGGGTTTGCATCCTGGAGGCCATGAACGCCACCTTCCGGCATATGGAGATGCCAGAATGGACGCTGGAGCAGGCCAAGGCCCAGGTGGCGCTATCCATGCGCGATTCCTTCCCCGCCATGTTCGGCAATCGTTGGGAAGAGGCGCGGGACGTATTCTATGCCACATTCAATGCCATCCATATCAGCCACCTGGCGCCCTTGCCCGGCGCTGAGGAAATGCTGGCGGGACTGGCCGAGGCCGGCATCTATCTGGGTGTGGTGTCCAACAAGAACGGCGCCTTCCTGCGCAAGGAAGCGGCGCATCTGGGCTGGGACCGCTTTTTCGGCCGGCTGGTGGGCGCCACCGACGCGGCCCAGGACAAGCCGCACCGTGCGCCCGTGGACATGGTGCTGGAAAACAGCGGAATCGCGCCCGGTCCCCATGTGTGGTTCGTGGGCGATGCCCTGGTGGATCTGACCTGTGGCCACAACGCCGGCTGTACCCCGATCCTGGTGCGTGCCGAGCCGGCGCGGGCCGGAGAGTTCGACTCATACCCGCCGAAAAGCCATCTTGCCGGTTGTGCCGAGCTTGCTACCCTTGTGCGCGAACTATCGATTCCCATATGCCGGAATTGATGTTAACCAAGGGGACTTTAAGGGGCACCCCTTCGGTCGTTCGTAGGGGCAATAAAAAGGGATAACCCATGTCGGAAAAAAGCCAAAACGTTCAGGACGTTTTCCTGAACTACATCCGCAAGAACAAGACCCCCGTCACGGTCTTTCTGGTCAACGGCGTGAAGCTGCAGGGGATCGTCACCTGGTTTGACAATTTCTCGGTCCTGCTGCGCCGCGATGGCCATACCCAGCTTGTTTACAAGCACGCCATCTCGACCATCATGCCCAGCACCCCCATCTCCCTGTTCGAACCGCAAGCCAAGGAAGGCGGCGAAGAGTAACAGGTGGTGCGTTCCGAGCAGGAGACCAGCACTCCTCAGCCCACGCGGGCCATGGTGATCCACCCCGTCCTGAAGAAGGGCGGGGACACCTTGCGGCTGCCCGAGGCCCGATTGGGCGAAGCGGTGGGCCTGGCGGAGGCGATCGAGCTTGAGGTGGTCCACGGCGAACCCGTTCCGGTGACGAAACAGCGCCCGGCGACCCTACTGGGAACCGGCGCGGTCGAGCGTCTGGCCGAGACCGTCAAGCAGCATGATATCGGCGTCACTGTGATGGACTGCCATCTGTCGCCGGTACAGCAGCGCAATCTGGAAAAGGCCTGGAACTGCAAGGTCATCGACCGCACCGGGCTGATCCTGGAAATCTTCGGCGCCCGCGCCCGCACCCGCGAGGGCCGGCTACAGGTGGAATTGGCCAGCTTGTCCTATCAGCGGTCGCGCCTGGTGCGGTCCTGGACCCACCTGGAGCGCCAACGCGGCGGCTTCGGCTTCATGGGCGGCCCCGGCGAGACCCAGATTGAAACCGACCGCCGGCTGATCCTGGAACGCATCGTCAAGCTGAAGAAGGAATTGGAGGATGTGAAGCGCACCCGCGAGTTGCATCGCGCTGCGCGGCGGCGCATTCCCTATCCGGTGATCGCCCTGGTGGGTTACACCAACGCCGGCAAATCCACCCTGTTCAACCGCCTGACCCGGGCGGATGTGCTGGCCAAGGACCAGCTGTTCGCCACCCTGGACCCCACCATGCGCGGGCTTGAGCTGCCCTCGGGCAAGCGGTGCATCCTGTCCGACACCGTGGGCTTCGTCTCGGACCTGCCGCACGAATTGGTGGCAGCGTTCCGCGCCACCCTCGAAGAGGTGCTGGAGGCGGATGTGATCGTGCATGTGCGCGACGTTTCGCATCCCGACAGCGATGCCCAGAAGCGGGATGTGGAGACTGTCCTGCGTGAGCTGGGCGTGGGCGAGGTGGTGGATCGGGGCTTGGTGGAAGCCCTGAACAAGATCGACCTGCTGGCGCCCGAGGACCGCGCCGTGGTGCTGAACCAGGCCTACCGCCAGCCCAATGCCCTGGCCATCTCGGCGGTGACGGGCGAGGGGACTGCCGAACTGCTGGCCCATGTGGACCAGCTGCTGTCGGCCCAGCGCGAGGTGGTCAGTCTGGAGATCCCGCTGTCCGATGGCGCGCGCATCGCCTGGCTCTATCAGAAGGGCGAGGTGATCGAGCGCATCGATGGCGAGGAGACCACCCGGCTGGTGGTGCGCCTCGATCCCGCCGACGCCGCCCGTCTGAAGACGCGCTGACCCCGGCTTTGGGGTTCAAGCCGCCGTCAGGCCAATGTATATAGTTGGCCATGAGGATGGATACCCACTGCATCGCCAAGCTGATCCGCGAAACGGCCGAGGCCGAGGTGCTGTCGCGCTTCTGCAATCTGCAGTCCGGCGAGGTGCGCGAGAAGTCGCCGGGCGACTTCGTCACCGAGGCCGATGTGCAAGCCGAGAAGGTACTGACCCGACGCCTCAAGGACATCCTGCCCGGCTCGCTGGTGGTGGGCGAAGAGGCCGTGGCGGCCGACCGCGATGTGCTGCTGCGGCTGGACAAGGATGAGCCGGTCTGGGTCATCGACCCGGTGGACGGCACCCGCAATTTTGCCCACAGCCACCCCATGTTCGCGGTGATTGTCGCCCTGGTGCGCGGCGGGCAGACCCTGCTGGGATGGATCTATGATCCGGTGAACGAGGTCATGGCCATCGCCGAGGCCGGCGGCGGCACCTGGATCGACGGCGACCGCATGCAGGTGGCGCCCGACCTGCCGCTCAGCCGCATGCAGGGCTCGGCCGGCTACCGGGACCGCAACGACCCGCTGGTGCTGGCCGTGGATCGGCTGGTGCACAATCACAGCGCCGCCCATGACTATCTGCAACTGATCCAGGGCCAACTGCATTTCGCCAGCTATCGCCGCCTCAATCCCTGGGACCATGCCGCCGGCGTGCTGATGCATGCCGAAGCGGGGGGCTATTCCGCCCTGCTGGACAGCAGGCCTTATCGCCCCGTGGCCGTGGGCCGCGGGCTGCTCCTGGCCCCCAGCGAGGCCAGCTGGCACGAGCTGGTGCAATTGGCGGGGTAGGGGCCCTGGCTACAGGTCCTGGTCCCGATGCACGGCAAAGGGGCTGAAGGCCTGGGTCACCGGCATCACTTCCAGGCTGTTGATGTTCATATGCGCCGGCAGGGCGGCGGTCCAGAAGATGCACTCGGCGATGTCGTCGGCCGACAGGGCCAGGGTATTTTCATAAACCTTGGCGGCCTTGTCCGCATCGCCCTTGAACCGCACCACCGAAAACTCGGTCTCGCACATGCCCGGCTCGATGTTGGTGACCCGCACCCGGCTGCCCAGCAGGTCGGCCCGCAGGTTCAGCGAGAACTGCTTCACGAAGGCCTTGGTGCCGCCATAGGCATTGCCGCCGGGATAGGGATAGGTGCCGGCCACCGACCCCAGATTGATCACATGGCCCCGGTCCCGCGCCACCATGCCGGGCAGCACGGCGCGGGTCACATACATCAGCCCCTTGATGTTGGTATCCACCATGGTGTCCCAGTCATCCAGGTCGGCACGCTGAGCCGGTTCCAGTCCCAGGGCTAGGCCGGCATTGTTCACCAGCACATCCACCTCGCGGAAGGCAGGGGGCAGGGCGGCCACCGCCTGCTCCACGGCGGCGCGGTCGCGCACGTCCAAGGTGACGACATGGACCGGAACCTCCAGTTCCGCTTCCAGCGCCCGCAGCCGGTCGGTGCGCCGGGCCGCCAGCACCAGCCGGGCGCCAGCCTTGGCGAAGCGGCGAGCGGCGGCGGCGCCGAAGCCGGCGGTGGCGCCGGTGATCAGGACGGTCTTTCCGGTCAGGTCCATGATCAGCGGACCTCGCGCTTCATGACGAACTGCGGGGTGGGCGAAAGCACGCTGTCGATGGTCCAGATATAGACCTTGTAAGGGCCATAGGCGCGCACCTCCGAAGCATTGTGCTTCAACACCTCGGCATCGGTGGTGATGCGGAACTCGCCGCTGGTGTTCAGGCCCAACTCGCCCATCTGCTGCGCCTCCTTGGCCGAGATGGGCTCGGCCACGATGCCCACCACGCCGTTGGGCGATGCCTTGATGATCAGGATGCGGGCATTGCGGCGCACGAAGGTGACCATGTCGCTGTCCTGCAGCCGGCCTTCGCGCTCATAGCGCACAGCCCAGGCGCCGTTGCCCTTCTTGACCACCCGCTCGAAATTGGAATCCCGGGTCAGGTCGCGCTCGATGGTGGCCTCCTTCTCGGCCAGCTTTTCGGGCGTCAGCTTGCCGGCCCGGATTTCCTGCACCAGAGGGGCATAGATCAGATCGCCCTCGTACATGATGGCGAAGTCGCCGGTCTTGCTGATGCGGATTTCCGAGATGAAGTTGTTGGGCAGATAGCAGCCGGCCAGCACCGCCACCATCAGGGCGGACAGGGCCGAGAGCCAGACCTTGGCGGAGGGGCGGGTCATCTAGTCCTTGGCTCCTTTTTCCAGCTGCTTGGCGTCCTGCCACAGAGCTTCCATGACCTCGAGGCTGCTCTGGTCGGGGGTGGTGCCCTGTTCAGCCAGCCGCGCCTCGATATGGGCGAAGCGGCGCTCGAACTTTCGGTTGGCGCGGCGCAAGGCGCCTTCGGGGTCGATGTCCAGTTTGCGCGCCAGATTGGCGCAGGCAAACAAAAGATCGCCAATCTCGTCCTCGATCCGGTCCAGCGGTTGGTCTTCCGTGATCTCGTGGCGGACCTCGCCGATCTCTTCCTCGATCTTGTCCAGCACCTGCAGCGCGTCGGGCCAGTCGAACCCCACCCGGCCGGCGCGGTTCTGCAGCTTCAGGGCACGGGTGAGGGCGGGCAGGGCCAGTGACACCCCCTCCAGCGTCCCGGCCGGCCGGCCCACTGCCTTTTCCGCCCGTTCCCGGGCCTTGGTGGCCTCCCAGGCGGCCACCTGCTGGTCGGCGGTCTTGATGGTGACGTCGCCGAACACATGGGGGTGGCGTCGCTCCATCTTCTCCGAGATGCCCTCGGCGATGTCGTCAAAGTCGTACAAGCCCTGTTCGCGCGCCATCTGGGCATAGAACACCACCTGGAACAGCAGGTCGCCAAGCTCGTCCTTCAGGTGCGCCAGGTCGCCGCGCTCGATGGCTTCGGCCACCTCATAGGCTTCCTCGATGGTATGGGGCGCGATGGTGGCGAAGGTCTGCTCGATATCCCAGGGACAGCCTCCGTCGGGGTCGCGCAGCCTGGCCATGATGGAGAGTAGGCGGTCGATGGGGCGGGGGCTGGTCATGGGATGCTCCGGTGTGCAGGGGGACTGTAAGGCCAAGCCGGACGATGGGCAACCGGCGAGGGGAACCAGACCGGGCCGTCAATCGTTTCCCCGGTGGAACGCCTCCCCATTCAGAAGGACCGACGATGGCCGATACCAAGGAAACCATGATCGACTGGCTGCGGGACGCCCATGCCATGGAAATGGCGACCATCGACAACCAAGAGCGGCTGGTGGGGCATCTGGAGCATTATCCCCAGCTGCGCGAGCATTTCCGCCAATCCCTGCAAACCAGCAAGGTGCGCGCCGACCGTCTGGAAGGGCACCTGAAAACCCTGGGCGGCTCCACCTCTACCCTCAAGGAGATGACCACCCGCTTCGTGGGCCAGGCCCAGGCGGCCATCACCGGCATGGCGCCGGATGAAGTGGTCAAGCATCTGGTTGCGGCGGCCGCGTTCGAAGAATTCGAGGCCGCCAATTTCCGCGCCCTGGCCACCGCCAGCGAGATGCAAGGCGACCTGACCATGAAGGCGGATTTCGAGCGCATGGCCATCGAGGAGGAAGAGGAGGTGACCTGGCTGCGCTCGCAGATCCCCGAGGTCACGCGCACCTATCTGGCCCGCCGGGCAGGTGATCTGGGCAGCGCCAAAAGCTAGCGCGGCTCATCGAAAGGCGGGGCGAGAGGCGGGGCAGGGCCACATGACTTGCGCATGGAGGCTTGCTGCCCCATCTCAGCCTTTCCCCAGACGGGAGCCTCTGCGGCATGCCTGACGCCGGGCCGGACACGCCCTTGGCGCTGCCGCCCCGGGGGACCCGGCGGATGCGGATCGCAAGGTCCGTATCCGCAACGGAGCGCGGGGTGTTCGGTTTCCCCACCGGCACCCCGCGTTTCCGTGTCAGCCGGCAGCCGCCTGGGCCTCGGGGATCATTTCCCGGATGCGGGCGATCCGGTCCTCGGGAGCGGGGTGGGTGGACAGGAAGGTGGGCGGCCCGCCGCCGCCCAGGCGCTGCATGTTCTCCCACAGGGACACCGCCGCATTGGGGTCGAAGCCGGCCCGCGCCATGGTGACCAGCCCCAGCCGGTCCGCCTCCAGCTCCTGACGCCGGCTGTAGGGCAGCACCAGCCCATATTGCGCGCCGACCCCCAACAGGCTGGCCAGCTCCGGCGAATATCCCGCCGAGCCCAGCAGCAGCCCGGCCAAGTCCACGCCCAACTGGGTGGCGGCGTCCGCATTGACCCGCTGCTGCGAGTGATCGGCGGTCACATGGCCGATCTCATGACCCACAACGGCAGCCAGCTGGTCTTCGTTCTCGGCGGCGCGGAACATGCCTTCATAGACGCCGATCTTCTTGCCGGGCAGGGCGAAGGCATTGATTTCATCGCCTTGAAAAACCACAGCTTCCCACTCCTGCGGGTTCTCGCCCGAAGCTTGCAGCAGGCGGGCCGAGACCCGGTCGAGCACCTGCTGATAGGTGCGGTTGCCCGAGGGGCGTTCCTGCTGGCGGATCTGCTCCCAGGTCTGCAGGCCCATCTGCTGGATCTGCTCTTCGGGCACCAATTGCAGCGGGAAACTGCCATCTTCGCTGCAGGCCGCCAGCATGGGGGCGGCGGCCACGCCGGCCAGCAGGCCCAGCATGCGGCGGCGGCTGACGGCCGGCCGGTGAGACTGGTGCGTGCGGGTCGGCTGATGGCAACGGCACATGGGGCTTTTCCTCCGGATCTCTTGGTCCTGGAACCAATATGGGAAGGCTTGGGTTCCAACTCCCGATTCCAGAGGGCCGCCCGATGGTCATGCCGAAAGGGCGGTCGAACCGGAGCGCAGCCTGGCCAACCTCATCAGGCGCCAAACGAGCCTCCTAAAATGGGCGGCATAAAATTGTCGCATAATGTATATTATGACGAGTAAAGGAGGCTGGCGAATGCCTGTCAGACGTGGTTATATCCGCGCCCTTGAGCGGTGCCCAATCGGAATTCTGCCATGACCCCCA
>CAYOKN010000112.1:0-9419 GCA_964404545.1 uncultured Rhodospirillaceae bacterium | reverse complement strand
TTGTTCAGCACCGTGCCGGCGTCATTGCGCACCTCGAGCCCCAAGCCGGACAGGAAATTCGCAGGAGCGGCGTCGGTGACGCAATTGGCGAGCTCATAGCCCGTCCCATCCTGCCTCGGATCTTCCGCAGCTTTGCAATTGGTCATATCCATGGCCGTACCGACCGTCAGGTCCGGGTCCACCCGATAGGTGAAATAATTGCCCCAGGGGTCCACGGCGGCATCCCGGGGCAGGCCCAGGGTCTGGTAGGGCACCACGCCTTGCAGCTGGTTGGCGCAGGTGGCAGCTTCCGCGCCGGCCGCGCCGCCGCCATTGACGATCCAGGGACAGGGCAGCCGGGCATTGGTGGCCACAAAGGCCACCAGGGCGTCCTCGACGGCATCCAGCTTGATCTGCACCGCCACCTCGCGCTGGCGTTCCAGCCAGACCCGGGCCGACTGGGCGCCGATGCCCAGCAGGATGCCCACCACCGTCACCACGATGGCCATCTCGATCAAGGTAACGCCCTGGCTGCCACGCCCGTGGGACAAGACACCCCTCCCGACTCTGGTTAGTCCATCAGGGTAGCATGCCCCACCCGCACCCTCAAAGAGTGTGGGGCCGTGGCCCGGTCAATATTCCTTGAAGTCGGTGTTCTGGATACCGCTGGCATCCGGCAGGCCCGATAGGGTGGCGATCTGGTAGCCGCTGCCGGTGTCATTGCCGTTGGACAGATGCCACAGCTCCACATTGCTGCCCGTCTCCACCGCCAGAATCACCGCATTGGAGGTGCCAACGGTCTGCAGGCTGGAGCGGATGAAGAAGCGCGAGGAATCCAGTACGCCGCCGCTGAACAGCAGACCGCTGAACAGATCGCTGTCCAGGCCGAAATAATCATCCTGACCACCGTCATTGAAGTCCGCGATCAGATCGTTGCCCAGGCTGCTGATGGTGCTGGCGTCCGAGAAGATGAACGTGTCATAGCCGCCGCCGCCGGTCAGGAAGTCATTGCCCGTGCCGCCGATCAGGCTGTCGTTGGAATCGCCGCCGCTGAGGGTATCGTTGCCGCCCCAGCCGGCCAGGAAGTCCCAACTGCCGCCGCCCACCAGATTCTGGGCGGCCGCGCCACCCTCGACCCGCAGGCCTACGTTCCAGGTATTCAGGACCTTGCTGATCCCGATGTCCACATGCACGTCCGAGGCCGAGGTCCCCAGATTGGCAGTGAACAGGCCGGACCCGCCAGAATAGCCGTAGCCGCCCGCACCCGCGCCGCCGCTCAACAGCGTCACGTCCCCCGCATAACCCTCGAAATACAGGACCAAGCGGTCTTCGGCCTCGGTGAAGTCGGTGATAACGTCATTGCCGGAATCGAGATTGTCGGCCGAGCGGGCGAAGCGGAACTCGTCCTGACCGCCATTGCCGGTCATGGTGTCGTCGCCCTTACCGGCTTCAAAGGCGTTATTGTTGTTGTCGCCGATCAGCGTGTCGCTGTAGTCCGAACCCCGGACGCCATCCACGCCCACCAGGCTGTCCTGCCCGCCATAGCCGTCCCGGGCCTGGCCGGTCATCAGATTGACGGTGACGTTGCCGATGTCCGAGCCGTAATCCGCCATCAGCCAGTCGCCAGTGGCGTTGCTGGTGGTCTGGATCAGGTCATTTCCGGCATGGCCCACCACCCAATGGTTGCCCGAGCCCACGATGATGGTGTCGTTGGCCATGGATCCGTCGACGTCATCGACACCGCTGACGGTGATGGTCCCGCCGTTGAAGCCGATGCTGCCGGTGTTCAGGTTGGCGGTGATGCCGGTGACCTCGTTACGGAACACCACCGCGTCATCACCACTACCCACGATGGACAGGTTGGTGTGATGGATGATGTATTCGTTCCAGCCGCCGCCGCCGGTCAGGGTCTGGCCGTTGGCGGTGGAAACGATGATGTCGTCCTCGGTACCGCCGGTGGTGCCGGTGGCCAGGCGCGACATCTCGTCGCCGCCCGAGCCGATATAGTCCCAGGCGCTGCCCGCGAAATGGTTCTGCAGGGTGATGGTGCCGCCGCTGATGGGCTGCATGTCGAAGGGCGGCGTGAAGGTGTTGGTCACCGTCAGCGAGCGGCCCTGCGGGTCATAGATGGTCAGGTCGCGGTAGGTGCCGTCCGCCACCACCGCCGCCTGCAGCTTGTAGGTGGTGGTGAAAGCCGCATTGGCGCGCAAGGCCGTCGCCAGGGCGTCAATGTTGCCGTTGAAGCCAGTCAGGGTGATGGTGGAACCGCCCACGATCACGTTGAGGTCACCCGAGAAACTGGTGCCCGAAGTGATCTCGCCGGTGGTCTGGATCATCTGGCGGGTGATCAGGTGCAGGTCGTTGCCGGACCGGACGAAGTGGCTGTAGTGGCTTTCCGGGATGCCTGCCACATTGATGGTGTCGGTGCCGCCACCATCGATGAACAGCTTGTTGCCCTTGGCGTCGCTCAAGCTGGACAGATTGACGGTATCATTGCCCAAGCCGGTATTGACCGTGTCGGCCCCGCCCATCAGGCTGAAGCTGTCATTGCCCGCACCGCCCACCAGCAGGTCGGCCTTGATGCTGCCCACGATGGTGTCATCGCCGGTGCCGCCGGTCAGGGTCACCGCCTGGGTGGCCTGGTCGGCGTTCAGCTTGACGCCCAGGCCATCGGCACTGGCATCCGCGAAGGTGATCCCAACCGAGCTGGCGGTGCCCCCCAGATTGACGGTCCAGTTGGCGACACTGTTACCCAGCACCACGCCCTCGATGCCGCTGCCGCTCAGGCCCGAGAAATGGCTGTCATAGATGGTCAGGATCCCGGTCCCGCCGTTGTCCTGCATCAAAAGGGCATCGTTGCCGCTGGCGCCGGTGTCGGCGATGGTGTCGTTCGGGTTGGCCAACTCAAACTCGGTCAGCACATACCGGTCCGAGCCCTCGCCGCCATCCAGCAAATCGGCCCCGGCGCCACCCGCCAAGGTGTCATCGCCATCCCCGCCATTGATGGTATCAAAGCCGGCATTGCCCAACAGATAGTCATTGCCGCCGCCGCCATTGATCAGTTCGTTCAGCAAGGTGCCGGCGATGGTATTGGCGGTGCCGTCGCCATTGATCCAGACCTGATCGCCAGGATCCATGGACGCCTGCATGCCGGACAGATCCAGGCTGGCCGCACTGGTGTTGATCTCGATGGTGTCGTCGTTGCCGTCACCGCCGATCAAGGTGATCGACTTTTCGTGCAGGTTGATCCCGTTCAGGATCACATGGGCGTTGGTGACCTCGGGCGGCGTGTCCACCAACTGCAATACCTGGATGTTGCTGAAACGCACGCTGTCGATCTGGGCATTGCCCATCAGGAAGAGGGTGTTCGTGCCCCCGGCGCCGTCGATGCTGGCGCCATCGTCATGCAGGATCTCGAAACCGTCGTCGCCCGCACCGCCCAACATGGTGTCGGCGCCGCCGCTGTATTTGAAACGGGTGCCCTGGCTGGTGCCCCGCAGATAATCAGCGCCGGACGAACCAGCCAGGAACAGATGATGGCTGGCGCCGTTATAGTTGGTCAGCGTCAGGGTGGTGGCGTCCAGGGTGTCGCCGCCATCGCGTGCGCCGATGGTCAGGTTCTGGTTCTGCGTGCTGTCGAACACCACGGTGCCCATACCGCTGGCATAGCGGACACTGCCCAGGCCGCCGGTCAGACTGATGGTCTCGACCCCGCTGACGGTCCAATCCACCAGGGATTCGCCTTCGATATCGAACAGGAATGAATCCAGGAGTTTCAGCACATCATTGGCGCCGGCGCTGTCGGCGATGGTGCCCGAGCCTGAGCCGAAATTCTCGAACAGATAGATGTCGTTGTCGGCGCCGCCATCCAGCCTATCCGCACCTTGATAGGTGATGATGGTGTCCGAGCCCGAGCCGCCATAGATGCTGTCGGCGTGACTGCCGCCAACCAGGACATCCCCGCCGCCGCCGCCGAACAAAGTAATGCTCCCGGCGGAGAGCGGAAAGGCATCGACCACGACCCCGTTGGTCACCAGCGAGGAGGCATCCACCTTGCGGATGCCAGCCCCATAGGCAGTGTTCCCAATGCTCATGTTATAGCCGGCGGCATCCGCCGACAGCAGCAGGCGTTCCACACCGTCGATGCCGGCGAAGTCGGTGTCGCTCAACGCGGCCGCATCGGTCAGGACGATGATGTCGGTGGCGGTATTGTCGCCGGCAAACAAGCTGACGTCGCCCAGCAGCTCGAAAGACTGGGTAAGCTGGGCCACCGTCATGCGGAACACGTCGCTGCCGGCGCCACCCACCACGGTGTCGCCGCCGCTGATGCCCACGACGGTGTCATTGCCGCCGCCGGCATCCAGGGTTTCGCCGACGGCGCCATCCAGGGTGATGGTGTCGTTGCCGGTGCCGGCGGCCACCACCTCGGCCCCCAGGAGGACCACAGAATTGTCGCCCGCAGCAAGGGACAGGCTGTCGGTGCCCGCATCCAGATTGATGGTAATGCCGCTGACCGCGCTGGTCAGACTGACACTGTCCGATGAGGCCGAGCCCAGCAGGACCTCCAGGTTGGACACGGACAGCATGTTCGACCCGGCAGTAAGGGCCAGGGTATCGCTGCCCGCTCCGAGGTTGAAGCTGCCGCTCAGGACCACGCCCTCAAGGCTGACCATGTCGTTGCCGGTGCCACCCAGGACCGATTCCGTATTGTTCACGGACACCGAGTTCACGGCATTGCCCAGGATCAGGGTGTCGGTGCCGCCGCCCATCATCAACGTGGCGCCGGTGATGCCGGCGGTCAGGCTGAGGGTATCGTTGCCGGAGGAGCCATAGATGGTTTCCGTATTGGCAAAGCTGGTGGTGTTGGCGCCACTGACCAGGCTGACCTGATCCAGCCCAGCGCCCAGGTCGATGCTGGACCCACTGGCCAAAGCCGTGGTCAGAGTGATGCTGTCGTTCGAGGCCAGGGATGCGGTCGAGGCCTGGACCCACTCCACATTGGCCAGCGTGACCGAATGGCCGGTGCTGTCCAGGATCAACTGGTCCGATCCGGCGCCGCCATTGAAGCTGGTCAGAAAGCCGTCGCCGGCCACCAGGGTGTCGCTGCCCGACGCACCCAGCACGCTCTCCACGTCCAGGGTGACGATGAGATTGCTGGTGCTGCCGCCCATGGTCAGCGCGTCGGTACCCGCGCCACCATCGACGGTCAGGCCCGACTGGGCGTTGGTCAGGGTCAGGGTGGTGGCAGTGGAGCCGATGACCACCGCCTCGACGCCGGTAAGGCTGGCCACCACGGTGCCGCCGGTCAGGCTGAGGCTGTCGGTGCCGCCGGCCAGGTCGATAGTCACGCCAGAATGGCTGCCCGACAATTCCAGCGCGTCGTTGGTGACGGTGGCCGACACGAACTCGGTGGTGCCTTCGATGGTGGCCGTGGTGCCATTCATCACCAGGGTGTCTGTGCCGGCACCGCCGATGAACGAACCGCCGCCCTGTGACGCCAGGGTGTCGTTGCCGGCGCCGCCATCGGCAAAGTCCAAGCCGCCGTTGCCGATTTCCAGATAGTCGCCTGTGCTGGTGCCGATCAGGGTCTCGTTGCCGGCGCTGTTGCTGCCGAACATGCGCACCCGGTCGCTGCTGCTCCAATTGGACAGGGACAGGCCCGAGAGATTCAAGGTGCTGCCGGCATCGGCATAGACGCCCAGCGTTTCATTGCCCTGCGACCCCACCACGCTAAGCAGTGACTCGCCCTGGGTTTCGGTCATGGCCACATAAAGATTGGCCGTGGTGGCGGTGCCGGCGAACTGCAACACCTCGATGCCGGTGATGCTGTTGGGGCGCACATCCAGGCTGAGGCTCTTGGTCGAGGTGCTGTCGCGCACCAGCAGCGTGTCGGTGCCAGCATCGCCGCTGATCAGGTCGCCAGCGACCCATTCGCTGGTCTGGACCACCAGCACGTCATCGCCGCCGCCGGCATAGATCACATCGGCGCCAGCGCCGCCGGTGAAGGTCTCGGCGTTGGCCGAGCCGGTCATGTTGTCGCCAAGGCCGGTACCCACCACTGCCTCAATGCCGGTAAAGCTGGCCGAGGTCATGCCGCCGCCGACCAAGGTTCCGGCGGTCATGTTGACGTCCAGCGCATTGCTGGCGGACACCGTGTAGGTGATGGATTCCTTGGTGAAGGTGCGGACGGAAAAGTCCAGCGTGTCGATGCCGTCACCGCCCTCGATGGACTCTGGCCCGTCCGACACGCTGTTCACGGCACCAAGCGCGAAGATGTCGTTGCCGCCCAGGCCCCGCAACAGGTCGGCCCCGGCGAGGCCGGCCAAGGTATCGCCTTGGGTGCCGCCGGACAGGGTATCGTCACCGGTGGTGCCAACCACCGTCACCGCGTTTTCCGGCGTGACCGTGGTTGTGGTCGTGGTGGTGCTGGTGTTGGTGGTTGTGGTGGTCGTCGTGGTGGTCGTCGTGGTGACCGGCACCACCGTCACCGTCACCGGAGGCGGAGGCGGAGGCGGCGGAGGCGGCGGCGGAGGAGGAGGCACGGTTACCGGTTCAGGCGGCGGGGTTCCGATGCCAGTCCCCGTGCCGGTGCCATCACCAGTGCCGGTTCCAGTGCCGGTTCCGGTGCCATCGCCCGTGCCCGTGCCGCCATCGCCCGTGCCAGTGCCAGTGCCCGTGCCCGCGCCATCGCCCGTGCCCGTGCCATCGCCGGTGCCCGTGCCGTCGCCGGTGCCCGTGCCGTCGCCCGTGCCGTCGCCGGTTCCCTCACCAGTGCCGTCGCCCGTACCGTCACCGGCGCCATCGCCAGTGCCGTCGCCGGTTCCATCGCCCGCACCCGGCTCCCCGGAACCGCCCCCCTCACCCTGGTTGCCCTGGCCCTGGTTACCCTGACCCTGGTTACCCTGACCCTGGTTGCCCTGGCCCTGGTTGCCTTCGCCCTGGTTGCCCTGACCGTTATTGCCGGCCGGGTCCTGGCCGGGCGGGGTGGGGTTTTCCGACGGATGGTCGGGCCGGTGCTCGATCACCGACTGGAAGGATTGCAGGACATTTTGCGGCAAAGAGCCGGGCGGCGGCGGCGGATCGAAGGCCGACACCAGCTGCAGGCCCTGGTTGGGCTGGGAAATGATCTGGCTGCCCGACTGGGTGGCCACCACGATCTGGCCCACACCGCCATCGGAGTCGGGCAGCAGGGCCACGGTGTTCTGTTCGCCTTCTGCGGCGGCGAAGCCGGCCACCGTGGTGCCGCGAATACCGATGGTCATCACCGGGGTGCGCACCTTCATGGCATCGGGGCCGTTCTTGGCCACATTGCCCGAGACGAACGAGAAGGCGCCCTGCACCACCGAGAACGTGGAATTGCCGGCGCCCGAGCCCGGATCATAGACCATCTCGTCCATGATCATGCGGCCATTGGCGCCCAGCGAAAAGGTGGAGTTGTCCTTGAAGCGAACGCCCACCGAGCCGTCGCCGGTGGTCTTGACCACATCGCCCTGAAAGATGGGATCGCCCTTTTTCAGGGTGCTTTCACTGCCGTCCGGATGGCGCACGGTGACCGTGCCGGAAATCTTTTCAACGGCACCGATGGGCTCGGCGCCCGCCATGCTGGGCGAAAGCTGCGCCACCATGCCCGGCGCGGCGGACCCGGCCAGCGCCAGCGCCATGGCGGGGTCGATCACCGACCCTCCCTCGGTCACCAGTTGCGGCGGAGTCTCGGTGGCGAAATAGTCCACCACGACGATTTCCTGGCCGTCCGGGCCGCGCAGAACGAGGTTTGGGCCCACGCGGACGAAATCTGCATTAAGCAGGAAGGTGCCATGGGGAATAACGACCCGGCCGCCCGAGCCGGCCTGGATCACGGCAAGCGGCGACCCCGACGAAAGCGACGATGCCCCGCCTTGGGTCAACGGCCCAGCCTTGTCCACATAAACCACGCCCGGCCCCTCCAGGAATACGCGACCCGCCCCTTACCGGTTGGGCGCCTGACTACTCCAATACACCATTACGCAATAACTTGCTATACGTCCCGAATCGATTGAGGTAAGACTTACTCGATTGGGAATCTGGGGGGAATCAGGGTGAGTCATCGGTCCATGACCAAGCTGAAGGCTTTCTGCCTCGCTGCGGGCGCCAGCCTGCCGATCCTTATGGCTGCCAGCGGCGCTGGAGCCCAGGTGCTGGAACAGGAACTGCACGATCTCGTGGCCAGCCATCCGCAGATCCAGGCCGCCGCCAAGTCGGTGGGCGCCGCCGAGGAAGGCATCACCGCCGCCCGGTCCGGCTATCTGCCGTCGGTGCGCGTCCTGGGCGACACCGGCCCTGAATATATCGACAGCCCGGCTCGCCGCCGCAGCCAGAACGATGCCTGGACCCGTAACCGCGAGACCGCCGGCCTGCAGGTGACGCAGCGGCTGTTCGACGGCTTCTCCACCGACAGCCAGGTGGACTCGGCCAAGATCAGTAAGGAAATCTCGGACTCGACCCTGCGCGCCACCCGCCAGAATGCCGTCTTGGAAGGCGTCAATGCCTATCTGGATGTGCTGCGGCAGTCGGCCCTGGTGCGGCTTGGGCGCGAGAACGAACGCAATATCCAGAACCAGCTGAATCTGGAAGACGAGCGCGTGCGCCGGGGGTCCGGCGTGGCCGTGGACGTGCTGCATGCCAAGCAGCGCCTGCAGGTTGCCAAGGAGCGCCGCGTTGCCTACGAAGGCGCGCTGCAGCAGGCCACCGCGCGCTATCTGCAGGTGTTCGGCCATCCGCCGCTGTTCACCGCCATGCAGGAGCCGCAGCCGCCCACCAGCCTGCTGCCCGCCAAGCTGGAAGAGGCCGTGGACATCGCCGAGCGCGAAAACCCCAACGTGACCAGCACCGGCAAGGCCATCGACCTGGCCGAACAGCAAAAGGAACTGGCCGCGGCCGGCTACTATCCCAATGTGGACCTGGTGGGCCGCGCCAACTACGAGAACGACAAGAACGCCGAACTGGGTGTGCGCCGCGACTATTCGGTGCTGGTGCAGCTGAACTGGGAACTGTTCTCGGGCTTCAAGACCCAGGCCGCCGTGGCCCAGGCCAGCCTGAACCACGCCGCCAGCAAGGATTCGCACACCCACGCCAACCGCAAGGCCGGCGAGGCCGCGCGCCTGGCCTGGACCCAGTTGCAGACCGCCCGCGAGCGCCTGGACCTGCTGGACAACGCCGTGCGCCTGGCCGAGGAAGTCTGGGAAGCCCGCAAGAAGCAGCGCGAAGCCGGCAAGGTCACCGTGATGGACGTGCTGGATGCGGAAAGCAGCATCTACAGCGCCAAGATCAATTACATCATCGCGTCCTATGACATGCGGCTGGCGGCTTATCAGCTGCTGCACGCCATGGGCCGCATGGAAATCGAGAACGCCACCGCCCCGGCCCGCCGCACCGCTCCGGCCGCTGCGCCGGCCGAGGCCGAG
>CAYOKN010000111.1:0-9420 GCA_964404545.1 uncultured Rhodospirillaceae bacterium | reverse complement strand
TCACCGCCTCGCCCCGGTCCAGGCAGCAGGTGGCGAGCCCGGCCGCGCGGGCGGCATCCAACTCGCCCACATGGTCGGACAGGAACAGGATCGAGCCCGGCGGCAGGCCGATCCGGGCGGTGATGGCGCGATAGCTGCCGGCCTCGAGCTTGCCGCCGATGGCGGTATCGAAATAGCCCGAGAACAAGGGCGTCAGGTCGCCCGCCGGGGTATGGGCAAACAGCAGCTTCTGCGCCGGCACCGAGCCCGAGCTATAGACATAGAGCAAGGCCCCCTGCTCTTTCCAGCGGCGCAGATTCTCGACCGCGTCGGGATAGATGTCGGCCTTCAGGCTACCATCGCCATAGCCCGCCTGCCAGATCATGCCTTGCAGGGCCTTGAGCGGCGTTGCCTTGCGGTCCTCGTCGATCCAGGCGACCAGCAGATCCGCGGTCTGGGCATCGGTCAGGTCCGGCTGGCCGGCCAGGGCCCGGGCCTCGGCCAGCAGCCGCGCCACCTCGGGCTCGGCGCCACGGGCCGCCACGAAGCCGGCCATATTGGCCCGCGCATGGGGGAACAGCACCTGCTTGACGAAGGCGATGGAGCTGGTGGTGCCCTCGATATCGGTGAGGATGGCCAGGCCCTGGAGGCTCATCAGGCGTACACCGGCTCGTATTTGGGAAAGCGGTCCGAGATGGTGTCGCCGGTGAATTCGGCCACCCAGCCGTCGGGACGGGTGAAGAAGCGGATGGCGCAGAAAAACGGATCGGCGCCCATGTCGAACCAATGCTTCACACCGGCGGGCACGCTGATCAGGTCGCCGGCCTCGCAGACCACCTGCACCACCTGGTCGCCCACATGCAGATAGAAGGCGCCCGAGCCCTCGACCATCAGCCGGGCCTCGTCCTCGGAATGGGTGTGCTCGGACAGGAACTTGGCACGCAAGGGGGCGGTGTCCGGGGTGCCGCGCGGAATGCGCACCACATCCGCCGACTGATAGCCATGAGCCTCGCGCTGGACCTTGCATTCCGGCTCATAGGCCGCCAGCACGGCAGCCTGGTCGGCCCCGGGCGCCAGGCCGCGGCTGCAGTCCACATGCTCGTAGCGCACACCCAGGCCGTTCAGGATCGGCCCGATCACGGCGGGATCGGTCTCCTGGCGCAGGGGCTTGGAGGCGTCGGCGGCGGAGTAAATGACGAGACGGCTCATCGGGCGATCCTCATGCGTTCGAGTTCGCAGGACAGAAGGAATTCAAAAGCCACCACATGGCGCTTGGCCTCGACCACGGTGCGGCCCCAGGCATAGAGGCCGTGGCCGGCGATCAGATAGCCCACGGCGCCCGGCTGGTCGGCCAGCTTTTCCGACACATGCTCGGCCAGGCGCGGGATGTCCTGGTCGTTGGGGAAGATGGGCAGGTCGAATTCCAGCTGGTTCATGTCCACGCCGCGCAGCGCCTTCAGCAGTTCGTAGTCGCGCAGGCGCAGGGTCCCGTCCGCCTCATGGATCATGGACAGAAGGGTGGAAGCCACCGAATGGGTGTGCAGGACACATCCCGTATCGGGACGGTCGCGGTAAAGCGCCAGATGCAGCGGAGTTTCGGCGCTGGAGCCCTTGGGCGGGGGCTGGTGGATGGCGATGGGCAGGATGTCGGCCATCACCAGCTCGCCCTTGTCCACGCCCGAGCGGGTAACCCCGATGCGGGCCTCGTCGATGCGGGCCGAGAAATTGCCGGCGGTGGCGGGAACCCAACCCTGGGCGCCCAGCCAGCGGCCCACGGTGACGATCTCGGCGGCGACCGCCTGCTCTGCGGAATTGGACATTGGCAGCATCCGCCCACTGTAAGTTGAATCCTTAATGGGCTGCGAAGGATAGGACCCCGCCCCCTGACCGTCAATGACCAAGCCATCCCTTTCGGCTAGGCCCTTTGCCCCCCATGTGCCGGTCACATCCCCGCCGGGCATGGCGCTTAGCCAGATGTTAATCCCCTGCCTGCCATGCTGGTGTGGAAAGCATGAACAAGGGTCAGCGGACAAATCAGATGACTGCCGTCGCGTGGGATGAACGCTATCGCCTGGGGGTGCCGGCCATGGATGCCGAGCACAAGGGCCTGTTCGAGCTGTTGAACCATTTCATGGAATTATCCGCCGCCGAGGTGGAACTGCCGCTGCTGGCCACCGCGCTGGACACCCTGCTGGCCGCCACCCGCCAGCATTTCCGAAATGAAGAGCGGATGCTGGACCGCATCGACTTCCCCGGCCTGGCCGCCCACCGGGCCGAGCATGCGGTGCTGCTGAGCCAGGGCGAACATTTCCAGGAACGCCTCGCCGCCGGCGAGATCACCCGCCAGCTGGTGGAGCAGACCGGCAGCTTCCTGCATCACTGGCTGCTGGACCATGTGACCACCGACGACCGGGCCTATGTGCCCTTCCTGCAAAGGCTGACCTGAGACCTTACGGCAAATGCGCCTCCACCGCCTTGACCAACCGTTCGGCGCCGGGCGGGGTGACGGTGGAGAACCAGTCGATCATCTGGCCGTCAGGCGACACCAGGAATTTGTGGAAGTTCCAGCGCGGCTTGGACTGCGGGCCCAGCTTGGCCGAGGCCCAGCGATAGAAAGGGTGAGCGGCGGGGCCGCTGACCACGGTCTTGGAGGTCAGCGGGAAGTCCACGCCAAAGCCGGCCTGGCAGAATTTCTGAATTTCCGCATCCTGCCCCGGCTCCTGGCCCCCGAAATCGTTACTGGGCACCCCCAGCACCGTCAGCCCCCGGCTTTCATAGGACCGCCACAGACGCTGCAGGCCCTTATATTGCGGAGTGAAGCCGCAGCGCGACGCGGTGTTGACCACCAGCAGCAGCCGGCCGGCGAAGCGCGCCAGCGGCAAGGGCTGGCCGTCCATGCCGGTGAAGGAGAATTCATGGGCCGACAACGCAGCGGGCGGCGGGCGGACAAAGCCGCCGCGCCGGGCCAACTGCTCGGCGGCGCGGGCGAACCTACCCATAGCGTTCCTCCAACCAGGGGTCGCCGTTCATGTGATAGCCGCGCTGCTCCCAATAGCCGGGCTCGTCCTTCTCCATGACGGTGATGTGGCGCAGCCACTTGGCCGATTTCCAGAAATACAGCTTGGGCAGCACCAGGCGCATGGGACCGCCATGCTCGGCGGTCAGCGGCTTACCCTCCCAGCTATGGGCCAGCAACACGTCGTCATCGGCAAAGGCCGATAAGGGGATGTTGGTGGTATAGCCGTCATAGGAGCGCAGCATCACGAAGCGCGCCTCGGGCCGGGGCCGCACCAGATCCAAAAGATGCAGCGCCGGCACCCCGACCCAGTGATTGTCATAGCGCGACCACGAGGTGACACAGTGGATGTCGCTGACCCATTCCACCTGGGGCTGGGCCATGAAATCGTCCCAGCTCCATTTCAGCGGCGCCTCCACCAGACCGCCCACCGAAAAGGACCAGCTGTCCGCATGCAGGGTCGGCGTCAGGCCCAGATCCAGCACCGGCCAGTCCAGCACTTCACGCTGACCGGGCGGCAGGCGCCGCCCATGAGCCGGGTCGGGGGCGCCGGTCAGCAGCCGCCCCTCGCGCGCCCAACGCTGCTTGGCGGCGATCAGCTTGGCATTGATATCCTTGGGGTCGAACTCCTGGGACATGCTTCCTCCGCTACGGGCGGGAGGGATCAGCCCTTGTCCCGCATCAGCCGCGACTTCTCGCGGTTCCAGTCCCGTTCCTTGATGCTGGCCCGCTTGTCGTGCGCCTTCTTGCCCTTGGCCACGCCCAGGGTCAGCTTGGCGATGCCGCGATCATTGAAGTGAATGTCCAGCGGCACCAGGGTCATGCCTTCCCGGGTCAGCGCCGACAAGAGCTTGCGCATCTCCTTGCGGTGCACCAGAAGCTTGCGCGGCCGGCGCGTCTCGTGCGCCCAGGCCACCTTGCTCTGATATTCCGGGATATAGGCATTGAACAGATAGAGTTCACCCCCCTGCTGGCCGGCATAGGCCTCGGCGATGTTGCCTCGGCCCTGCCGCAGGGTCTTTACCTCGGTGCCCACCAGGATGATGCCGCACTCGATGGTGTCCTCGATGAAGAATTCATGGCGCGCCCTGCGGTTCTGGGCGACAGGGGCACCGGAAGTCGCGTCGCGCGCCATGGGTTACTGCAGCACTCCGGCAGTCTTCAGCGCCGCCTCGATGCGAGTGCGCGCGCCTGCGGAGGCGGGCACCAGCGGCAGGCGCACGGTGGGTTCGCACTTGCCCAGCAGGCTGACCGCGTACTTGGCCGGCGCGGGGTTGGTTTCGATGAACATCACGTCATGGATGGGCATCAGCTGGTCGCGGATCTGGAAGCAGCGGGCATAGTCGCCGGCCATCCAGGCATTGTGCATGTCGGCGCACAGCTTGGGCGCCACATTGCTGGTGACCGAGATGCAGCCCACGCCGCCCTGGGCCAGGAAGGCGGTGGCGGTGGCGTCCTCGCCCGACAGCTGGCAGAAGTCAGGGCCCATGGCCAGGCGGGTCTTCAGCGGACGGGCCAGGTCGGCGGTGGCGTCCTTGACGCCCACGATGTTCTTGAACTCAGCCAGGCGGGCCATGGTTTCCACGCTCATGTCGATGACCGACCGACCGGGGATATTGTAGATGACCAGCGGCAGGTCAACCGCCTCGGCGATGGCCTTGTAGTGCTGGTACAGCCCTTCCTGGGTGGGCTTGTTGTAATAGGGGGTCACCAGCAGGGCGGCATCGGCCCCGGCCTTCTTGGCATGCTGGGTCAGCAGGATGGCTTCTTCGGTGGAGTTGCTGCCGGCGCCGGCGATCACCGGCACGCGGCCCTTGGCCACCTCCACGCACAGTTCCACCACGCGCATATGTTCGTCATGGGACAAGGTCGGCGATTCGCCGGTGGTGCCGCAGGGCACCACGCCATGGGTGCCCTGGCCGATCTGCCACTCCACGAAAGACTGGAAGGCCGCCTCGTCCACCTTGCCGTTCTTGAACGGCGTGATGAGAGCGGTAATCGACCCCTTGAACATGCATCCTGCTCCAGACTGGGCGGTGAAAATGGAAACCGCGACGTTATCCTTAGTCGGCAGCGAGGGCAAGAGCGCGCCGCCCCGATGGCGAAAGACCGCCGGAACCCTTGAAGCGCCGAGGCCCGCCGCCCTAGAATGCCCGCGCGCGTTTCCCGACGATGGGGCGACCCGTCCGAAAGTGGCAGTTTCCCAAGAGGACCATCGCAAGTGTTGAAAGCCGTCGCCGTCGCCGCCGTTCTGGCAACCACCGCCCTGGTGCCGCTGCCCTCCTCCGCCGCCAACCTGCTGTCGCCGCAGGACGAGAAGGCCTATCGCGAGGCCTTCCTGTTCGCCGACAAGGACAAGTGGCGCGATGCCCACGGCTGGGCCGCCAAGGCCCGGGAAGACCTGCCCGCCAAGGTGCTGCGCTGGATCGAGCTGACCCAGCCGCGCGCCGACGTCACCTTTGCCGACATCACCGGCTTCATGCGCGACAATCCCGACTGGCCGCAGATGGCGCTGCTGCAGCGCCGCGCCGAGGAGGCCATCACCGCCGCCACCCCGCCCGGCCCGCTGCTGCAATGGTTCGCCGTCTATCCGCCGGTCACCTCGGACGGCATGATGGCCTATGCCAATGCCCTGGCCAGCGCCGGACAGATGGAAAAGGCCGTGGCGGTGGCCCGCCAGGCCTGGGTCGAGGGCAATTTCGGCTCGAAGCAGGAACAGGACTTTTTGGGCAGATGGGCCGACGTGCTGACCGCCGAGGACCATGTGGCGCGCCTGGACCGCCTGATCTGGGACCGCCAGGAGGTTTCGGCCGAGCGCATGCTGGCGCGCGTGTCCCCCGAAATGCGCACCCTGGCCCAGGCCCGGCTGGCGCTGTATTCGGGCAAGGGCAATGTGGACGCCCTGGTGGATGCGGTGCCGCGCGCCCTACAGGACGATCCCGGGCTGATCTTCGAGCGGGTGCGCTATCGCCGCAAGAATGACATGGACGACGGTGCCATGGAGTTGCTGCGCCACCCCAACCGCAACCAGGGCAAGGCCGAGCTGTGGTGGGACGAACGCTCCATCCTGGCCCGCCGGGCCCTGCAGCGGGGACTGATCACCCAGGCCTATGAGACCGCCCGGGACCACGGCCAGGTCAGCGGCTCGGGCTTTGCCGAAGCAGAATGGATGGCGGGCTGGATTGCCCTGCGCTTCCTGGACGACAAGCAGGTGGCGCTGAACCATTTCCTGCGCATGTACGAGGGCGTGTCCTTCCCGGTCAGCCGGGCGCGCGGCGCCTATTGGGCGGGCCGCGCCTACGAGGCCCTGGGCGATGGCGAAAAGGCCGCCCTGTGGTATGGCAACGCCGCCCAGCATGTGACCACCTTCTATGGCCAATTGGCCGAAGGGCGGCTGCGCCAGAACAATGCCTGGCCTCTGCCCGCCGATCCGCTGCCCACCGCCGAAGACATCAAGGCCTTCGAGAAGAACGAGCTGACCCGCGCGGTGCGGATGCTGGCCGAACTGGGTCAGCATGACCAGATCCGGCCCTTCGTGGTGCGCCTGGCGGAACAGGCCAAGACCCCGGGGGCCAAGGCGCTGGCCGCCAATCTGGCCGCCTCGCTGGGCCGGCCGGACGTGGCGGTGACGGTGGCGCGCCGCACCGAGCGCGAGGGCGTGACCCTGATCGCCTCGGGCTTCCCCATCCCCTCCATCGAGGTGCAGTCACCCGAGAAGGCGCTGGTGTTGGGCCTGATCCGCCAAGAATCGGGCTTCCACCATGAAGCCGTCAGCTCGGTGGGCGCGCGTGGCCTGATGCAGCTGATGCCGGGCACCGCCAAGGAGGTGGCGCGCAAGATCAAGGCCGCCTACAAACCCGACGAGCTGACCCGCGATCCCAGCTACAACGTCCAGTTGGGCACCCAATATCTGAACGGGCTGCTGAACAGCTTCAACGGCTCCTATGTGCTGACCCTGGCCGCCTACAATGCCGGCCCGGGCCGGGTGCGCGGCTGGATTCGCGACTATGGCGACCCGCGCACCGGCGAGATGGACGTGGTGGATTGGATCGAGACCATTCCCTTCACCGAGACCCGTAACTATGTGCAAAGAGTGCTCGAGGCGGTGCAGGTCTATCGCCGCCGCATGGGCGCCACCGACCTGCATCTGTCCCTGGACCGTGACCTGAAGCGGTGATCATGCCTTTTTCCGGCATCAAGGCCTGCCTATTCGACGCCCATGGCACCCTGTTCGACCTGTCGGCCATCGCCGAGGCGGAACGGCCGGCCCTGGGCCAGTGCACGGCCCTGCTGGACCTGCCGTGAAGCCCTACCGCGACCATTCGACCACCAGCCAGGATGGGCTGCGGCTTTATTGGCGCGACTATCCGGGCGATGCGGCCCGCACCCCCCTGCTCTGCCTGCCCGGCCTGACCCGCAATTCCCGAGATTTCTCCGGCATTGCCCAACGCTATCTGGGCAGCCGGCGCATCCTCTGTCCCGACTATCGCGGACGCGGGCGCTCGGACTACGACCCCAATCCGGCCAATTACCGGCCCGAGACCTATCTGAACGATCTGCGCCACATCCTGGCCGCCGCCGGAGTGCATCGGGTAGTGGTGCTGGGCACCAGCATGGGCGGGCTGCTGGCCATGGGCATGGGGGTGATGCTGCCCAGACTGCTGGCCGGGGTGATGCTGAACGACGTGGGCCCCGACGTGCATCCCAGCGGGCTGGGGCGCATCATCACCTATATCGGGCGTGACCATCCCATGCCGGACTGGCCGTCCGCCGCGGCCTTCCTGCGCCAGGTATTCCCGGGCCTTGCCCACCGCGACGACGCCACCATGCTGGGGGTGGCCCATGGCACCTACCGCCCCGGCGAGGACGGGCTTTTGCATTATGACTGGGATGTGCGCTTGGCCGAGCCGCTGGTGCGCAACCAGGTGCCCGACCTGTGGCCCTATTTCCGCTCGCTGGCGGCGGTGCCGGTGCTGGCCCTGCGCGGCCAGACCTCGGACATCCTGACCGCCGAGACCTTTAACCGCATGGGCCGGGAAAAGCCGGACCTGATCCGCGTCGAGGTGCCGGGCGTCGGCCACACCCCCTGCCTCGACGAGCCCGAATCGGTGGCGGCGTTGGATGGGTTCCTGGCCCGGCTCTAGCCCTGTTCACGGGTGGGCAAAATTCCGCCCGAGGCCCGCAGGAACGGCTCGGGGTCGCGCATTTCGCCATTGACCATGATTTCGTAATGCAGGTGGCTTCCGGTCGAGCGCCCCGACAGCCCCACTCGGCCGATCAGTTGGCCACGCCGGACCCGCTGGCCGGGCTGCACCGAGATGCTGTCAAGGTGGGCATAGCGGGTGCGGATGCCCATGCCGTGATCCAGTTCGACGATCCGGCCATAGGCCCCTTCCCAGCCCGCCAGGGTGACGATCCCATGGGCGGCGGCGGCCACCGGCGCCCGCATGGGAGCGCCCAGGTCGATGCCGGAATGCTGCGCCCAGCCACCATTCATGGGGTCGCGCCGCAGTCCATAGGTGGAATTGACCGTATAGCCCTGCAGCGGCACCCCCGGCAGGGCGCGCCACAGGCGAGTGACTTCGTCCCAGCGGTCGATCTGGCGGTTCAGCAGCGACAACCCGATCCCTTCGCCGCTGCCGGTGGAGCCAGCCGGGACGAAGGGACCGCCCAGGCCGCGCCTGGGCGGCGGCAGCACCGGCCCGGCCATCAGGTCGGCCGCCCCCGGCTGCGCGCCGCCGGGCGCCGGACGCCAGACCTCGAGCCCGGTGGACAGGATGGTGGATTCCATCTGGCTGATGGCGCCATTGGCCAGTGAAGCAAAGCGCAGGCTGGCCCGGTATTGGGCGGCCTCGGCAGTTTCCACCACCGCCCGCAGGTCGGCCAGGCGCTGCCGGTCCACCCGGGGCACCGGCTTCCGCTCGGCCTCGGTCAGGCGCCGCTCCAGCGCCCGCAATCCCTCGGAGACGGCGGCAAGCCGGGTGACGACACGCGGCTGGCCCGCCGCCATATCCCCGGCGCGCTCCAGCAGATCGGCCACCACCCCAAGCCGCCGGCGCACCTCGCGCAGCCGGTCCAGCAGCCTCTCCTCCTCGCCCCGGCGCAACTGTTCCACCTCGGCGGTGGTGCCCTCCAGCATGGTGCCCTGCACCGACAGGGCCATGGTCGCCACCAGGCTCCAGGCTGCCAGTCCGGCCGCCAGCGGCACCATCCGGTTGCACGGCAGGCGGACCGAACGAAGCTTGTGGGCGAATACCCTGATCGGGTGGTGCGGGGGGGTGGCCGCCATCCGTCCTTTCCTTTGCCAATCTCCAGAGCAGAGATAGCAATTCCAATCGGCGACGGGGAATACCACGGACGGCGAAACCCTATGGCTCATATGGCGAAGCCTGCTAATCCCTGTTAGGGTCCGCACAACGTCCGGC
>CAYOKN010000110.1:0-9569 GCA_964404545.1 uncultured Rhodospirillaceae bacterium | reverse complement strand
AGGGCCAGGGCGCGGGGCCGCGCCCGGCGGCGGCTCACCGCGTCATGGAACAGGGCGGCGGGCGGAATCTCGGCGGCCCGGGCCAGCGGCCACAGGCCAAAAGCCAGGGCGGTCAGCAGCCCGAAGGCCGCCGCCGCCAGCAATGGCAGCGGATAGATCCCCACCTGCACCGGCAGCGGCAGGGCGCTGCCCGCCAGAGCCACCGCCACCGGCGGAATGGCCGCGCCCACCGCCAGCCCCAGGGCGATGCCCAACAGGGCCAGCAGGCCCACCTGCAAGGCATAGGTCTGGAACACGGTGGACGCTTCGGCGCCGATGCTTTTCAGCACGGCGATGGTGCGGTGCTTCTGGTCCAGGAAGGCCTTGACCGCGTTGGCCACGCCGATGCCGCCCACCAGCAGCGCGGTCAGGCCCACCAGGGTCAGGAACAAGGTCATGTTGCCCAGGAAGCGGCCCAGCCCGGGGGCCACGTCGGTGGTTTCACGAATCTGCCAGCCGGCCTGGGGAAAGGTGGCCCCGGCCTCGGCCTTCAACTCCGCCGGATCGGCCGCCTTCACCAGATAGACATGGCGGATCAGGCTGCCCGGCTGCACCAACCCGGTGCCGGCCAGGGCATCGTCGGGCAGCAGCAGGCGCGGCCCGAACGAGAACAGGCTGGCGGTGCGGTCGGGCTCCTTCTCGATGACGGCGCGCACCTGGATCTCGGCATCGCCCAGACGCAGCCGGTCACCCAGCTTGATGCCCAGGCGGGCCAGCAGATTAGGGTCCACCGCCGCCCCCCAGACGCCGTCGCGCGGGCCCAGGTCGGTCCCGACCGGGCTCAGGCGCAGCTCGCCATAAAGGGGATAGGCGGCGCCCACCCCCTTGACCTCCACCAGGCTGCGGGCATCGCCGCCCGGCACCCGGGCCATGGCGCGCAGCTCCACCGTGGGGGCTACCGCCTGGGCGCGGGCACGCAGCCAGTCCAGCTCGGCGGGCTCGGCCGGCCGGCCGGGCAGGCGGAACACCAGATCTCCGCCCAACAGGGCGCGGGCGTCGGCCTCGATGGCGGCCTGCATGCTGGCATTCATGGAGCCGGCGCCGGCAATGGCCGCCACGCCGATGGCCAGGCAGGCCAGGAAAATGCGGAAGCCGCGCAAGCCGCCGCGCAGCTCGCGGCGGGCCAGGCGGGCGGCGACGGGCCAGCTCATCGCTGCAACCGCACCACTTGGCGCAGGCGCTCCTCGGACTCGATGCGGCCGTCGCGGATATGCAGGATGCGGTCACAGCGGTGCGCCAGCGCCGGGTCGTGGGTGATCAGAACCACGGTGGTACCGTGGCGGCGCTTCAGATCGAACAACAGCTCCATCACCTGCTGGCCGGTGGCCTGGTCCAGATTGCCGGTGGGCTCGTCAGCCAGCAGCAGATCGGGTTCGGGCGCAAAAGCGCGGGCCAGGGCCACGCGCTGCTGCTCGCCGCCCGACAGCTGGCCGGGATAATGCTCCAACCGCTCGGCCAGCCCCACCTGGGCCAGCTTCTCGGCGGCCACCTCGAAGGCATCGCGGCGGCCCGCCAACTCCAGCGGCACCGCCACATTCTCCAGCGCGGTCATGGTGGGCACCAGATGAAAGGCCTGGAACACGATGCCCACCCGGTTGCGGCGAAACAGGGCCAGCTGGTCTTCGCTCATGGCCGCCAGGTCATGGCCGGCCACCGACACCCTGCCGGCGCTGATGCGCTCCAGCCCGCCCATGACCATCATCATGGTGGTCTTGCCCGACCCGGACGGGCCCACCACGCCCAGGGTCTCGCCGGCCCCCACCGCAAGGTCGATGCCACGCAGGATGTTGACCTCTCCCGCCATGCTCGCCAGCTTTAGATGCACGCCGTCGAACCGGATGAGGGGCTCGTCGGCGGGACGGAGGTTGGTTTTGGATGGGGCCATGGCTGAGATTTCGACTTTTCGGGCTATGATCGGGAATGCGGGCCGCGCCCTTCGGGGATATGGCCTGATGCTGGTCTGTTTCAACATCCTTTTGGGGATGCCTGCCATGGCGGCGCAACCGGTGACCATTCTGGCCCTGGGCGATTCCCTGACCGCCGGCTATATGCTGCCGGCCAGGGCCAGCTTTCCGGCCCAGCTGGAAGCGGCGCTGAGCAAGCGCGGCCACGCGGTGCGGGTGATCAATGCCGGGGTGTCCGGCGACACCGCCGCCGGCGGGCTGGCGCGGCTGGACTGGGCCTTGGGCGACAAGCCCGACATCGCCATCGTGGAACTGGGCGCCAATGACATGCTGCGCGGCCTGGACCCGGTCCGCACCGAAGCGGTGCTGGACCAGATCATCACCCGGCTGAAGGCCGAGAAGGTGCGGGTGCTGCTGGCCGGCATGCTGGCCTCGCCGTCGCTGGGTAAGGAATACAAGGCGCGCTTCGACGCCATCTATCCGGCACTTGCCAAGAAGCACGGCGTCGGTCTCTATCCTTTCTTCCTGCAAGGGGTCGCATCGGACCCCAAGCTGAATCTGCCCGACGGGATGCATCCCAACGAGGCGGGCGTGGCACGCATCGTCGAGGGCATCCTGCCGTCGGTGGAAGCCCTGCTGGCACAGCCGGCCGGCTAGGGCGGCAAGGGCAAAAGGGGGGACCATGGCTGACTCCTTCTGGGCCGCCCAGGCCCGTGGCGACCACTGGGGCACGGCGGTCAAGGCCTGCCTGGACGCCATGGGCAGCGCCACCGGCCATAATCTGGGCTTCCTGTACGTCACCCCCGACTTCGCCGAGGACCTGCCCAGCATCGTCACCTTCCTGACCGAGACCACCAGCATCCGCATGTGGGTGGGCGGCTCGGGCCATTCCGTCTGGGGCCCCGACGGCCCGGCGCGGGAGGGCACCATCGTGGTCATGCTGGCCCGCATCGAGCCCGCGGCCATGCGCCTGTTCGAGGGCGGCGAGATGGCCGGGCACGAGGACTGGCTGGAGCAGAACCGGCCGGCGGTGGCGCTGGTGCACGGCGACCCCAAGGACCCCGGGGTGGTGGAGCAGCTGGCCACCCTGGCGGCGGACAGCGGCACCTATCTGGTGGGCGGCCTGACGGCGGCGCCCGGAAGTATCAGCCAGGTGGCCGGCCGGGCCGTGGAGTCCTCGGTGTCGGGCCTGCTGCTGGGGTCGGGGGTCACGGTGCTGACCGGCCTGTCCCAGGGCTGTTCACCCATCGGCCCGGTGCACCAGGTCTCCGACGCCCTGTCGGATGTGCTGATCGCCCTGGACGACCGCCCGGCGCTGGAGGTGCTGAAGGAGGACGCGGGCCAGATCATCGCCCGCGACCTGCGCAAGGCCGCCGGCTATATCCATGCCGCCATCCCGGTGGCGGGCTCGGACACCGGCGACTATGTGGTGCGCAATCTGGTGGGCATCGACCCCAAGCGCGGCTGGCTGGCGGTGGGGGCCGAGCTGATGCCGGGCGAACATCTGATGTTCGTGCGCCGCGACCCCAACACCGCCCAGAAGGACTTCACCCGCATGCTGCGGCATCTGGCCGGGCGGGTGGGCGGCCGCTCGATCCGAGGCGGGCTCTATATCTCGTGCGTGGCGCGCGGCGCCCATATGTTCGGCACCGACAACCGCGAATGCGAGATGATCCGCGAGCATCTGGGCCGCTTTCCGCTGATCGGCTTCGCCGCCAATGGCGAAATCAATGCCGGGCGGCTCTATGCCTATACCGGCATCCTGGTGCTGTTCCTATGATCCGCCTGTTCGTGGGCCTGGACCTGCCCGACGCGGTGCGCCAGCGCCTTGCCGCCCTGCGCGCGGGCGTGCCGGGCGCGCGCTGGATGGAGCCCGAGACCTATCACATCACCCTGCGCTTCCTGGGCGAACTGCACGAGGACCAGGCCGCCGACGTGGATGCGGCGCTGGCCGAGCTGTCTGCGCCGGGCTTCGAGCTGACCATCGCCGGAGTCGGCCATTTCGGCCAGGGCCATCGGGCCCATACCCTGTGGGCCGGGGTCGAGCGCAGCCCCGGCCTCGTGCATCTGCAGGCCAAGGTGGAATCAGCGGTGGTACGCGCCGGCCTGCCGCCCGAGGGCCGCAAACTCTCGCCCCATGTCACCCTGGCCCGCTTCCGCGAGGCGCCCGCCGGGCGGCTGGCCGACTTCGCCGCCCTGCATGCGGGCCTGCGGCTGGGGCCGCTGGCGGTCACCAGCTTCCAGCTGTTCTCAAGCCACCTGGGCCGCACCGGCGCCAGCTACCGGGTCGAGGCCGACTATCGGCTGGACTAAGGACATATCCCGCAAGCATTGATCGCGGCGACCCGCCCTCGCATGATGCGGCCATGAAACCGCGGCTCGAGTCCTTGATGCGCAAATCCGCCTGGCTGATCCTGGCGGTGCTGGCGGGCGCCATCCTGACCGTCTATGGCGTGCTGGCGGCCACCGACCGCGAGGCCCGCTTCACCCAGGCCGAGGGCAAGACCCGCCAGGTGGCCTTTTTCGTGGCCCAGGACGTGGCCGAGAAATTCCGCACCTATGACCGCGCCCTGATAACCCTGGCCGAGCGCAGCCGCGCCGTGGGGCTGGACGGGCTGCAGGTATCGCGGGCCCACTGGCAGCTGATGCTGGACCTGCTGGCGGTCACGCCCAAGACCCGGTCCATGGGCATCGCCGACGCCGAGGGCAATGTCCTGCTGAACACCGCCCAGCATGGCCGCCAGCCCAGCAGCATCAACGACCGTGACTTCTTCCTGGCGCTGAAGGCCAACCCCAATGGCGGCCCGGTGATCAGCGCCCCCTTCGACGGCTCGTTCGCCAACCAGACCCTGGTGGCCCTGGCACGGCCCCTGACCGACGCCACGGGCGCGCTGCAGGCGGTGGTGTTCCTGACCATCGAGCCCATGGCCTTTGACGTGATGGCCGAGCTGCCCACCCTGTCCGAGGGCGGGTCGGTGGCCATCACCCGGGCCGACGGCGTGAACCTGTTCCGGGCGCCGCCGGCCGAGCTGGTGGGCCGCAATTTCGCCGGCACCCCGCTGTGGCGCACCCTGGAGGACAACCGGCCCGAGGGCATCTACCACCCGCCCGAGGGCCAGGCCGCCGACGGGCAGGGCCGCTTCCTGGCCTATCGCCGGGTGATGGGCTATCCGCTGGTGGTGGTGGTGGGAACCCTGACCGAGCGGATCGAAATGGAATGGCGCGCCGCCTGGCTGCGCAACGGCGCCTTCGTGGGCGTGGCCCTGCTGGGCTTCGCCCTGCTGGCCTACCGGCTGCAAAGCCAGGTGGACCGCATGACCCGCTTCGAGCTGCAGATGCACCAGAAGGTGGCCCAGGATTCCCGCCGCGTCGAGGAGGAGCTGCGCCGGCTGGCCACCACCGATCCGCTGACCGGCCTGGCCAACCGCCGCCATTTCCTGGAGCTGGCCGAGCTGGAACTGAAGCGCCTGCGCCGCTATGGCGGGACGCTGGCGCTGATCATGCTGGATGCCGACCATTTCAAGCAGATCAACGATGTTTACGGCCATGCCGCCGGCGACGAGGCGTTGCGCCACCTGGCCGTGGTCGTGGGCACCGAACTGCGCGACACCGACCTGTTCGGCCGCCTGGGCGGCGAGGAATTCGCCGTGCTGCTGCCCGGCACCACCCTGGAGGCCGCCACCGAGGTGGCCGAGCGCCTGCGCCACGCGGTGGCCTCGCAGCCGGTGGTGGCCGGCCCGCTCAGCCTGCCGCTGACCATCTCGCTGGGCGTGGTCTCCTGCGACCCCGAGGAAAGCATCGACCATTCCCTGAACCGCGCCGACCAGGCCCTGTACCAATCCAAGGCCGCCGGCCGCAACAAGGTCACGGCGGTGGCGCTGGTGGCCAAATAACGGATTGATTCACCACAGAGGCACAGAGGCGCAGAGGGGCTTCCATGGTTTGGGCACCGAGCCTCCTCGGTGCCTCTGTGCCTCTGTGGTTTCCTTTTTCCTCAAGCGCCCGCGTCGGCTTTCAGCCGTTCCGCCTGGATATGGGCCAGCAGGCCGCGGCAGGCGGCTTCGATCATGTCCAGCACATGCTCGAAGCCTTCCGCCCCGCCGTAATAGGGGTCGGGCACCTCGTTGCGGAAGCCGGGGGCGAAGTCCATGAAATTACGGATGCGATCCTCGGTGCCGGGCGGGGCCAGGCGGCGCAGCACATAGTCATGCTCATGCGCCATGGGCAGGACGAAATCAAAGGTCTGGAAGTCCTCGGCCCGTACCTGGCGGGCGCGCAGGGCCGAGAGATCATAACCGCGCCGGGCCGCATGGGCGGAGGAACGGTCGTCCGGCGGCTCGCCCACATGATAGCCGTGGGTGCCGGCGGAATCCGCCTGGATGAGGTGGGCAAGCCCGGCCTCGGCCACCATATGCCGGAAAACCCCTTCCGCCGTTGGCGAGCGACAGATGTTTCCGGTGCAGACGAAAAGTACCTTGACCACGGCGCGTCTCCCCAAGACCCTTGGTCCTGGTCTCTACCACAAGACATCCCAGCTTAGAAGGAGCCGCCCTTGCCCAGCATCGTGGTCCTTACCGGCGCCGGCATCTCCAAGGAGTCGGGCCTCGATACCTTCCGCTGCCAGGGCGGGATCTGGCAGCAGGTGAAATTGGAGGATGTGGCCACGCCCGAGGGCTGGCGCCGCAACCCCGCCCTGGTGCATGACTTCTATAATGCCCGCCGACGCCAGCTGCGCGACGCCGAGGTGCAGCCCAACCCCGCCCACCTAGCCCTGGCCCGGCTGGCCCGCGACTGGCCCGGCGAAGTTCTGGTGGTGACCCAGAACATCGACAACCTGCACAGCCGCGCCGGCCAGACCGCGCTGATCCACATGCATGGCGAGCTGGAAAAGGGCCGCTGCGAGGCCTGCGAAGCGGTATTCGACTGGTTCGACGACATGACCACCGACAGCGTCTGTCCCGCCTGCGGCACCCGCGGCCGGGTGCGGGTGCATGTGGTCTGGTTCGGTGAAGTGCCGCTGGAGATGGAGCGCATCCACGACGCCCTGTCCAACTGCGCCCTGTTCCTGTCCGTGGGCACCAGCGGCAATGTCTATCCCGCCGCCGGCTTCGTGCAGCAGGCCCGCCTGATGGCCGGCGCCCGCACGGTAGAGCTGAACCTGGAACCCAGCCAGGGCGCCACCCTGTTCCAGGAGCGCATCTACGGCCCGGCCTCGGAGATCGTGCCCGAATTCGTGGACAAGCTGCTGAAAGGCGCCGTAGTGATCTGACCGCGCGTGCTCTTTCCGTCATCGCCGGGTCAGGCCCGGCGATGACGGACGGGGAGAGCGCTATTGAACCGGACAGCCGTGCGTCAAGCGCGGGCAAACCGAGCCGATCAGAAATCCAAGTCCGCGTAATGGCGCGGCGGGGGGCAGCCCGGGACGTTGTCGGACAGCAGGGGGCGGAAGCTGGGGCGCGACTTGATGCGGGCATACCAGTCCTTGGCGGCCGGATACTCTTCCCACGGCACGTCGCCGATATAGTCCACGCAGGACAGCTGAGCCGCCGCCGCGATGTCGGCCAGGGACAAGGTGTCGCCGGCCAGCCAGGTGCGGTGCTCGGCCAGCCACGAGATATAATCCAAGTGCGGCTTGATGTTGGCATAGCCGGCGCGAATGCAGCGGCTGTCGGGCTCGCCCAGGGACAAAAAGCGTTTGTAGAGCTTCTCGCCCACCAGCATCTTGGTGACTTCGCGGTTGAATTTCAGGTCGAAGAAGGCGGTCAGGCGGCGCACCTCGGCCCGCGCATGGGGGTCCAGGCCGATCAGCGGCGGCTCGATCTGCATATCCTCGATGTATTCGCAGATGGCCTGGCTGTCGGGGATGGCGCGGCCATCCTCCTCAACCAGCACCGGCACCTCGCCGGCGGGGTTCAGATGCAGGAACTCCACCCGCCGCTCCCAGGTCTTTTCCACCACCAGTTGGAAGTCGAGCTTCTTCTCGGCCAGGGCGATCCGCACCTTGCGCGAGAACGGGGACAGGGGAAGGTGATAAAGCGTCCGCATGGTTCGGTTTTATCCCACTTTTTGCGCGCGCGAAAGAGGTCAGCCGGACAGCGCCCCAGGCAGCACCAGGGTCACCGTGGTGCCCTCGCCGGTCACGTTGGCCAGCTCCAGCCGGCCGCCATGGGACTCGGCCAGCCGACGGGCCTGGGCCAGGACCGCCGACGCGGCCTGGTCGGTCTCGGAAAGGCCGGGGCCGGTGTCCGCGACGGTAAACACCACGCCGCCCTCGCCGGGCTGCGCCGCCAGGGTCAGCTGGGCACCCGGAGCGGTGCGCAACACCTGCTGTAGCAGACGGTACAATACCTGTTTCAGGCCCTTTTCATCGGCCTGCACGCGGCCGATGTCGGGCGGGCAGTCGAAATTCAGGGTCACCCCGGCCTCGGCTGCCTGTTCGCGCACCAGGCCCAACAACTGGGCCAGCACCGTATGCACCTCGACCGCGCCGCGCCGGGGCTCGGGCCCGTCCTCGGGCGGGGCCATCAGGTCGTCCAGCACCGTCAGCCCGTCCTGCATGGCCCGACCGGTGCGCAGGATGCTGTCCAGATAGTCCCGCTGGCGGCTGTTCAGCTCGCCGTAATAGCCGTCGGCCAGCACCTCGGCAAAGCCCATCAGGCTGGTCAACGGCGCCCCCAGCTCGCGGCGCAGGCTGCCCAGCAGGTCCTCGGCCAGACCGGGGCTGCCCGTGCGGTCGGCGGCGGCGGTCAAGTCCTGCCAGATCATCAGCACCGCGCCGTCGGGCAAGGGCACCGAGGCATAGTCCAGAGTGACCCCGTCCTGGCGTTTCAGGCAGCCTGACCGGGCGGTGCGGTCGGTGAACAGGGCGATGATGCCATCGCGCACCCGGGGCCAATGGGCATCGCTGTCGAAGAAGCGGCGGTGGCGCTCCACCAGATCGGTGACATGGGGCTCGCCGGTGACCTCGTCGGGCTCCAGCGCCCAGATGCGGGCAAAGGCCGGGTTATGCAGCTTCAGCCGGCCATCGGCGCCGAACACCGCCACGCCCTCATACAGATTGTCCAGGGTGGCCCGGTGCACCGCCAGGCTGGTGTTGTAGGAGCGGCGCAAGGCCAGGTTGGCGGTCACGTCCTCATAGGTGAACAACAGCCCGCCCAGGGGATGGGGCGAGATGGTTCGGCGCAGGGTGGAATCGTCAGGCAGGTGCAGCAGGTCCTCCACCGGCTCGATCAGGCTGGTGAAGCGGCCCACCTCCTCTTCCCGATAGGCGCGGAAATCGGCCACCTCGGGCAGGCGGCGGCGGTCGCGCAGATTTTCCAGCACTTGGCCATAGGGCGGCTGGCCGTTCAGGAAGTCGTCGTCCAGCTCCCACAGGGTGGCAAAGGCGGAATTATAGAAATCCAGCCGGGTGTCGGGGCCGAAGATGGCGATGGGCGTGGCCAGGTTCTCGAGCACCGCCCGGCCGGCCGCCTGCAGCCGCTCCAGCCGCTCGGCCAGGACCTCCTGGGCGGTGCGGTCGATGGCGCAGCCGGCGGTCAGCAGCCCACCCACCGGCCCGGCGGGCATGGGGGTCTCGATCAGGTCGGCCAAGCGGCGGTCGCCGTCGATCACCAGATGGAAACTCTC
>CAYOKN010000109.1:0-9574 GCA_964404545.1 uncultured Rhodospirillaceae bacterium | reverse complement strand
CATGCCCGCTGCGGCCCAGCAGCAGGACCTGCTGCCCGGTCCGGCCGGCGCCGGCCCGCGCTGACCATGGCGCTGTCGGGGCTCGGCCTCGCTCCCCTGCCCCTGCCCGTCCCGGCCGAGATGCGCCAGGACCGGGTGGAGCGGCGCGTCATGTGCCGGGCCCTGGCCTCGCAACATCCTGATGCCGCTGTGCGCCGAGGACGACTCGGTGGCCTGGCGGCTCGGGGCCTACAGTCTCAAGACCGCCGAAGGACCGTGATTCCATGACCCAGACGCCCGCCCCCCAGGCCTTTCTCGACCTGGCGGACCGCCTTGCCGATGCCGCCGGCCAGGTGATCCGTGGCTATTTCCGCCAGCCGGTGGAGGTGGACGACAAGGCCGACGCCAGCCCGGTGACCATCGCCGACCGCGAGGCCGAGCGGGTCATGCGCGGCATCATCGCCGAGACCTTCCCCGACCACGGCATCTTCGGCGAGGAATGGGGCCCCGAGCGCATGGACGCCGAATTCGTCTGGGTGCTGGACCCCATCGACGGCACCAAGGCCTTCATCTCGGGCAAGCCCAGCTTCGGCACCCTGATCGCCTGCCTGCGCCACGGCAAGCCGTTCCTGGGCCTGATCGACCAGCCCATCACCCGTGAACGCTGGCTGGGCGCGCCGGGCCATCCCACCACCCTGAACGGCCAGCCCATCCGCACCCGCGCCTGCGACGCCATCGCCAAGGCTACCCTGTACGCCACCGGGCCCGACATGTTCGCCGGCGACGACATCCATCCCTTCAACCGCCTGTCCCAACAGGTCAAGCTGACCCGCTTCGGCGCCGATTGCTATGCCTATGGCCTGCTGGCCGCCGGTTTCGTCGACCTGGTGTGCGAGAACAGCCTGAAGCCCTGGGACTATCTGTGCATGGTGCCGGTGATCGAGGGCGCCGGCGGGCGCATTACCGACTGGGAGGGGCAGCCCCTGACCCTGCAATCCGGCGCCTCGGTCATTGCCGCCGGCGACGCCGCCGCCCACGCCCAGGCCCTGGCCGTCCTGAAGGGGTCCCATTCGGGGTAGCGGGGCCAGGAGGCTTGATCCACCCCCGGCCCTGACCCATCCTGCACACCATATCCCGTTCGCAGGAGCCCGGTTTCATCAAGGAGAGCGCATGCGACTGATCGCAGCAGCCTTTGCCATCGCCCTGACGGCGTTCATGGCCGCCCCGCCGCCCGCCGCCGCCCAGTCGGTGACGCCGGTGCATGGCTTGGCCATGCACGGCGCCCCGAAATATCCGGCCGGTTTCAAGCATTTCGACTATGTGAACCCGAACGCGCCCAAGGGCGGAGAGGTGCGGCTGCACAGCATCGGCACCTTCGACAACCTGAACCCCTATATCGTCAAGGGCATCCCGGCGGCGCCCGCCGCCCTGCCCTTCGAGACGCTGCTGGTCAATTCCGCCGACGAGGCCTTTTCCGAATATGGCCTGGTGGCCGAAAGCATCGAGGTGCCGCAGGACCGCTCGTGGGTGACCTTCAACCTGCGCCCCGAGGCGCGCTGGCATGACGCCAAGCCCATCACCGCCGATGACGTGGTGTTCAGCTTCGAGACCCTGACCAAGAAGGGCCACCCACTCTACCGCAACTATTATGCGGGCGTGGCCAAGGTGGAAAAGTTGGGCCCGCGCCGGGTGAAGTTCAGCTTCAAGCCCGGCGACAACCGCGAGCTGCCGCTGATCCTTGGCCAGATGCCGCTGCTGCCCAAGCATTACTGGCAGGGCAAGGACTTCGCCGCCACCACCCTGACCCCGCCGCTGGGCAGCGGTCCCTACCGCATCGCCGGCTTCGAGCCAGGCCGCTTCATCACCGTCGAGCGCGTCAAGGACTATTGGGGCAAGGACCTGCCGGTCCGCAAGGGCCAGTACAATTTCGACCGCATCCGCTGGGACTATTACCGCGACGCCACCGTGGCGCTGGAGGCCTTCAAGGCCGGCGAATACGACTACCGGCTGGAAACCACCGCCAAGGACTGGGCCACCGCCTATGACTTCCCCGCCATCAAAAGCGGCCAGGTGAAGAAGGAAGAGGTGGAGACCGACAATCCGGCGGGCATGCAGGCCTTTGTGTTCAACACCCGCCGCCCGTTGTTCCAGGACCCCCGCGTGCGCCGCGCCCTGGCCCAGGCCTTCGACTTCGAATGGGCCAACAAGAACCTGTTCTATGGCCAGTACACCCGCACCGACAGCTATTTCGCCAACAGCGAACTGGCCTCGGACGGGCTGCCGTCCGCAGAGGAACTGGCGGTGTTGGAGCCCCTGCGGGCGCAGCTGCCGGCCGAGCTGTTCACCAGCGAATATACCGTGCCCACCAGCGACGGCAGCGGCAATGTGCGCGAAAACCTGCGCGCCGCCCTGGGCCTGCTGCGCGAGGCGGGCTGGGAGATCAAGGGCGGGCAGCTGGTGAACCAGAAGACCGGCCAGCCCTTCCAGTTCGAGATCCTGCTGGTGCAGCCGGCCTTCGAGCGCGTGGCCCTGCCCTTCGTCCAGAACCTGGAAAAGCTGGGCATCAAGGCCAATGTGCGCACCGTGGACGTGGCCCAGTACCAGAACCGGCTGGACAACCGGGACTTCGACATGGTGGTGGGCAGTTGGGGCCAAAGCCAGTCGCCCGGCAATGAGCAGCTGGAGTTCTGGGGTACCGAGGCCGCCGACCAGCCGGGCAGCCGCAATCTGGCCGGCATCAAGGACCCGGCCATCGATGCCCTGATCCAGAAGGTGATCAGCGCCCCCGACCGCGACGCCCTGGTGGTGCGCACCAAGGCGCTGGACCGTGCCCTGCTATGGGGCCATTACGTGATCCCGCAATGGCATCTGGGCTATGAGCGCATCGCCTTCTGGGACAAGTTCGGCCGCCCCAAGGTGACCCCGCCCAGCGGCACCCAGTTCTTCGCCTGGTGGGTCGAGCCGGCCAAGGCCAAGGCGGTGACCCCGCCGCCGCCGCAAAAGACCGGGGACGCCGGCCCCTGGCTGCATCGCCTGCTGGGCATCGGCACCGCCCAGGCCCAGGTGCAGCAGGACAGCAGCCCCTATCCCGGCACCCAGCAGCCCATCGCCCCGCCCGGCGCGCCCAACGACCCGCCACCCGGCCGCGACGTGCTGCCGCCGGCCACCCCGCCGGGCAATTCGGATGCCCCCGGTCCGGTGCGGACCCTGCCCGCCGAGGCGGTGCCCACCCCCGCCGCCGAATCGCCCGGCCCCTGGTGGCCCTCGCTGCTGGTGATCCTGGCCGTGGTCATCGTCTGGCTGGGCTTCCGCTGGCTGCGCGGGCGCAAGGGGGGCTGACCGCACCATGTGGGCCTATGCCGCGCGCCGCTTGCTGCTGATCCCCTTCACCCTGTTGGGGATCATGGTGGTGAATTTCGTCTTCGCCCAGCTGGCGCCCGGCGGCCCGGTGGAACAGATGCTGGCCCGGGTGCAGGGCCAGACGGTCGAGGCCACCAGCCGCATCTCGGGCGCCGGCCAGCAAGAGGCGCAAGGCCAGCAGCAGGCCGCCGGCAGCGGCGGCGCCCGCTCGCAATATCGCGGGGCACAGGGGCTGGACCCCGCCTTCGTGGCCGAGATCGAACAGCAGTTCGGCTTCGACAAGCCGGCCCATGAACGCTTCCTGCAGATGATGGGCAATTATCTGCGCTTCGACTTCGGCGAAAGCTTCTACCGCAATGTGCCGGTGCTGGACTTGGTGCTGGAAAAGCTGCCGGTGTCCATCTCGCTGGGCCTGTGGAGCACGCTGATCATCTATCTGGTCAGCATCCCGCTGGGCGTGGCCAAGGCCGTGCGCGACGGCTCGCGCTTCGACCTGGCCACCTCGTGGGCGGTGATCGTGGGCTATGCGGTGCCAGGCTTCCTGTTCGCCATCCTGCTGATCGTGGTCTTTGCCGGCGGACGCTATCTGGACTGGTTTCCCTTACGCGGCCTGACCAGCATCGGCTGGGAGGAGATGAGCTGGCCCGCCCGGGTCGCCGACTATTTCTGGCATCTGGCGCTGCCAGTCGCGGCGCTGGTGGTGGGCGGCTTCGCCGGCCTGACCATGCTGACCAAGAATTCCTTCCTGGAAGAGATCAACAAGCAATATGTGGTGACGGCGCGGGCCAAGGGCCTGACCCAGCAGCAGGTGCTGTACGGCCATGTGTTCCGCAATGCCATGCTGATCGTCATCGCCGGCTTTCCCAGCGCCCTGGTGGGCATCCTGTTCACCGGCTCGGTGCTGATCGAGATCATCTTCTCGCTGGACGGCATCGGCCTGCTGGGCTACGAGGCGGTGGTGAACCGCGACTATCCGGTGATGTTCGGAACGCTCTATGTCTTCACCCTGGTGGGGCTGGTCCTGAACCTGCTCAGCGACCTGACCTATCACTTCGTGGACCCGCGCATCACCTTCGAGCGGCAGGAAGGCTGACGGACGCCCCATGAGCCCCATCACTGCCCGACGTTTCGCCGCCTTCCGCGCCAACCGGCGCGGCTGGTGGTCGTTCTGGATCTTCCTGACCCTGTTCCTGCTGTCGCTGGCGGCTGAACTGCTGGCCAACAACACCCCCATCCTGATCGGCTACAAGGGCGAGCTTTACAGCCCGCTGGTGGCCGACTATCCCGAGACCACCTTCGGCGGCGACTTCCCCACCACGGCGGATTACCGCGACCCCTATATCCAGGAACTGATCGAGGCCGACGGCTGGATGGTCTGGCCGCCCATCCGCTTCGATTACCAGACCATCAACTACGACCTGCCGGTGCCGGCCCCGGCGCCGCCCTCGGCGGTGAATGTCCTGGGCACCGACGACCAGGGCCGCGACGTGGCCGCCCGCCTGATCTACGGCTTCCGGCTGTCGGTGCTGTTCGGCCTGGCGCTGACCGTGGTTTCGTCCATCGTCGGCGTGGCCGCCGGCGCGGTGCAGGGCTATTTCGGCGGCAAGACCGACCTGTTCTTCCAGCGATTCATTGAAATCTGGGGCGGCCTGCCGCAGCTGTTCATCCTGATCATCGTTTCGTCCGTGGTAGTGCCGGGCTTCTGGACGCTGCTGGGCATCCTGGTGCTGTTCAGCTGGACCAGCCTGGTGGGCGTGGTGCGCGCCGAATTCCTGCGCGCCCGCAATTTCGACTATGTGCGGGCCGCCCGGGCGCTGGGCATGAAGGACGCGGCCATCATGTGGAAGCATGTGCTGCCCAATGCCATGGTGGCCACCCTGACCTTCTTCCCCTTCATCCTGAACGGCTCCATCGTCTCGCTGACCGCGCTGGACTTCCTGGGGCTGGGCCTGCCGCCGGGCTCGCCCTCGCTGGGCGACCTGCTGCGCCAGGGCAAGGAGAACCTGCAGGCCCCCTGGCTGGGCATCGCCGGCTTCATGGTGATGGCGGTGATGCTGTCCCTGCTGATCTTCATCGGCGAAGCGGTGCGCGACGCCTTCGACCCAAGGAAGACCCGGGCATGAGAGACACCATCCTGACCGTGGACGAGCTGCACGTCACCTTCGGCCAGGGGCCGCGCATGGTGCATGCGGTGCGGGGCGTGTCCTTCGACATCGCCAAGGGCGAGACCGTGGCGCTGGTGGGCGAATCGGGATCGGGCAAGTCGGTCACGGCGCTGTCGATCCTGCAGCTGCTGCCCTATCCCCGCGCGGCCCATCCCCAGGGCTCGATCCGCTATCAGGGCACCGAACTGGTGGGCGCGCCCGAGCCCACCCTGCGCTCCTTGCGCGGCGACCGGATTTCCATGGTGTTCCAGGAACCCATGACCAGCCTGAACCCGCTGCAGTCCATCGGCAAGCAGGTGGGCGAGGTGCTGGAGATCCACCGCGGCCTGCGCGGCGAGCAATTGCGCGCCCGGGTGCTCGAGCTTTTGTCCCTGGTGGGCATCCCCATGCCCGAGCGGCGCATGGACGCCCTGCCGCACGAACTGTCGGGCGGCCAGCGCCAGCGGGTGATGATCGCCATGGCCCTGGCCTGCGAACCCGACCTGCTGATCGCCGACGAGCCCACCACCGCCCTGGACGTGACCATCCAGGCCCAGATCCTGGCGCTGCTGAAAGACCTGCAGGAGCGGTTCCACATGGCGCTGCTGCTGATCACCCACGACCTGGGCATCGTGCGCAAGATGGCCGACCGGGTCTGCGTGATGAAGGACGGCGAGATCGTGGAAAAGGGCGACACCGCCGAACTGTTCGCCGCCCCGGTGCATCCCTATACCAAGCGGCTGCTGGCGGCCGAGCCCAAGGGCAAGCCCAACAGGGCCCCGGGCGACGCCCCGGTGGTGCTGGAGGGCCGCGACATGCGAGTCTGGTTCCCCATCAAGAAGGGCCTGTTCGGCCGAGTGGTGGACCATGTGAAGGCGGTGGACGGCATCTCGCTGACCATCCGGGAAGGCCACACCGTGGGCGTCGTGGGCGAATCCGGCTCGGGCAAGACCACGTTGGGCTTCGCGCTGCTGCGCCTGCTGGCGGCCCAGGGCCGGGTGGTGTTCCTGGGCCGCGAGTTGATGAGCTTGAAGCCCGCCGAACTGCGCCCCCTGCGGCGCGAGATGCAGGTGGTGTTCCAGGACCCCTATGGCTCGCTGTCACCGCGCATGAGCGTGGGCGACATCGTGGGCGAAGGCCTGGCGGTGCATGGCCGGGGCGACCGGCAGGAGCGCCGCCGCGCGGTGGCCCAGGCGCTGGAAGAGGTGGGCCTGCCCGCCGATGCCGCCGACCGCTATCCCCACGAATTCTCGGGCGGCCAGCGCCAGCGCATCGCCATCGCCCGCGCCCTGGTGCTGAAGCCCCGCTTCATCGTGCTGGACGAACCCACCAGCGCCCTGGACGTCTCGGTACAGGCCCAGATCGTGGACCTGCTGCGCGACCTGCAGGGCCGCCACAAGCTGGCCTATCTGTTCATCAGCCACGACCTGCGCGTGGTGCGCGCCCTGGCCGACGAACTGATCGTGATGAAAGACGGCAAAGTGGTGGAAGCCGGCGATGCCCGTGACATCTTCGCCGACCCGAAGACCGACTACACCCGCACCCTGATGGCAGCGGCGTTCAATCTGGAAACCGTGGGCTGAGGGGCCCCTCAGATCGCCCGCTGCATCACCGGGCGGCAGGAGCCGCAGATGCCATAGAACACCGCCACCGCCGGGGGCAGCAGGCTGGCGGGGTGGTCGTCGCCCTCGACCCATTGGCCGTCGTCGGCGCGCAGGCGGTTGCACATGGAACAGCGCTTGACCAGGCGGGGCGCCAGGCGGGTCTGGCCCGCCACCCGCACCGGAACCTTGTTCGCGGCGGTGGACAGCAGCCGGTGATCCAGCCGCAGCACGCCGCCGCCCAGACTGGTCATGGTCATTTCCATCTGCCGGCGCAACTCGGGCGAATCGCATCGATAGGGACGGATCACGGGCTCTTGAGACAGGCGGGCGGATTTCAGCATCAGCTCGACGAACATGCGGGTGTCGGGGCCGGTGACGAATTCCTGCAGGCGGCGGCCCAGCACCCGGCCATGGGTCAGGCCCTGCGCGCCATTGGCCTGGGCAAAGGCATCCCAATTGCTGCAGACATCGATGATGTGATCCTCGGCGTCCAGCACATAGCTGGTGGTTGGACCGGGCGCTGTCACGGCCCCACTCCCCCGGTCGCATTCCCTTCCGAGGGATCGGCCGCCTGGGCAGCCCCCACCACCATGTCGCCGAATTCCCGCAGGAACACCGAGCCCTTGACCGTGCGCTGGATCAGCACATTGCGGCGGTCGGCCGTATCGGTCTTGCGCTTGACCAGGCCAAGCTGGCCCAGCCGGTCCACGGCGCGGGTGATGGCGGGCTTGGAGACGTTCAGGGCGGCGGCCAGGCCGCGCACGGTGTGGGGCGGCGGGGTCAGATAGACGGTCAGCAACAGCGCCATCTGCCGCGCCGAGAGGTCGGGCCCGTCGCGCCTTACGCTTTCCACGATGGCGCCCCGCCAGAGATGGAGCGCTTGGACCGCCTTCAGATCGACGCCCATGCGTCCCCCCGGGCCACTGTAGTGGGAACTAAATTACACCAAACAGGCTAGGCCGGATAGCGTTCCGTGAGCAGCGCCAGCAGGGCACGCAGGGCAAAGGCCTCGCCGCCCTCGGGACGGCCCGGGCGGGGCGCCGAGTTCCAGGCATAGAGATCCAGATGGGCCCAGGCCGTCTTGGGCTCGACGAACTCCTGCAGGAACAGGGCGGCGGTGATGGCGCCGGCAAAGGGGCTGTCCGAGGCATTGTTCAGGTCGGCCACCTTGCTGTCCAGCATGCGCCGATAATTCTTCCACAAGGGCAGCCGCCACAGGGGGTCGCATTCCGCCTCGGCATGGCGGGCCAGATCGGCGGCCAGCCCGTCCTGGTTGGTGAACAGCGCCGGCAGTTCGGGCCCCAGGGCGGTGCGGGCGGCGCCGGTCAGGGTGGCCAGGTCGATCAGCAGATCCGGGTTCTCGCGCCCGGCCTCGGCCAGGGCGTCGCACAGCACCAACCGGCCCTCGGCGTCGGTGTTGCCCACCTCGACGGTCAGGCCCTTGCGGGTCGTCAGCACATCCATGGGGCGGAAGGCATTGCCCGCCACCGAGTTCTCCACCGCCGGGATCAGCACCCGCAGGCGGATCTTCAGCCCCAGCCGCATCACCGCCAGCGCCAAGCCCAGGGCATGGGCGGCGCCGCCCATATCCTTCTTCATCAGCTTCATGTTCGAGGCGGATTTCAGGTCCAGCCCGCCGCTGTCGAAACAGACGCCCTTGCCCACGATGGTCACCCGGGGCGCATCCTCGTCGCCCCAGCGCAGGTCGATCAGGCGCGGCTGGCGCACCGAGGCGCGGCCCACCGCATGGATGGCGGGATAGTTCTCGAACAGCAGCATCTCGCCGCTGATCACCCGGATGCGGGCAGCGAAGCGGCGGGCCAGGTGGTCGGCAGCCTCGGCCAGTTCCTCGGGCCCCATGTCATTGGCCGGAGTGTTCACCAGATCGCGCACCAGGGCGGTGGCCTGGACCACCGCCTCGACCCAGTCGCGGTCGCCCCCCTCGGGCCAGGCCAGGCGGGGCCAGTCACGGCCCTGGCCTTTGTAGCGGGTGAAGCCATAGGTGCCCAGGGCCCAGGCCATGGCAGCCCAGCTGGCGGCCTTGGGCTCCAGGGCGGCCTCAAGGCGATAGCCGCCCCGGGGCAGCTTCTGCGGCAGGCCGGCCAGGCTCCAGGGGTCGGCCGGGTCGATGCCCACCAGCACCCGGGCCAGCGCCCCGTTCTCGCCAGGCACGAGGCAGACGGCGCCATTGTCGGGCACGAAGCCGCTGTTGCGCACCCAGGCCCGCAGCGCCTCGGTCTGGCCCTCCAGCCAATCCTTCCAGCCCGACCGCCGTACGGCGGTCAGGGGCACGAGGTCAGCCTGTGGGTCGATCAGATGCTCCAGCACGGGCCCAGGTCCTTTCAGTGTCCAGCCAATGGTGGAAAGATGCCCCCAAGCGCATGATCCGCAAAGGGAAAATCCGCATGACTTGCGGCTGGGCGCGGCCCGCACCATGATCTGGGTCCACGCATTCGGCTTATCAGGCGGTCCCCCATGGAGCAGCTT
>CAYOKN010000108.1:0-9602 GCA_964404545.1 uncultured Rhodospirillaceae bacterium | reverse complement strand
AAGCTGGCCGGGTTGGGCTACCGCCCGCTGCTGCTGCAGGCCCTGGGGCCGGCCCGGCCGCTGACCGGGGCCGAGGCCGCCGCCCTGTGCGCGGCCAAGGGCTATGCCGATTTCCTGTTCCTGCCGGCCGACGGCGCTTGACAGAGCCGGGGGGCCTTGCTGATGTTCAACCGCTTTTCCACCATGGGTTCGTGATGTCTCAGACCACCAAGATCGCCGTCATCGGCCTGGGCTATGTGGGTCTCCCGCTGGCCGTCGCCATCGCCCGCCATTTTCCCACCGTGGGGTTCGACATCAACGAGCAGCGGGTCACGGAGTTGCATGAGGGACTGGACCGCACCGGCGAGGTGGACGGTCCCAATCTTCGGGCTTGCACCGCCAGCTTCACCACCGATCCCGAAGCCATGCGGGGCTGCGAGGTGTTCATCGTCACCGTGCCCACCCCGGTGGACCAGTGGAACCAGCCCGACCTGACCCCGGTGCGCGCCGCCTGCCGCACCGTGGGCAAGGTGATGGGCAAGGGCGCCGTGGTGGTGTTCGAAAGCACCGTCTATCCCGGCGTGACCGAGGATGTGTGCGGTCCGCTGCTGGAACAGGAATCGGGCCTGACATGCGGCCAGGACTTCTGGCTGGGCTACAGCCCCGAGCGCATCAATCCCGGCGACCGCGAGCATACGGTGGACAAGATCACCAAGGTGATCGCCGGTCAGACGCCCGAGGTCACCGAGACCCTGGCCCGGGTCTATGGCGTGGTCACCTCGGGCGGCGTGTTCCGCGCCGCCAGCATCAAGGTGGCGGAAGCCGCCAAGGTGATCGAGAACGCCCAGCGCGACATCAATATCGCCTTCGTCAACGAGATCACCATGATCTTCCAGCGCCTGGGCCTGTCGGTCTATGACGTGCTGGAGGCGTCGGCCACCAAGTGGAATTTCCTGCGCTTCCAGCCGGGTCTGGTGGGCGGCCACTGCATTGGCGTGGACCCCTTCTACCTGGCCGAATGCGCCAAGAAGCTGGGCCATCATCCCGAGGTGATCCTGGCCGGGCGGCGCATCAATGACGGCATGGGCCTCTATGTGGCCGACCGGGTGCACGAGCAACTGGACACCAACGGCAAGCCCGCCCGCATCCTGATTCTGGGCCTGACCTTCAAGGAGAACGTGCCTGACCTGCGCAACACCAAGGTGGTGGACATCATCGCCAAGCTGCGCAGCCTGGGCCATTCCGTGGACGTGCATGACCCCATGGCCGACCCGGCCGAGGCCCGGCACGAATACGACATGGAGCTGAAGACCAGCCTGGACGGCGCGCAAGCCTATGATTGCGTGATCGGCGCCGTGCCCCATGACGCCTATCTGCGCTTCACGCCCGAGACCTTCGAGCGTCTGGTGCGCAAGGGCGGCCTGCTGGCCGACCTGAAGGGCATGTGGCGCAGCGTGGCCCTGCCGGAGGGTCTGCGTGTCTGGCGGTTCTGAGGATTTGCCGCGGGCCTTCATCCTTGATTTCGACGGGGTGCTTCTGGACTCCGCCACCATCAAGGTCGCGGCCTTCGGCGAGCTGTTTGCCGACGATCATCCCGAGCATGTGCCGGCCATCATGGCCTTGCATGAGCGGATGACCGGCATCAGCCGCTATATCCAGTTCGACCATATCTTCAGCGACATCCTGCGCCGGCCGTTGTCGGCCGAACTTCGGGCCGATCTGGGCCGCCGGTTCTCGGATCTGGTGCTGGACCGGGTCTTGTCCTGTGAGGAAATCGGCGGAGCATCGGCTTTTCTGGCCGCCATGTCGGCTCACCGGCCGTTGTTTGTTGCGTCGGGTACGCCCCAGGACGAATTGCGCCATATCGTGGCGGCCCGTGGTTGGGCGGATCATTTTCAGGGGGTGTATGGGACACCCGCATCCAAGTCGGATATTGCCAAGGGGATCCTTGAGGAGCACGGGTTGGCGCCAGCGGACGTGCTGTTCGTCGGCGATGCCGTGACCGATTACAAGGCCGCCACCGATGTGGGCATGCGGTTCGTCGGCGTCGTTGCCGATGGCAGGATCACCCCTTTCCCCAAGGGCTGTCCCACGGTTCGTGACATGGCCGAATTGCTGTCCAGTTTCACCCAGGTCGGGGCGCTTGACAGACCTTTCCGCGTTCGCTGATCCTGCGGCCTCTTTTGTCTCATCGTGGGCCACGGACTTTGGTCCGCAGGTTCACCGGAGGGATCGTGTCCAGTTTGCCAGCCTCCCTTCCGGCCTGGAAGCGGATCCTTTTCTTCGCGATCATGTGCCTGATCCCCGTCGCGGTGCCGGTTGCCGGCGTGATGGGCTATTACGCCTACAAGAAAATGACCTGGGCGGCAGTCAGTTGCGGCAGCTTCGGCCAGGTTGACGATCAATTGGGCTGGGTCTTGAAGCCGGGGGCGGATGCCTGTGCCGGCGCCCGCAATCCCAGCACGGGCGAGGTCTTTTTCATGAGCCGGGTGGCCGTAAATGCCGACGGTTTTCGGGACCGCGAGCCCAACGGCCGGGCAGAACCCGGGCGGGTGGTGGTCAGCGGAGATTCATGGTCCTTCGGCTGGGGCGTGGATTACGACCAGAGCTATCCCGGCCAGTTGGAGCGTCTCTTGGGCGAGCCTGTGGTCAATCTGGGCATCCCCGCCTATGGACAGGCGCAGGCCATGCGGTTGCTGGAACGCCATGTCGAGCAGTTGCGGCCGCGGGCGGTGGTGGTCTTGACCCGTGGCATGTGGCAGCGATCGCTGTGCCATGGCGGCACGCGGCCGGAGGTCGATAAGCCGTGCTTCTGGCTGAACCCGGATAGCAAGCTCATCGAACTGGTGGACCCGCCTCCCGGCAAGGTGACGGCCAATGCTCGGTTCGGGATTTATCCCGGTGGCTATCTGACCGCAGGCAACGATACCTGGAGCTATTTCCTGCTCAGTCGCCCGTTGGTCAAGGCGCGCCAGCTTCTGACCCAGCTGGGGCTGAGGGCCGGGCATGCGTCGGAATATGACAATGATCCCCGCCTGGCCAATCTGGCGGCAGACTTTACGGTCCGGTGGTATGTGGACCTGGCGCGGCGAGCCGGGACCCGGGTGATCCTGATTGATCCGTTCGACGATTACCGAGCGGCCGAGGAGACCTTGGCCCCAGGCGACAAGGCCCTGTTCCTGCGCGTGGACGCCCGGCAGTTCGGCGAGGAAGTGGACAAGCCGGCCTCTGGGTTGCCGCCGGCCGAACGGCAGGTCCCCATGGACGGACATTACGGACCAGGGGCCAATCGGCTGATTGCCGAGTTGATCGCCCGGAGACTGCAGGAATGACCGGCCAGCGGCTCTCCCTGCCGTGGCTGGGGACGGCTTTCGGCGTGGTCCTAGGGGTCTCCATTCCCCTGAATCTTGCTGGCCGGGCAGCAATGCAGGGGGCGGTGGTTGCCGCCCTTGTGATCGGTTTGGCCGTGCTCGCGGCGCAGCCGCGCGACGCGCTGACGCGGCTGCGGGCAATCCCGGTCTGGATCTGGCTTGCCTCGGCAATGGCATTCGCCGCGCTGCTGCCCGCGGTGCTGGTCTCCATCAGTCCCGCCGACAGTTGGGCCGCCTTTGGCCGGACAGCCGGCTTCTGGCTGGGCGGCGTCATTCTCTGGCTTGGGCTGTCGCTGGCCCAAGGCGGTGGGGGGTGGGCTGTTCGGTCGGTCGTGGCGGTCACCCTGGGGGCCATGACGGGCGCGGTGCTGGTGATGGTCCTGGATCATGAACTGGTTTGGCATCTCCGGGGGGCAGGTGGCCCGCCCTTGGCCAGCGCGGCCGAAAATCTTGTTCCGCTGAAGCCGACCGCCTCGGCCCTGGCGGCGGCCCTGCCGGTCGTTGTGCTTCTGGCATGGCGCCAGGGCGGCTCCTGGCGGCTTGCTGGTGCGGCCATTGCCCTGCTGACCCTCGTCATGGTGGTTCTGACCCGAAGCCGTGCATCCGTGGTCGGGCTGGTGGCGGTGGCGGCCGTGGCTTTGCTGGTCTGGGCAATCCGGCGTGGCTGCGTGGCTTGGGCATTGGGGGCCTTTTCCGTCATCCTGGCCGTGGTTGGGTTCTGGGTGACCGGACTGCCCCAGAACCCCTATCCGGATGCGGTCCAGGTTCAGCTGTATCTGCCGCCCGGGCTTGTGGATCCTCACCGTCAGATCATCTGGAATTTCGTCTGGGAGCGGTTTGTCGAGCAGCCATGGTTCGGCGTTGGCTTGAATGCCGTAAACAAGCTTCCCGGGGCCAATGCGCAGATCCCCGGAATGTTCGTGGAATTCGTACCGTCGCATCCGCATAACGCCGTTCTCGAACTGCTTGCCGAAGGCGGGCTGGTGGGCGCGGCGGGGGTGTTTGGGGTTGTCCTGTGGGTCAGTGTGCGGCTGTTCCGACTGGCTTGCCGCACAGATGCTGCCCTGCCGGCGCTGTTGTTCTGGGCCGGCTATTGGGGGGCATCGGTAAGCAATTTCTCTATCTGGGCGCCGTGGTGGAAGATCTTGCTGGTGGTGGGCATGGTGCTTGCCCTGATCCCCTTTGCGCGGGGGGAGCAGCGATGACCCGTCGGCTGCTCTATTTGGTGACCGAGGATTGGTATTTCTGCTCTCATCGGCTTGCCATGGCTCGGGCGGCGCGGGATGCGGGGTGGGAAGTCACCGTCGCCACCAAGGTTGGCCGGATGGCCGACACGATCCGGGCGGAGGGATTTCGGCTCGAGCCCCTGAGGCGGCTGGAGCGCCGCGGGCGCAATCCCTTTCGGGAATTCCTCGCCATCCTCGAGCTTGTCGCGCTGTATCGCCGCGTGCAGCCCGACCTGGTTCATCAAGTGGCCATGAAGCCGGTCCTTTACGGGTCCATGGCAGCCTGGCTGACGGGGGTGCCGGCGGTGATCAATGCCCTGGCCGGCCTGGGTTTCGTGTTCATTTCGGATCAGCCGTTGGCCCGCGCCCTGCGGCCGGTGCTGCGGGGGGCGTTCCGCTTGCTGCTTGGGCGCCCGGCAAGCTGGCTCATCGTCCAGAACCAGGATGATCATGCCGCCTTCGCAGGGACGTTCATATCCGAAGACCGGGTGGCGGTGATCCGGGGCGCGGGCGTGGATATCGACCATTTCCGGTCGAGCCCCGAGCCCCCGGGAATCCCGGTGGCCACGCTGGTGGCGCGGCTCCTGTGGGACAAGGGCATCGGCGAACTGGCCGAGGCCGCACGTCTCTTGCGCCAACGGGGGGTGCCGCTCCGCCTGCGGCTGGTGGGGGCGCCCGATGCGGCGAATCCCCGGTCCATTTCCGAAGCCCAGGCTCTGGCCTGGCAGCAAGACGGTCTGCTGGACTGGGATGGCCATCGTTCCGATATCGCCCAGGTCTGGGCCGAGAGTTCGATCGCGGTGCTGCCCAGCTACCGGGAGGGGCTTCCGCGGTCCCTGCTGGAGGCGGCCGCTTGCGGTCGTCCCCTGGTGGCCACCGATGTGCCGGGGTGCCGGGAACTGGTCCGGCATGAAGGCAATGGATTGCTGGTCGAGGCACGCTCCGGCGCCGCACTGGCCGACGCACTGGCGCGGCTGGCCGGCGATGAGGCCCTTAGGTTAAGGCTGGGCGCGGCCGCTCGGCAAACCGTGGAGCAGGACTATTCGGATCAGGTCGTGAACAAGGCCACCCTCGACTTGTATCACCGGGCATGGACTTCCGCGGCTCGTCAGTTCCGTTCATAGTTTGGTTCTGCTATGGTCCGCCCATCAATTCGGACATTCAGAATGGCCCTCAAGCCCCGCCGCCCCTTTCGATCCGAGATCGCTTATCTCCATGACCTGATCATGGCGGGTTTGTCCTTCGTCCTGGCCTTCTATCTGCGGGTGGGCGACGGGCTGGCGGAGTTCGGCCATCTGCCGTGGGTCGGGGCGCTGGTGTTCGTCCTGATCGCGGCGGCGATGTTCCGCATCGTCGGCCTCTATGGGGGCGTGTGGCGGTATGCCTCCATGAACGACCTGTTGGCCATCACCCGTGCGGCCACATTGTCCATTCTCGTCTTCCTGCCGGTTCTGTTCCTTGTTACCCGGCTGCATATGTTTCCCCGGTCGCTTCCCTTCATCCATTGGTTCGTCCTGATGGCCCTGTTGGGTGGTCCCCGGTTCGTCTACCGCATGCTGAAGGACGGCCGTCAGCGGTCGAAAATGGCGGCCAGTTCCAGGGCGGGAATTCCTGTCCTGCTGATCGGGGCCGGGGACGAATCGGAAACCTTCATCCGCGCCGAATTGCGCAATCCGCAGCCCGCCTACCGCATCCTGGGCTTGCTTGCCGTCCTGGGCGGCCGTGTCGGGCGCTCCATTCATGGTGTGGATGTGCTGGGGACGGTGGAGGATCTGCCGCTGGTGCTGGAGCGGCTGAGGGCCAAGGGAACGTCCCCGGAAAAGCTGATTCTGACCAGTGGACGCTTGAGTGGCGGCCAGATCCGGCAATTGCTCGAGCTGGCGGATGCCCAGGGCGTGGCCATGGCCAGGATGCCGCGCCTGACCGACCTTCAGAGCCTTGGCGACACGTTGCAGGTGCGTCCAATCGCGGTCGAGGATCTGCTGGGTCGACCCGAGGCCAATCTCGATCGCGGCGGCATCGCCGCCTTGATTGGCGGCCGGCGTGTGGTGGTGACCGGGGCGGGCGGGTCCATCGGGTCCGAGCTGGTGCGTCAGGTCGCGGCCTTGCGCCCGGCCCATGTCACGCTGCTGGAGGCCTCCGAGTTCGCCCTTTACACCATCGACCGGGAAATGGCCGAGCAGTTCCCTGACATCCCCCGCCGGGCGGTGATCGCCAATGTGCGGGATCGCGCCCGACTGGATGAGGTCTGGAGCGAGGCGAGGCCGGAACTGGTGTTCCATGCGGCAGCGTTGAAGCATGTGCCGCTGGTCGAGGAAAACCCCATCGAGGGCATCCAGACCAATATATTGGGCAGCCGGAACGTAGCCGATGCCTGCGTGGCACACGGGACAGCCACCATGGTGATGATCTCGACCGACAAGGCCGTGAACCCCACCAATGTCATGGGTGCCACCAAGCGGGCCGCCGAGATGTATACGCAGGCGCTGGACCTGGCGGGCAAGGGAACGCGGTTCCTCACCGTTCGGTTCGGCAATGTGCTGGGCTCCACCGGATCGGTAGTGCCGCTGTTCCAGCGCCAACTGGCGGCGGGCGGTCCCATCACCGTCACCCATCCCGACGTGGTGCGCTATTTCATGACCATTCGCGAGGCGGTGGAGCTGGTCTTGCAGGCCTCGGCCCTGGGCACCGCCAGCCATGACGAGGGCAAGATCTATGTGCTCGACATGGGCGAGCCGGTGAAGATCGTGGACCTGGCTCGGCAGATGATCCGCCTGGCCGGGTTGCGCCCTGACGAGGATATCAAGATCGCGTTCACTGGCCTGCGTGCTGGCGAAAAGCTGTTCGAGGAAATTTTCCACGGCGCCGAAGCCCCTGTGCCCACATCCCGGGACGGGGTGCTGCTGGCGGCCCCCAGGTCTGTCGAGCTTGCGGAAATCGAGTCCTTCCTGAAGGGGCTCGAGCAGGACTGTTCCCGAGGTGCCGAGGCGCTGGTCCTGCAGCGGCTGCAGGGTCTGGTGCCGGAATTTGACCGGATGGACCTCAAGGCCGTTTCGTGACCGCTCCGAGTCCGCTGCGGGGCATGATTTTCATGCTGGCCGGCGCCCTGACGGCGGCCAGCTCCGACACGGTCTTGAAGGTGATTGGAGGCAGCCTGCCGCCAGAGCAGATCTTTTTCTGGAGGATGCTGTTCGGGTCGCTGTTCCTGCTTCCGGTTCTGCCGCGCTACTGGCGGGGAATGTTCGATTTCCGTCTTGTCTTGATCAACGGGGCGACGCTGCTCAGCATCGGGTGCTGGTTCATTGGCCTGCCCGGCACTCCCTTGGCCAATGCCACCCTGGTTGCCTTCATGGCGCCCCTGCTGATCGCCGCTCTGGGGACCTGGTTTCTGGGCGAGCGTCTGGGGTTTGGCCGATGGGTGGCCATCGGCGTGTCGTTCCTGGGGGCGGCCGTATCGGTGGTGGGCAATGTCGGCATGGTCACCAGTGGGGTCCCCTGGCTGGTGGCGGCGGTTCTGCTCAGTGTCTACTGCCAGCTTTCCATTCGCCGCTTTCACGTGCGCCTGCACCCCATGACCATCGTCCTGCACATGAATCTTCTGGGCCTCCTGGTTTCGTGGCCAGTGGTGCTGGGGCCGATGGTTGCCCCCGACAGGAACCAATGGGTTTTGCTTCTGATTTTTGCCGGATTGGCATCGTTGGGCCGGTGGTTGGTGGCCAATGCCTACCGGAGCGCCGAAGCGGCCACGGTGTCGCCCATGGAATACTCCCGGTTCGTGTTCGCCGTCGGCTATTCCGTCGCGGTGTTCGGCGACTGGCCCGACCTGGCCAGTCTGGTAGGCGCGGTGCTGATCATCCTTGGCGGGACCTACCTGCTTCTTTGCCGTCCGTGCCAGGAACGATCGGTCAAGAATTGGCGTTCCCTGTGCCGCCATGGTATACGCACCGGATCGAAAACCCATTTTGATTGACGCATCGCCATGACCGACCGCCCCATCCGCCGCGCCCTTTTCTCCGTTTCCGACAAGACCGGCCTGATCGAGTTCGGCCGGTTCCTGGCCGAACGCGGTGTGGAGCTGCTGTCCACCGGCGGCACCGCCAAGGCGATGCGCGACGCCGGCCTGGCGGTGACCGACGTGTCCGACTACACCGGCTTCCCGGAAATGCTGGACGGCCGGGTCAAGACCCTGCACCCGCTGGTGCATGGCGGCCTGCTGGGCATGCGCGGCAATGCCGAGCATGAGGCGACCATGGCCCAGCACGGCATCCAGCCCATCGACCTGCTGGTGGTCAATCTCTATCCCTTCGAGGCCACCGTGGCCAAGGGGGCCGATTTCGAGACCTGCATCGAGAATATCGACATCGGCGGCCCGGCCCTGATCCGTGGCGCCTCCAAGAACCACAATGACGTCACCGTTGTGGTGGATGTGGAGGACTATGAGGCGGTGATGGCCGAGATGACCGCCCATGGCGGCGCCACCACCCTTGGCTTGCGCCGCAAGCTGGCCGCCATCGCCTATGCCCGCACCGGTGCCTATGACGCCGCCATCTCGGCCTGGTTCACCCAGCAGGTGGGCGAGACCTTCCCCCGCCGCGTGGTGGCCGCCGGCACGCTGAAGCAGTCCCTGCGCTATGGCGAGAACCCGCACCAGCAGGCCGCCTTCTATGTGACCGGCAAGGTGCGCGCCGGCGTGGCCACCGCCAAGCAGCTGCAGGGCAAGGAGCTGTCCTTCAACAACATCAACGACACCGACGCCGCCTTCGAGCTGGTCAGCGAGTTCGACGAGCCGGCGGTGGCCATCATTAAGCACGCCAACCCGTGCGGCGTGGCCACCGGCGCCAGCATCAAGGAGGCGTACCAGGCCGCCCTGGCCTGCGATCCGGTCTCGGCCTTTGGCGGCATCATCGCCATCAACCGCCCGCTGGACGGCCCCACTGCCGAGGAGATCGCCAAGCTGTTCACCGAGGTGGTGATCGCGCCCGAGGCCGATGCCGCCGCCGTGGCCGCCTTTGCCGCCAAGAAGAAC
>CAYOKN010000107.1:0-9623 GCA_964404545.1 uncultured Rhodospirillaceae bacterium | reverse complement strand
TGCCCCGGCCATTGTCCATCACCGAGAACACCCAGCGGCCATTGCGCGATTCGGCACTCACATGCACCTCGGGCGGCACGCCGGGTCGGGCATGGGCCACCGCGTTCTCGAGCACCACCAGGAACAGCTCGCGCAGACGCCGCTCGTCGGTTTGCAGGACCGGCAGTTCGCCCACGGTGATGCTGGCCCCCGCCTCGTCGAGCATGGGCCGCAGGGCATCGCATATCTGGCCGGCCAGGCGGCGGCTGTCCACCCGGCGGGGCACCACCGGCACCCGGTCCAGGGACAGGAATCGCTGCACATCGGTCAGAAGCTGCTTCATGCGCCCGGCGCCCGACACCAGATAGCCGATGAACTCGTCCGCCTCGGCGTCCAGCCGGCCCTGATAGCGCCGCTGCAGCAACTGGGCATAGGACACCACCAGCCGCAACGGCTCCTGCAGGTCATGGGCGGTGGCCTGGGTCAGATGCTCCAGGTCGGCATTGACCCGCGCCAGATCGGCGGCCCGTTCCTCGGCCTGCTGGCGGGCCTGCTGCAGGCTGCGGGTGCGACTGTCGACCATGTCCTCGAGCCGGTCGTTCTGGTCGGCCAGAGCGGCCAGCGCCTGGGTGCGGCGGCGCTCGCGCCGGTCGGACAGGCTGGCGAAATACCACAGCGCCAGGGACAGGCCCATCAGAATGAAAGCCGAATTCAGCGCGCTGGCGGTCCAGTCGGCCAGCACGCTGGGCATGGAAAGGCCGCTGGTCACCATCAGCGGATAGCCGTCCAGCTGGCGGTAGCCCACCAGCTTGTCCACTCCGTCGGCGGGCGAGATCATGCGCTCGACGCCGTCGCGTTTGGGTCCATTCAGGAACAGGTCGGTGCGGTACACATTGGTGCCGAAGGTGGCTTCCAGGTCCGGGGCTCGGGCCAGGATCTGGCCGCCCAGATGCACCAGGGCGGCGCCGCCCTCGGGCTCCAGCATCGCCGATTTCAGATAGGCGGCGAAAAAGCCCGGCTCCAGTGCCGCCACCACCACCCCCAGGAAGCGCCCGGCACCGTCCAGGATAGGCCGCGACAGGTGAAAGCTGCGCTCGCCCACCAGCCGCGCCGGCGCCGGCCCGCCCACATAGAGACGGCGAGCCGAGGGATCGTCGCGCTGGGCCAGGAAATAGGGCTCGGAGTCGAACCGCAGGCCGGGGCGCTGCAGGCTGTCGGGCAGGGTGTTGAACACCATCTGGCCGCTGGCATCCAGCATGAACAGCACCTGGACCTCGGGATGCAGCACGGCGCGCCCCAGGAACAGCTCGGGGCTGGGATAGCCCTTGGACAGCACGCTGCCCGCCAGGTCCGCCAACATGGAGTCCACGCCGCGCACCGAGGCACGCACATATTCCTCCTCGGCCCGGGCCACGGACAGCACCAGCCGCTCGGCCGTGCGCAAGGCCTGATGATAGCCGGACTGGACCTGCCACCAGGTGACAGCCGCCATGCCCAGAATCAGCACAGCCGCGAACCGGCGGGAATACCCCACCCATGGCGTGCGCCATCCCGCCCGGCTTTCCAGTTCGCTCATGCAATTCCCCCACAGGTAGAGAGAACCTACCGTTTTTGCGGTCGGCAAACCAGCCCTGGCGTTTTCCCCCTATACCTCCCCCCTTGAGAATGGGGTAGGATGAGATGCTACGGATATGACGGGATCGGTATCAAATTGGTCAAGGGGTTGCAGCCCACCACCGAGCAGGAACGCCAAGCGGTGCACACCGTCGCAGCGGCCAAGGGCGTACTGGCCGAGGTGGACGTCCTGAGGCGCAAGATCGCCAACAGGTCCCTCAACCCACAGGATCGGTTCGAGGCCCAGCGGGGCTTCGAGGATGCCATCGACCGGCTGTCCAACCTGATGGCCCTGGCCATCTACCAGTTGACCAGCGACATCGGCGAGGATTTCCGGGGCCATCTGCGCGCCAGCCTGGACGCCCTGCGCGGCCAGCTTCTGGACATGGGCGCCAACCTGATGCTGGACAAGCTGAAGAAGGTGCGCACCAAGGCCGAAGGCGTGCTGGCCGGCAGCAGCTATCCCCTGGGACTGGCGGCCAAGCTGGAAGCAGCCTATGGCACCATCCGGGCCGGGCTCGAGGTGCTGGGGGCGCTGGACCGCATGTCCGAGGCCGAGCGCCAGTCCATCGACGAAACCCACGACATGATCTCGCGCCTGGCCTCAATCGAGGAAAAGATCGGCGCCATGAGCGAATTAAGTCCGCCGGCTCCGCCGGCGGGTTGATAATGTATGTCCCTCAGACGCCGGGCGCCGGCTCCGCCGGCTTGGCTTACGCGCCAATGATGGCGCGGGGCCTCAATGGCCCAGTCGCTGCGCTCCGGGTGCCGGGTAAGGCTTTGATTGGAGCGAAGCGACTGGCGCGTTGAGCGCCCGCGCGACCGTTCGCGCGTAAGCCAAGGGCGCGGGACGCGCCCGCCCGGCGCCTGAGGGACAACATAATCACGCCACCCGCGCCAGCCGAAAGGTCAGTGCGTAGTCCTCGAAGAACCCATGCGCCTCGGCCTTGAAACCGTGGGCGGCCTTGAGGAGGTTCATGGGCACCACCGCATGGTCCAGCAGGCGCAGGGGTTCGGCGTCGGCCTGGCCGGTGCCATGGGCGATGCCCAGCACCAGGGCGTAATAGATCAGCATCTCGGTCCAGTCGCCGTGCTTGGCGGCCACCAGCATGGCGGCCAGGTCATGGCGCAGGGCCTCGACCAGATGGGGCTGGTCGGCATAGGCGCAGGCCACGCGGTTGGCGTAATATTCCGAGGTCATGCGGTGGGCCAGGTGCCAGTTGGTGGGCATGGCCAGGGACAGATGGTCCAGGGCGTCCTGGCGGCGCACCGAGATGTCCGACACATGGGCCAGTTCATGGGCCACGGTGAAGGGGTTGCAGGTGGCCAGGAACATGGTCATGTCCATCCCGCCCTCGGCCGGGTTGGGCACCACCTTGCCGGCATAACCGCTTTCGGCGAAGCGTTCCACCCGCACCAACTCCTCCATCCGGAAGGCGTCGGCGCCAAGACGGTCGATCATGCCGGTGATGGTCGCTTCTTCCTGGGCGCTGAAGCCGATGAACTGGACCATTCGGGGGATGCTCCTCGGGGGCTTGTTCCGAGGAGGTATGCTTGCCCAGGCTTGCCGAACGAGTCATTACCGAAATGGGGGTACCCCGGCAGAGGAGTCACAGCTCGCCGGGGATCACCAGATCGCGATAGGCGTGCCAGCTGGCATGGCCGATCAAGGGCAGCGAAACCGCCAATCCAAAGAACCCGGCCAGGATGCCGGAAAAGGTAACCAGGGCGATGGCCCCGGCCCACAGCAGCATGACCCAGGGGTTGCGCACCACCACCAGGGCCGAGATCAAGGCGGCGGTGAAAAAATCCACCTTGCGGTCCAGCATCAGCGGCAGGCTGACCACGGTGGAGACGAAGGCCAGCAAAGCCAGCACCCCGCCCACGACGGCGCCGAACAGGGCGAACACCAGCCCGTCCCAGGTCAGCAGCTGCTCGACAAAGCTGCCCAGGCTCAAGGTCTGATAGGGAAAGGACAAGGCGAAGATCAGCACCGCCAGCCGCGCCCAGATCATCAGGAACAGCATCAGGATCAGGCCGGCGGTCAGGATATGAAAGCTGTTGCGCCGCCAGGCCAGCAGCGCCTGGCCGAAGCGGGGTTCCTGGCCCAGGCCGATCCGGCGCGACATCTCGTACAGCCCAACGGCCAGCAGCGGCGCCACCAACAGAAAGCCGCCGATCATGGGGGTGATCAGATAGGGCATGCCGATTTCCACCAGCCCCAGGGTGATGGCCAGGCCGATCACCACGAAGATCAGGCCATAGGCCGGGCTGACCCATCCGGCGATCTTCATGTCGGCCCAACCCGCCGACAGCCAGCGCCCCACATGGGCCGGCGTGACCGCCCGGATCTTCTCGGCATGGGGCAGCCCCTGCAAGGGCTGGGCGTGACTGTCATGGGGCATGGGCTGGTCCTCGAAGGCGCGCACCTCATCCCCATATGGTCGCCCGTCCGTGCTGCGGAAAGGGGCGCGGCCAAAACCATCACCAATTCGCCACAATCCGGCCCTTGGGCTGACACGAATTAGGATGATCCTGCACCTCATTGGAATACCAATTTGGCGAGCATAGCCATGATCCGTAAAGCCGTTCTGCCTGTTGCCGGTATGGGCACCCGGGTTCTTCCCGCCACCAAGGTTCTGCCCAAGGAGCTTCTGCCGGTGGTGGACAAGCCGCTGATCCAGTACGCCGTCGAGGAAGCGGCCGAGGCCGGGATCACCGAAATCGTCCTGGTCACCGCCAAGGGCAAGGACCTGCTGGTGGATCACTTCGACGCCGCGCCCGAGCTGGAGCGCAGCCTGGAGGCGCGCGGCAAGCACGAACTCTTGGAGATCGCCCGCTCCACCTGCCCCAAGGGGGTCAGCATCACCGTGGTACGCCAGCCGGCGCCGCTGGGGCTGGGCCATGCGGTCTGGTGCGCCAAGCCGGTGATCGGCGACGAGCCCTTTGCCGTCATGCTGCCCGACGACCTGATCATGGGCAAGCCGGGCTGCCTGAAGCAGATGGTCGAGATGTGGACCAATGTGGGCGGCCATGTGGTGGCGGTCGAGAATGTGCCCCTGGACCAGGTGAACAAATACGGCATCCTGGACGTGGTCGAGGAAAAGAACCGCCTGGCCCGCGCCCGCGGCATGGTGGAAAAGCCCAGCCCCGAGGCCGCGCCCTCGACCCTGTCGGTGATCGGCCGCTATATCCTGGACCCCTCGGTGTTCGCCGAGCTGGAGCGCAAGGAAAAAGGCGCCGGCGGCGAGATCCAGCTGACCGACGGCATCGCCCGCACCCTGGACCGCGTGCCCCTGCATGGCTACCGCTTCATCGGCCACCGCTATGACTGCGGCAGCAAGGCCGGCTATGTGACCGCCATCCTGGACGCCGCCCTGGCCCACCCGGAAACCTCGGGCGCCATCTACGCCCACCTGCACAGCCTGCTGGGCCGCCACGTAGCCTAGCCACCCCCGGCCCTCTCCCTGCCTCCCTGGGGAGAGGGCCATTTTTTGCACAAAGATTGACCAGTTTTAGAATCTGTGTAAAAAACAGGCAAATACCCGCCACCCGTGAGGTCTTTGCCATGGCCCAGGTCACCTTCTACGCCAAGCCCGGCTGCCCTGCCGCCGCCCGCCAGACCCAGCAGCTGCAGGAGGCCGGCCACGAGCTGACGGTCAAGGACCTGATGGCCGAGCCCTTCACCGCCGACACCCTGAAGCCCTTCTTCGGCGACATGCCGGTGGAAACCTGGCTGAACCGCCTGCACCCCAAGGTGAAAAAGGGCGAGATCGACCTGGAGGCCCTGGACGAAGCCACTGCCCTGGGGCTGATGCTGGCCGACCGCGAGCTGATCCGCCGCCCGCTGATGCAGGTGGGCGACGAACGCCAGGCCGGCTTTAACCCGAACCGGGTGCATGGCTGGATCGGCCTGCTGCCCAAGGGCGACGGCCTGTCCTGCGACGACAAGCACAAGCAGGGCCGCTGCGACCACGGGCATCAGCACTTCCCGAAGTAAGAGCGGATCTGCCACTCAAACGGTCCTACCCCGCCCGCGTGGCTCCCCTGATGGGGTTAACACCTTAACTATTCCCTCCGAGGCATCTTGGAGGGATTGGGGTATGCGGCTTCGGCTGATTGATCTGGATGGCAGCGTCACGGCCCAGGGCGAGCTGATGGCCCGCGCCGGGCAGGTGGTGGATCTGCGGCCGGCGGGCGAGACCTTGCGGCTGTGGGCGCGGCGGTCCGACATGGCGGCATTTGCCCGGAGGCTGCATGAGGCCGGCCCCATCGGCGGGCGCGGCATTCCGGTCAGCTTCTATGGCTCGGGCGACTATCACCATCTGGCGGCCCCGCTGATCGCCGGGGCGCCGGGGCCGGTTTCGGTGGTGCATTTCGACAATCATCCCGATTGGGGCCTGTGGCCGCCGGCCTATCATTGCGGCAGCTGGGTCAACCGTGCCCTGGACCAGCCCCATGTGGCCAAGATCGTCACCATCGGCCCCTGTTCCGACGCCATCACCTGGCCCCAGTTCAAGGGGGCCAACCTGCACGCCCTGGCCGACGGGCGGCTGGAGCTGCATCCCTGGGCCTATGCGCCGTCCCGGGTGCTGGGCGCGGTGGATGGCGGGCCCCATGGCCGCGAGGGCCGGCTGATCCGCTGGCACAACCTGGCCTCGCTGGATTGGCAGGGCTTCCTGGACGAGATGATCGCCCGCCTGCCCACGGACAATGTCTGGATCACCCTGGACAAGGATGTGCTGGACCATGCCGAGGCGGTGACCAACTGGAACCAGGGCCAGATGCCCATGGAGGCGATCCTGCTGGCGGTGCGCAAGCTGGCGGCGGCCAAGCGGCTGGTGGGCGTGGATGTGTGCGGCGAGTTCGCCCCGCCGGTGTTCCGCAATCCGTTCAAGCGGCTGCTGGCCCGTTTCGACCAGCCGCCGCCGCCCAGCGCTCCCGACACCGCCATCAACCAGACCACCAATCTGCGCCTGATCCAGGTTCTGGACGACGTGGGGGCCTGATGGCCCAAGAAGACATCGCCTAAAAGTTGCCGATGCCCTAGGATAGCCCCCGAAATTCCGGTTCGGGGGTATCTTCATGTCCAAGAGCATCATGGCGGCCAGCCTGGCGCTGGCCGTGCTGGGGGGCGGCGCGGCCCAGGCCGCCGAGCCGCTGGGCGCGTACAATGTGCGGCTGGACCAGACCACCGTGTCGGGCATCAGCTCGGGCGGCTTCATGGCGGTGCAGCTGGGCGTGGCCCACTCCGCCATCATCCGCAGCGTCACCGCCCATGCCGGCGGCCCCTTCTGGTGCGCCGAGGGCGACGGGGTCAATGGCGCCTATAACCGCTGCATGGTGGGCCAGCCCAACACCGAACGGCTGATCGCCAAGACCCGCGAGCTCGCCGCTGCCGGCAAGATCGACGGGCTGGAGCATCTGAAGGCCCAACGGGTCATGGTGGTGCATGGCCGCAATGACGGCGTGGTGCGCCGCCCCACCGCCGATGCCCTGGTGGCCTATTACCAGGCCTTCACCGAGCCCACGGCAGTATTCTTCAAGTCGGACCTGCCCGCCGGCCATGCCTATGTGACCGACAATGCCCAGGCTGATGCCTGCATCGCCAACGGACCCAGATTCGTCAATGACTGCGACTATGACGCCGACGCCGCCGCGTTGCGGCTGACCGCCGGCGAAGCCCTGGCCGAGCCGGCCCCAGGCGAGCCCACAGGCCGGCTGATCGCCTTTGACCAGAAGCCCTTCATCCCCGGCAACAAGACGCCGCTGGATATTTCCATGTTCAAGGACGGACATGTGTTCGTGCCCGAGACCTGCGCCGCCGGCCAGCCCTGCCGGGTGCATGTGGCCCTGCATGGCTGCAAGCAAGGCGCCGACACCGGGATCAACCGATCCGGCGACTTCCCCCGGCAAATCGGCATGAACCGCTGGGCCGCCGCCAACAACATCATCGTGCTCTATCCCCAGGCCGCCGACACCATCGCCAACCCCAAGGGCTGTTGGGACTGGTGGGGCTATGCGGGCAAGGACTACGCCAGCAAGGACGCGCCGCAGATCAAGGCCATCCGCGCAATGCTGGAGCGGCTGGCGGCAGGCGCCAAGGGCGATGCCCCGGCGGCCGTTGTGACGCTCAAGAGCCTGGACAAGGTACGGGTGGACAGCACCGACAGCAGCGTCTTGATCAGTTGGGCCCCGGTGGCCGGCGCCACCGCCTACCGCGTAACCCCGCCCGGCGGCCAGCCTGTGGCCTCGCCCTTCCCCAGCGCCGGACTGACCGGCCTGGCTCCGGCCAGCCGCCAGATGGTGGCCATCGACGCCCTGGCCGGCGAAACGGTTCTGGCCTCGGACAGCTTCGCCGTGGAGACCACGACCAAGCCCGCCGACTGCCGCACCTGGTTCCGGCCGCTGATCGTGCATCAGAAGGAAGGCCGCGCCGTCCCCTCGGGCTTCTCGGGCTACAAGGCCGTGGGCTCGGGCCAGGACCTGGGCTCGGGCCAACTGACCGAAGTCCAACTGATCGAGACCAAACCCGGCTGGTTCGAGAAGGGGCCGTGCCGATAGGAGGCGGAGAAGCGCGGCGCAGCCCCGCCGCCCCTACGCCTCCAGCACGCCCCACAGGTCGTATTCGTCGGCTTCCTCGATACGAGCCTTGACGATCTGGCCGGGCTGCAGCCCGGTTTCGCCGTTCAGGAAAACGCTGCCGTCGATCTCCGGGGCATCGCCCTTCGAGCGGCCGATGGCGCCCTCCTCGTCCACCTCGTCGATGATGACCTCCAGCAGCTTGCCCTTCTTGGCGGCCATGCGGCCTTCCGAGATCTGGCGCTGGGCTTCCATGAAGCGGTGCCAGCGGCTGTCGGCGTCCTCTTCGTCCACCGGGTCGGGCAGGGCGTTGGCGGCGGCGCCCTCCACCGCCTCGTATTTGAAGCAGCCCACGCGGTCCAGTTGGGCTTCCTCCAGCCATTCCAGCATATATTCGAAGTCTTCCTCGGTCTCGCCGGGGAAGCCCACGATGAAGGTGGAGCGGATGGTCAGGTCGGGGCAGATCTCGCGCCAGCGCTTGATACGCTCCAAAACCTTGTCCTGGTTGCCGGGGCGCTTCATGGCCTTCAGCACCTTGGGGCTGGCATGCTGGAACGGAATGTCCAGATAGGGCAGCACCAGCCCCTCGGCCATCAAGGGGATCACCTCGTCCACATGGGGATAGGGATAGACATAGTGCAGGCGGGTCCACAGGCCCATCTGGCCCAACTCGCGCGCCAGATCGGTCATGTGGGCGCGCACCGGGCGGCCCTTCCACTCGCCCTCGGCATGGCGCAGGTCCAGGCCATAGGCGCTGGTATCCTGGCTGATCACCATGAGCTCGCGCACGCCGGTCAGGGCCAAGTTCTCGGCCTCCTTCAGCACCTCGGCCACCGGACGGCTGACCAGGTCGCCGCGCAAGGAGGGGATGCTGCAGAAGCTGCAGCGATGGTCGCAGCCCTCGGAAATCTCCAGATAGGCATAATGCCGCGGGGTCAGCTTCAGGCCGGCCGCCGGAACCAGATCCAGATAGGGGTCATGCACCGGCGGCACCACCTGATGCACCGCCTGGACCACCTGCTCATACTGGTGCGGACCGGTGACCGACAGCACACCGGGATGCACCTCGCGGATGCCCTTCTCGTTCACGCCCATGCAGCCGGTGACGATCACCTTGCCGTTCTCGGCCAGCGCCTCGCCGATGGCTTCCAGGCTTTCCGCCTTGGCGGAGTCCAGGAAGCCGCAGGTATTGACGATCACGCAATCGGCGCCGTCATAGGAGTCCGAGATTTCGTAGCCTTCAGCCCGCAGCTTGGTCAGGATGCGTTCGGAATCCACGAGCGCCTTGGGGCAGCCAAGGCTGACGATACCCACTTTCGGAGCGGGGCCGGTCTTCGGAGCGGTCTTGGTCATGAGGCAATCCACTGGCGCCGCCCAGGAGGCTTGGCGCGTCATTCGGGAAAGCGCTGACTTAGCGCCAAACGCCTGGGGATTCAAGCCCGAAGGGA
>CAYOKN010000106.1:0-9757 GCA_964404545.1 uncultured Rhodospirillaceae bacterium | reverse complement strand
GTCTCATCCCCCACCAAGGTCTTTGCATGAAGGTCGGCGGCGTCGGACCTACCAATTCTGCCCAAGGCCCACGGCGTTCCGAGAAATCGGATGCGAAGGCGGGCGGCTTTTCCAGCCTGCTGTCGGGCGTGTCTGACGCGGCGGAAGCCTCGGCCGTGGAGACCCCGATGGCGGTGGGTGGCATCGATGCCCTGCTGGCGGCCCAGAGCGTGGACGGCGCCACCGACCGAGAGGCGCGCCGCCGGGCCATTCGCCGGGGCGAGGACATCCTGGACAAGCTCGAGGAAATTCGCCACGGCCTGTTGATGGGCACCATCGACAAGGACCGCCTGGTGCAGCTGGCGCAACTGGTGCGCAGCCGCCGCGATTCCATCGACGACCCCCGCCTGGCCGCCCTGCTGGACGAGATTGAGCTGCGGGCCGAGGTGGAACTGGCCAAGCTGTCGCGGGACGCCTGACCGGCGCCTCCAACGCGCTTTAAGAAAATTTCCCGAGCTTTTCAACCGCCTGTAGGCCACATGGCTGCACACGGCTCTTGCTCATGGGCCAGCCCCCCCATATATTCCGCACCGAAAAAGACCAACGCGAAGATGATGGGGAAGGAATGACCGTCACGCTTCCGCCGGATTACCGGCCCTCCGAGAACGAACCCTTCATGAATGACGTCATGAAGGAATATTTCCGTCAGAAGCTGCTGGCCTGGCGGTCGGAGCTGCTCCGGGAGTCCGATGAGACCCTGGGCCACCTCATGGAAGGCGGTATCCAGGAACCCGACATCGCCGATCGCGCCTCGGCCGAGACCGACCGCGCGCTGGAACTGCGCACCCGTGACCGCGAGCGCAAGCTGATCTCCAAGATCGATGCAGCGCTGGAGCGGATCGAAGACGGTTCCTACGGCTATTGCGAGGAAACCAGCGAGCCCATCTCCATCAAGCGGCTGGAGGCTCGGCCCATCGCCACCCTGTCCATCGAGGCGCAGGAGCGGCACGAGCGCATGGAGCGCACCCACCGCGAAGACTGACGGCGGGCACGGAGCGGCCATTCCAGCCGCCGCTCCCCCGCCAGCCGGGAGGCCCCATGTCGCAGGATGTTCTGGCCCTGGTCGAGGCTGGCAATGCCGAGCGGCAGGCCGGAAATTTCCTGGACGCCGCAAAGATTTACGCCCGCGCCTGTTCGCTGGCGCCCGGCCGCGATGACCTGGGATGCCTGCTGGGCGACACTCTGCTGCAGCTTGGCCGTGACGACTTGGCCCTGTCCGCCTTCGCCACCGCCGCCTCGGTCAATCCCGCCAATGCCCACGCACTGCTGAACGCCGGCCATATCCTGCGCAGCCGCCACGACTATGCGGGGGCCCTGGACTATTACGACCGCGCCATGGAGCAGCGGCCCGATTGGTATCTGCCGCGCTTGTCGGCGGCCAATGCCTTGTCGGACCAGGGCCAGCTGGACCTGGCGCGGGGCTTCTTCGACCAGGCCCTGGCCATGGGCGCACCGCCCGGCTGCCGTTGGCTGAAGGCGGGGCTGCTGCCCCTGGTGCCGCGGGACGAGGCCGAGATCGACGCAGCCCGAGCCGCGCTGGACGCCGAGTTGGAGGCCCTGGAGGCGGACCCGCCCATGGTGGGCAACCCGCTGACCGAGACACCGGGCTCGCCCTTCCTGCTGGCCTATCACGGCCAGCCCGACCGCGCCCTGCATGAACGCATCGGCCGGCTCTATGCCCGGTCCTGCCCGCGCCTGGTGTGGCGGGCGCCCCATCTGGACCACCCGCGCCGGCCGGGTCCGCGCCGGGTGGCGGTGGTGTCCCATTCCCTGTGCGCCCATTCGGTGGGGCGCTATTTCGTGGCGTTGGTGGAAGCCCTGGCCGCTGCCGGGGCCGAGGTCAGCCTGTTCACCCCGTTGGCCGCGCCCGATCCGATCCGCCGCCGCTACGAGGGCGCCGCGCGCCAGGTGACGGCGCTGCCCGCCGATCCGTGGTCGGCCCGGCTGCGGGTGGCCTCCACCGACCCCGATGTGGTTCTGTTCATCGACCAGGGCTTCAATCCGCTGACCTATTTCCTGGCCTTTGCCCGGTTGGCCCCGGTGCAGGCCACGGTGCTGGGCCATCCGGTCACCTCCGGCCTGCCCGAGATGGACTATTTCCTGTCTTGCGCCGCCGCCGAGCCCGAGGGCGCCCAGGATCACTATTCCGAGCGGCTGGTGGCGCTGGACGGCCCGCCCACCTGCTATCCCGAGCCGCCGGCGCCGGACGGGGGCGACCGCGCTGCCTTCGGCCTGCCGGCCGAGGGTCGGCTGTATCTGTTTGCCCAGAACCTGTTCAAGCTGCATCCCCAGATGGACCCCGCCTTCGCCGCCCTGGTGCAGTTGGATGGCGCGGCCCGCATCGCCCTGGTGGCGGGCCACGATCCGGCCTGGAGCGAGGCGGCCGAGGCGCGGCTGCGCCCGATCCTTGGCGATCGGCTGGTGATGCTGCCGCGTCTGTCCGACCCGCAGTTCCAGGGACTGTTATCGGTCTCCGATGTCTGCCTGGACAGCTTCCATTTCTCGGGCGCCAACACCAGCTTCCAGAGCCTGGCGGTGGGCACGCCGGTGGTCACCCTGCCCGGCGCCTTCGTGCGCGGCCGCCAGACCCTGGGCATTTACGCGGCCACCGGGGCCCGCCAGGCCTTGGACGAGCTGGTGGCCCGCGACGCCGAGGACTGGGCCGCCAAGGCGGTGGCCGCAGCCACCCGGCCGTCGCTGCGCCCGGCGATGCAGCAGATCTTCGCCGCCGCCCAGGCCGACCGCCGCCCCGCCGAGCAGGGGGCCCGCTTCCTGATGGAGGCCCAGCCGATCACAACCGGTTGAGCTCACGGGTCCGTGAGTCAATTCGGCCGTGGGTCTGGCCTATGGTTGCTCCAGGCACTCATGCCCGGAGGAAACCATGCCATGACCCCCATTCGCACCTTCTTCGTCGCCCTGATGGTCCTGCTGCTGCCGGTGGCCGCGCAGGCCGGAATGATGTTCAGCAAGGACGCATTCCAGCAGGCCCAGGCCATGGGCAAGCCGATCCTGGTGGAGGTGACGGCGCCTTGGTGCCCCACCTGCCAGAAGCAGCGCCCCGTCATCGACCAGTTGACCATGAAGTCCGAGTTCAAGGACCTGGCGGTGTTCCAGGTGGATTTCGACAGCTCCAAGGATCTGCTGCGCGAGTTGGCCGTGTCCAAGCAGAGTACGCTGATCGTCTATATAGGCGAGCGCGAGGTGGCCCGCTCCACCGGCGAGACCCGGCCCGAGGCCATCGAGGCTTTGCTCAAGAAAGCCATGATGTAGGGGAGGGGCGGATGGGAACCTTGCTGCTCAGCCTGCTGGCCGGGTCCTTGTCGGTGCTGTCGCCTTGCGTGCTGCCGCTGGTTCCCATCCTGATGGCCTCGGCCCTGCAGCAGCACCGGCTGTCGCCCCTGGCCCTGGCGGCTGGGCTGACCGTCTCCTTTGCCGGCATCGGGCTGTTCCTGGCCAGCGCCGGCTTTGCCCTGGGGGTGGACGAATCGCAGCTGCGCACGGCGGCGGCGGTGCTGATGCTGGGCTTCGGCGGCGTGCTGCTCAGCCGCGCCCTGCAGATGCGCTTCGCCGGCTGGGCCTCGGGCTTGGCGGGCGGCCAGGACCTGCTGGCCCGGATGACGCCCTCGGGGCCCGGCGGCCAGTTCGGCCTGGGGTTGCTGCTGGGGGCGGTCTGGACGCCCTGCACCGGCCCCACCCTGGGGGCGGCGGTGGGGCTGGCGGCCCAGGCGGACACGGCGGCCCGCGCCGGCCTGATCATGCTGCTGTTCGGGATCGGCGCCAGCCTGCCGCTCTTGGTCCTGGCCTATGGCTCGCGGCAGGCCATCCTGGCCCGGCGCCAGCGCATGGCCGCCCTCGCCTCGGGCGCCAAGCCGGTGATGGGCGGGGTGCTGGTGGGGCTGGCGGTGATGGTGCTGACCGGCATGGACAAGCTGCTGGAAACCTGGGCCACCCAGGCCATGCCCGGCTGGCTGATCGACCTGACCACCAGTCTTTAGGCGGGCGTCAGGGCCTTTTTCCGCCAATTCAGGCATTGGCGGATCATTGCATCAAGGTCGGTATGGCGCGGCGCGAAACCCAGTTCGCGGCTGGCCAGGGCAGCGTCGGCCACCAGCCGGGCCGGGTCGCCGGGCCGGCGCGGCGCTTCGGCCACTGGCAGGCGGTGACCACTGACCCGCTCGGCGGCCTGGATCACCTGACGGACCGACCAGCCGGTGCCGGTGCCCAGATTGACCGCCAGCGAGGCTCCGCCCGCAAGCAGGCGCCGCAGGGCGGCCAGATGGGCGTCGGCCAGGTCGCACACATGCACATAGTCGCGCAGGCAGGTGCCATCGGGGGTGTCGTAGTCGGTGCCCAGGATGGTGAAGTGGTCGATCTCGCCCAGGGCGGCCATGACCACCCGGGGGATGACATGGGTTTCGGGCTCGTGTTCCTCGCCCAACTGGCCGTCCGGGTCGCTGCCCGCCGCGTTGAAATAGCGCAGCGCGGTCCAGCGCAGGCCGTGGGCGTGCTCGAAATCCGCCAGCATCTGTTCGACCATCAGCTTGCTGCGGCCATAGGGGCTGATAGGCCCCAACGGCGCCGCCTCGGTGATGGGCGAGAGGTCGGGCATGCCATAGACGGCGCAGGACGAGGAAAACACCAGTCGGCCCACCCCGGCGGCGGCCATGGCCTGCAGCAGGGTCAGGCTGCCGGTGACGTTGTTCTGGTAGTAGAGGCCCGGATTTTCCACCGACTCGCCCACGGCGATCAACCCGGCGAAATGCAGCACGGCGGCGGGCTGATATGCGGCCAAGACCTGGTCCAACCGCCCCCGGTCGCACAAATCCCCCACCTCCAGCGGCCCCCACTGCACCGCATGGGCGTGGCCGGTGGAAAGATTGTCATAGGCCACCGGCCGAAACCCGGCGGATGCCAGGGCCTTGCACACATGGCTACCAATGAACCCGGCGCCGCCGGTGACGAGGATGGTTGTCATGGGGAAAGTTTAGACGCTTGGCGGTAAAAGAAAAGTGCGGGCGAGGGCGCTCCGCGCTCCCAGGACGGAGGGCGCGGAGCGCCCGCCCGGCGTCGGATGGAAAAAACAAAAAAAAGGGCTGGCCCGAAGGCCAGCCCTAAGTTTTCGCCGAGTGAGGCGAGGTAGAACCAGGGTCCCGATCAGAACGGGAAGATGATGTCGAAGATCTGCTGGCCGTAGCGGGGCTGCTGCATGTCGCTGATGCTGCCGCGGCCGCCGTAGGTGATGCGCGCTTCGGCGATCTGGTCATAGGAGATGGTGTTGCGCGAAGAGATATCCTCGGGCCGGATCACGCCCTGCACGGTCAACTCGCGCAGTTCGGCGTTCACCCGCACCTCCTGGCGGCCGCTGATGACCAGGTTGCCGTTGGGCAGCACCTGGGTGATCACGGCGGCCAGGTTGACCTTCAAGGATTCCTCGCGCTCGATGGTGCCCTTGCCCGAGGTGTTGTGGTCCGAGCCAAAGGACAGCAGGTTGGCGGGATCCACCGCGTCGGGCAGCACCCGGCCCAGGGCCTGCTCATAGCCCAGCATGGTGAAGTTGGGGTCCACGCTTTCCGAGTTGTTGCGCACCTGGGTCGAGGTGTTGGTCAGCGAGGCCTTTTCCTTGTCGATGTTCACCGCCACGGTCAGGATGTCGCCCACTTCCTTGGCCCGCTGGTCCTTGAAGAAGGCACGGGCGCCGGGACGCCACAGGCTGTTGGCGTTGGGCGGCGGGGCCACCGGGGTGGGCATGGGCATGGTGACCGGCTGGTAGTTGGCCATCTGGGTCGGGTCCTGCACCTTGGACACCTTGGGCGGCTCGCCCACTTCGGACAGGCGCTGCAGGGTGTTGCAGGCGGACAGGGTGCCCAGGGCAAGGATGCAGAGGGCGGCGCGGAGGCTGCGGTTGGCGATCATGGCCGGGGCTCCTTAATTGGCCAGGACGTGGGCGCCGGGAGTCACCGAAACGATGTTCGGGGCCTCGACCTTGGCTTCCACGGTCAGCTTGCTGTGGGTGTTGGTCACGCGGATGACGTCGCCCATGCTGCCGTCTTCGACGGCGCGGCCCTGGGCGGTCAATTGCAGGGCGCCATGGCGCATCACCATGGTCACCAGGGAATTCTTGCTCACGGCCACCGGGCGGGCCAGGTCGGCGCCGCGCAAGGGCGCGCCGGGGCGCAGGAAGGTCTTGGCGGCCTGGCCGATCACCATGCCGGCATCCACCACGGTGTCGCGGCGCACCTGGTCGTGGCGCAGGCGGCGCCATTCCACGTCCTGCTGGCCGATCACCTCGCCCTTGCCCACGGCGCGGGTCAGCACCGGCACCTCGACCATCTGCCACACCCGGCCGCTGATGCGCTCATGCACGGTGGGGGCGCCGGTGGCCGGGGCCTCCAGGGTGGCCTGGAAGCGTTGGGTGCGCGGGTCATAGACCATGTCGCGGATGGCCACCGAGGCCTGGGCGGTGACGGGCACCATCACCTCGAAGGCGCGGTTGGCCAGTTCCACCTCGGCCGAGGCGGGCACGCCCTGGCTCGACAGGGCGGCAAGAATTTCCTGCTCCACCATGCTGCGGGGCACTTCCTGCCCGGCCCGCTCCACCGAGATGCGGAGGAAGGGGTTCGAGGGCTTCCAGTCCAGGCCGTAGGATTCGGCCACGCCGGCCAGCCACTGGCCGTTCAGGGTGACTTTCTGGCCCGGCTCGGGAGCCCGGGCGATGGCGGTCTGGGCCTTGTCGCCGATGCCGTCGAACAGGTCGCCCAGGCGGACCACGTCGGCTTCCAGCACCACGGTTTCCCTGGCGGTGACGGTGGCCCAGGCGGACAGCGGCGCCAGGGTGGCGGCGCAGAGCAGAGAGGCGAGGAGATGGCGCTTCATGGCGGGCCTCACTTCATCTGGCTGGTGGTGCGCAGCATTTCGTCCGAGGTCTGGATGACCTTGGAGTTCATCTCGTAGGCGCGCTGGGCCGACACCAGGTTGGTGATCTCGGACACCACATTCACGTTCGAGGTTTCGAGGAAGCCCTGCAGCAGGCTGCCGAAGCCCACGCTGGCCGGCGCGCCCTGCACGGCGGCGCCCGAGGCCGGGGTCTCCAGATACAGGTTGTCGCCGCGGGCCTCGAGGCCGGCTTCGTTGGCGAAGGTGGCCAGCTGCAGCTGGCCCACCAACTGCTGCTCCACCTGGCCGTCCAGCTTGACCGCCACCTGGCCCGAGGCGTTCACCGACACGCCCACCGCATTGGCCGGCACGGTGATGCCGGGCAGCACGGTATAGCCTTCGTGGGTGACGATCTGGCCGTCCGGCGACAGCTGGAACGAGCCGTCGCGGGTATAGGCGGTCTCGCCCGAGGGAAGCTGGATCTGGAAATAGCCGCGGCCCTGGATGGCCAGGTCCAGCGGGTTGTCGGTGGACTGCACCGGGCCCTGCTCGGCGATGCGATAGACGGCGGTGGTCTTGACGCCCAGGCCGACCTGCACGCCGGTGGGCACGATGGTGCCAGCATCCGAGGACGCGGCGCCCACGCGGCGCAGGTTCTGGTACAGGAGGTCGGTGAACTCGGCACGGCGGCGGTTGTACGCCGTGGTGTTCATGTTGGCGATGTTGTTGGAGATGACTTCGACATTGGTCTGCTGGGCCAGCATACCGGTGGCGCCGATGGCAAGGGACCGCATGGCTCTTCTCCTAATTCCTAACTTGCTTCACTCGTTGGCCTTTTTTGTTTTTTTACCTTCGCCGTCAGGCCCTGCTGACGAAGGTGCTCATCATCTTCATCTGCCGCTCGTGCTCGCCCTCGATCATTTTCTGCGAGGCTTCATAGGCACGGGACAGGTTGATCATGCTGGTCATTTCCAGGATGGGCTGGACGTTGGATTGCTCCAGCATCCCCTGCACCACCTGGGCCCGCTCCACCTCGGTGGGCTGGGCCGGGCTGTCATACAGATTGTCGCCGGCCTTCTTCAGGGCCTGCTCGTTCTCGAAGCGGACCACCTTCAGGCGCCCCAGCACACCGTTCTCGGTGGAAACGGTGCCGTCGCCGGCCACGGTGATCTGGGTCTCGTTGGGGGCGACGATGATGGGCTGGTCGCCATTCATCAGCACCGGATGACCGTTGCTGGTGACCACCATGCCGTTTTCGTCCAGGCGGAAATGGCCCGAGCGGGTGTAGCGGGGGCCGTCGGGGGTATCCACCACGAAGAAGCCGTCGTCGCGCACCGCCATGTCCAGCGGGTTCGAGGTGGGGGTCATGGGGCCCTCGGCATAGTCGCGCTTGATGCCCACGTCCTGGGTGAAGGCGACCTTGCCCGCGAACACCCGGTCCGACGAACGGGTCGGCATCAGATATTGCGAGAACATGCTGTGCTCGGCCTTGTAGCCGGGCGTGTTCATGTTCGCCAGATTGTTCGCGGTGACTTCCATCTGCCGCCACAGGGCGGTTTGACGGGACAGCGCGATGTAAGACGTGTTTTCCATGACCCAAATTCCCAAGATCGGTTGGTCGCCGCCTTCCTTGCAGGCAGCGTGCCAGTTTTTGGCAAGCCGGGAAAATTGGCTGAAATCCTGGGGTTTCTCAGAAAAAGCGAGGCGGGCAGGGCGGGGCTGGGGCAGGCTCTGCCGGGCAGTTCTTGCCGGGACCGGGCGGCAAGGCCCGCTCTACCCCCTTTGCCGGCGGTTCTCGGCCCTTCGCGCCGGGGCTCAACCTCTTGTTAACACCTGGGGCCTTAGAGTGACCATGAGGCCCGCGCGTGTTTTTTCGGCGTGCGGGGTCCGCAGACGACGATCCGGGTGGAGCTTATGGCCGAAGATCTCGAAGAGGATTTCGACGACGTCGATGCCGACGATGATGGCGGTGGTTCGGAAGTAACGCACCGAAAGACGACCATCAACAAGAAGCTGATCCTGCTGATCGTGCTGCCGATCCTGCTGGTGATCGGCGCCACGGCGGGTGCCTATTTCACCATGGGCGACCAGATCGCCGCGCTGTTCGGCGGCGGCGAAGAAGAGCATGCCGAGGAGGCGCCTCCGGCCAATCAGCCTGCCGTGCAGGCGGCGGCGGTGTTCTTCGACGTGCCCGAGATGCTGGTCAACCTGAACGTGGCCGGCCGCAAGCAGGCCTTTTTGAAGATCCGGGTGTCGCTGGAGCTGGAAAGCGCCGCCGACACGCCTCGGGTCGAGCAGATGCTGCCGCGCATCGTGGACAACTTCCAGGTCTATCTGCGCGAATTGCGCGTCGAGGATCTGCAGGGGGCCGCCGGCATGTACCGGCTGCGCGAGGAACTGCTGATGCGGGTGAACGCCGCCGTGAAGCCGGCCAAGGTGAACGACGTCCTGTTCAAGGAAATGCTGGTCCAGTAATGACGGGGACTTGGAATGTCTGAGGCGATCGAAGACGGCGGCGAGGGCCGGACGCCCGAAGACGAAGAGGCCCTGATGGCCGAATGGGCCGCCATGGCCGAAGGCGGCGGCGGCGAAGAGGACGACGGCAACCAGGATGCCATGGCCGCCGAATGGGAGGCCATGCTCGGCGGCGGCGACGACGGCGCCGTTGATTCCGGCGGTGGCGGCGGCGGAGCGCCGCGCGAGTCCACCCGCGTCCTGAACCAGGACGAAATCGACAGCCTGCTGGGCTTCGACGACACCCATGACGGTGACGGCGAGCGGTCGGGCATCCAGGCCATCCTGAACTCGGCCCTGGTGTCCTATGAACGCCTTCCCATGCTGGAAG
>CAYOKN010000105.1:0-9762 GCA_964404545.1 uncultured Rhodospirillaceae bacterium | reverse complement strand
GGCTCGGCTGCCGGCTGGGTCCGGCCTGGCGCGCCGGCTGCTGGCGCCGCTATGGCTGGCGGCGGTGTCCGCCCTGCCGGTGGCGCTGGCGCTGCTGGTGACTTGGCTCAGCCTGGCCGCGCGCTAGATCCGGCCCAGGCTCTTCCCACGATTGCGCTGCCGGGGTGGCTGCATTAGGGTGTGCCCATCATGACCGAAGACCCTCATCCAAAGTCAGGCAAGCCGCTGATCTTCGTGGCCGTGGGCCTGATCGCCATCATCGCCGCCGTGGGGCTGTCCGTCTGGACCCAGCGCGACGAACAGGCGCCATCGCCGGCGCCGGCGCAGCAGGCGGCCGCGGACGCCCGTTCCGCCGCCAAGGGCGAAACCCGGCAAAGCGCGCGGCCCAGCTTCGACGTGGTCCGGATCAATCCCGAAGGCAATGCGGTGATGGCCGGCCGGGCCGAGCCCAAGGCCGAGGTGGCCATCCTGGATGGCGGCGCCGAAATCGGCCGAGTGATCGCCGACCAGCGCGGTGAATGGGTTTTCGTGCCGGATACCGCCCTGCCGCCCGGCAGCCGCGAGCTGACCTTGCGGGCCCAGAACCCCGATGGCAGCGTGACCGAGTCCGAGGCGCCGGTGATCCTGGTGGTGCCCGAGGGCAAGGGCGAGCCGGCCATCGTGCTGAAGACCGCGCCGGGCCAGGTGATCTTGCTGCAAGGGCCCGAGGGCGGCGCTGAATCCGGCCCGCTGTCGGTGCGGACCGCCAATTACAGCGACGGCGGCCGGCTGACCGTCACCGGCAAGGCCGAGCCTGGGGCGCTGGTGCAGCTTTATCTGAACAACAAGCTCCTGGGCCGCTCGCGCGCCTCTGCCGAGGGTGACTGGACGGTGGGGGCCAAGGTGCCGCTGTCGGGCGGGTCGCACCTGCTGCGCGCCGACCAAGTGGACAAGGCCGGGAAGGTGCAGCACCGGGTCGAGGTGGGCTTCGAGCTGTCGGGCCAGCGTCCGTCCGCGGGCAAGGTGACGGTGGAAAAGGGCGCCTCGCTGTGGCGCATCGCCCGCACCGTTTATGGCACCGGCTACGATTACACGCTGATCTACAAGGCCAACAAGGACTTCATCCGCGACCCCGACCTGATCTATCCGGGGCAGGTGTTCAGCATTCCGGCCCGCGACTGACCGGCGCGGGGCAAGACCTATTGCCCCCGCCAGGCCGGCTGCACGGGATGGCGGGCGGCCTGGGGCGAGGCGGGCGGCGCCAGGAATACGCGGATGCATTCCAGATAGGGCTCTAGCCGGCACAGGACGCTGGCCAGGCAGGCCAGCACTCCCACGGTGGTCACCGGCGCGTCCAGCGTCCGCCGGGCCTCCAGCAGGATTTGGTGGTCGGCGGTCAGCACGAAGACCGGGCCCAAGCTGTCGTTGGCGGCGTCCAGGATGGCCTGCACATTGACGCGGGCGGTGCGGGATTCCGAGGAATAGGGCAGGGTGCCCACCAGCCCGGCCAAATCCAGGAGACCCTCGGCCTCGCGCTTTTCGTAGCGCGCGGTTACCGGAATCTCCATGTAAGTGAACTGGAACTTGACCGAATCCTCTCGCTGCCAGACCATCTCGCCGTCCATGGCCGAATCGGGGACGAGGTCCTCGAGCGCGAGAGAAGTCGCAGGTCTGTCATTCTGGGTCATGGCCGTCCGTCCGTTGCAGCGCCGCTGCGGCGGCGCACCATAGCACGGGCGGCCGATCGAAGGGAGATGCCGTTGAAGGTCCACGAAGTATCCATCCTCCGCTATGTGTGGGCGCCCATCCACCCGGAGGGGTATCCGTTCATCGGCATTTTCGCCCTTGCCACCGCGCTGCTGTTCCTGCTGTGGCAGCCGCTGGGCTGGCTGGGCGTGCTGCTGACGGTTTGGTGCACCTATTTCTTCCGCAATCCCGACCGCATCACCCCCACCCGCGAAGGCCTGATCGTCAGCCCGGCCGACGGCCTGGTGCAGATGGTGGGCCTGGCCGTGCCGCCGCCCGAGCTGGAAATGGGCGATAAGCCCATGATGCGGATCTCGATCTTCATGAGCGTGTTCAACGTGCATGTGAACCGCATCCCCTGCGACGGCGTGCTGGCCAAGCTGGCCTATCGTCCGGGGCTGTTCCTGAACGCCTCGCTGGACAAGGCCTCGGACGGCAATGAGCGGATGTCCTATCGCCTGCAGATGAAGGACGGGCGCGACATCGCCTTCGTCCAGATCGCCGGCCTGGTGGCCCGGCGGATCAAGTGGTTCGTGACCGAGGGCCAGGGCGTGCGCGTCGGCGAGCGGTTCGGCCTGATCCGCTTCGGCAGCCGCGTGGACGTCTATTTGCCCGAGGGCGTGCAGCCCCTGGTGCCCTGCGGCCAGATCGCCGTAGCCGGCGAAACCGTGCTGGCCGACCTGACCAGCAGCGAGCCGGAACGCGAAGGAGAGGTGCGCTAACCATGTTCCGTCCCAGGCCGACCCCCCGCATCAACGGGCTGTCCTTCAACAAGCTGATTCCCAACATCCTGACCGTGCTGGCCCTGTGCGCCGGCCTGACCGGCATCCGGTTCGCCCTGCACGGCAAGTGGGAGGCGGCGGTGACGGCCATCCTGGTGGCAGCGGTGTTCGACGGCCTGGACGGGCGCATCGCCCGCCTTCTGCACGGCACCAGCAAGTTCGGCGCCGAGTTGGACAGCCTGTCCGACTTCGTCAGCTTCGGCGTGGCGCCGGCCATGATTCTGTATTTCTTCAGCATGCAGACGGCGGGCAGCCTGGGCTGGGCCGTGGTGTTGCTGTTCGCGGTGTGCTGCGCCCTGCGCCTGGCCCGCTTCAACACCATGATCGGCCAGCCCGACCTGCCGCCCTGGGCCTATAACTTCTTCACCGGCGTGCCCGCGCCGGCGGCGGCGGGCCTGGCGCTGCTGCCCATGATGCTGGAATTCCAGTTCGACGACGTCGACTTCTTCGCCCATCCCATGGTGGTCGGCACCGTGCTGGTCCTGGTGGCGTTCCTGATGGTCAGCCGCATCCCCACCTTCTCGGGCAAGAAGTTCCGGGTGCCGCACAAATATGTGCTGCCCGTGCTCCTGGTGGTGGGCCTGCTGACCGCCTTCCTGGTGTCCGCGCCCTGGACCACCATCAGCGTGGTGGCGCTGATCTATCTGGGCTCGATCCCGTTGTCCCTGAGCGCCTTCCGCAAGCTGTCGCGCCAGGCCAAGGACGTGCGCGGCGAGGACGAGGCCGCGCCTGCCCCGGCCCCCGAAGCCTAGGGATTTATCTGTTGCGCGGCGGCCACACTGTCGCCGCAAAACAGCAAACTTCACCAAAGGTCTGTTGAGGTGTGCCCCGCGCAAGGGTAGAACCATTCCACGAAATTCTTCTCCCCTTCGCTGACAGGGACCAAATCAATGCGTTTCAAGGCTCTCCTTCTGGCCACTGCGCTGACCGCCGGTTTCGCTGGCGCCGCTGCTGCCGAGACCAACGGCTGGTACATGGGCGCCGGCTTGGGCGCCAACCTCGCCAACGAGACCGACTATGACGCCGCCACCCGCGCCAACGGTTTCACCGCCGATTACGACTGGGGCTATGGCCTGGTGGGGTCGGCCGGTTACGGTTGGGGCAACTGGCGCGCCGAGGGTGAACTGGGCTGGCGTCTGAACGACGTGGACTCGATCAGCACCGGCACCGGCGCCGATGGCGACATGCAGGTGCTCAGCCTGATGGCCAACGGCTATTACGACATCCAGACCGGCACCAAGTTCGTGCCCTATCTGGGTGCCGGTATCGGTGTGGCGCGCCTGATGTCCGACGCCCGCAACTCGGCGGGCGAACTGGTTGACGACGGCGCCACCGCCTTTGCCTATCAGGGCATCGCCGGCGTGGCCTACGAGCTGTCCGAGCGGACCGCCATCAAGGCCGACTATCGCTACTTCGCCACCCTGGATGCCGACTTCGACCTGTCGCGCAACCGCGGTTCGGCCGATGCCGACTACTCGGCTCACAGCATCTTCGTGGGCTTCAACTACAAGTTCGGCGCCCCGGCCAAGGTCGCCGAGGCCGCTCCGGCTCCCGCCCCCGCCCCGGCTCCGGCCCCGGTGAAGGCGGCTCCGGCGCCCATGCCCAAGAGCTACCTGGTCTTCTTCGACTTCAACAAGACCAACATCACCCCGGAAGCCAGCTCGATCATCGGCCAGGCCGCCACCTCCTACAAGGCCGGCGCCCAGACCCGCGTTGAGCTGACCGGCCACGCCGACCGTGCCGGCACCGACAAGTACAACATGGCTCTGTCCCTGAAGCGCGCCAACGCCGTCAAGGACAACCTGGTGAAGCTGGGCGTCCCCGCCGACAAGATCTCGGTGGTGGGCAAGGGCGAGTCCGCTCCCCTGGTCCCGACCGCCGACGGCGTGCGTGAGCCCCAGAACCGCCGCGTGGAAATCGTCCTGCCCTAATCGGCCGGACCTCCGCAAAACCCCCGCCGGAGCGATCCGGCGGGGGTTTTTGTTTGCCCTTGGCGCATCGCCAGCAATGCCAACAAAAAAGCCCGGCCGAAGCCGGGCTTGTTGCCGTCCGGGCCGGGGCGTCAGCCCGGCTTCTTTTCCGTCTTCTTTTCGTCGCTCTTTTTGACCTGCTTCACCGGCTTGGCCGGTTCGGGCTTCTTGGCTTCGCGGATCTCGGCCTTGCCGCCGCACAGGGGGCGGGTGGTCTGGTCCTGGTACATCTCGGTGGCCAGGACGCCGATGTCCTTGGCGTCGCTGGCCAGGGCCTTGTCGAACAGCGGCGCGGTTTCCTCGCAGAAGCCCGCCTGATGCAGGCTGCGCACGCTGGCCTGGTTGGCCAGGGTGGTGATGAAGGCGTCCAACTTGCGGCTCGAGGCCGAGCCGTAATTGCGCGAGAAATGCTGGCGCAGCACGTCGGCGTTCTGGTTTAGCTTGCTCGAGAACTTCTTGACGAAAAGATTGTACTGGCCGGCCAGGTCCAGGCTGGGATGGCCGTGGCATTTCAGGGCGGCCACCATCAGTTCGGTCTGCAACATGCGGAAATGGGCTGCCGAGGCTTCCTGCCCGGTATAGCAGGCGGCCATGGCGGGAGCCGCCGAGAACAGCGTGACGGCGACGGCAGCGGCGACGGCTTTCTGGAATTTCAAGATCTCACCTGACGGTCAAGAGAACCGGGGACGCCCGGATATTGGCGTAAATGGACCCCGAAGTTCAACACAACAAGCGCGCCATTCCCTCCGGCCAGTGCCAAGGAACAGGGCAGAAGTCTGATCTCGGACGGCTAAGTATTGGATGGACAAGGGAATTAATCCCGTTGCTTGTTGGCGGGGAGAGGCCCCGAACGCCTAGGTAAACCCCAGTCCACTGCGAACCGATGGGGGTCCGATGACGGCCGTTCTGGTGACTGGCGGTGCCGGCTATGTGGGCAGCCATGCCTGCAAGGCGCTGGCGAGGGCGGGCTATGTGCCCGTCACCTTCGACAATCTCTCCGAGGGCCACCGCTGGGCGGTGAAATGGGGCCCCTTCGAGCTGGGTGACCTGTCCGACGTGGAGGCTATCCGCAAGGTCATGCGCCGGCACAAGGTGCGGGCGGTGATGCATTTCGGCGCCTCCTCTCGTGTGGGCGAATCGGTGCGCGACCCGGTCCGCTATTTCCGCAACAACATGGCCAACAGCCTTAATCTGTTCGAGGCCATGGCCGATTGCGGCGTCGAGGCGGTGGTGTTTTCCTCCTCCGCCGCCTGTTATGGCACCCCCAGCCGGGTGCCCATCGACGAGGACCACCCGCAGCTGCCGATGAATCCCTATGGCGAGAGCAAGAAGGCGGTGGAGGGGATGCTGCGCTGGTTCGCCGACGCCCACGGCATCCGCTGGATCGCCTTCCGCTATTTCAATGCCGCCGGCGCCGACCCCGAGGGCGAGATCGGCGAGCAGCACGACCCCGAAACCCATCTGATCCCGCTGGCCCTGATGACCGCGCTGCATCAGCGGCCCTGGCTGGACCTGTTCGGCACCGATTATCCCACCCAGGACGGCACGGCGGTGCGCGACTATGTGCATGTGTCCGACCTGGCCGAGGCCCATGTGCGCGGCCTGCACCATCTCATGGATGGCGGCCGGTCGGGCGCCTTCAACCTGGGTACCGGGCGGGGCTACAGCGTGCGCGCGGTGATCCGGGCGGTGGAGGAGGTCTGCGGCACCCCGCTGACGGTGCGCGAAGGGCCGCGCCGGCCGGGCGATCCGCCCATCCTGGTGGCCGATCCCCGGCGCAGCGACCAGGTGCTGGGCTGGCGGCCGGCGCAGTCGGACCTGCTGGCCATCGTCTCCAGCGCCTGGACCTGGCATTCCCGGCAATCGAACATCGCCCCCATCCAATATTCCAGGATGTCGAGCCGGTGACCGGCTATCCCCCAGAACTAAACCTGATAAGCCGCTTGCCCACTTTCGTGGAACTGGAGCCGGGCAATTGCGGCGACTACTTGCACAGACAAGCCGACAAGGCTGCGTGTTTCTAATCAATCAGTCCGGGTCGTCAGGACCTTGGCAGGGGTGCTGTATGCAATCTGTTGACAGTGGACGTGCGCGTGAACGGTTGCCCGAAGCCGAGCTTGTCGGCCTTGGCGGGGACCTGGCGCGTTCGGCCCAGATGCTCATGCTGGATGACCGGCTGCGGGCCCATACGGTGACATTGGGCCGCGTGCTCGACGCCGCCGCTGTGGCCGGCGGCGGCCTGCTGGCCTGGCTGGTGGCCCATCCGGGCGAGGTGCTGCACAGCACCGGCTTCCTGCTCCTGGTGCTGCAGACCCTGCTGGTGCTCAATGCCTGCCGGGCCTTCGGCTTGATGGACCAGCGGTCGGTGTTCAGCGTGGCCGGGTTGTGGGGGGCGCCGCTGCTGGCGGCGGGCCTCTTGCTGGGCCTGCCCGCCCTGTTGGCCCATGTGTCGGGGCCGGCCGCCGATTGGACCTGGCTCAGCCGCTGGGCCTCGCTCAGCGCCGGGCTGATGCTGGGCCTGCGCGGTTTTTTGCTGGCGGTGTCGCGCCGGCTGTCGGAACACCCGCGCTTTGCCCGCCGGGTGCTGGTGATCGGCGACCCGGACCAGCGCGGCGCCCTGCTGGCACGCCTGCCCGAAGGGGCCCAGCCGGTGGAGGCGGAGCCCGGCGAGGTGGCAGGTCTGTTGGAGCGGGACGAGGTCGAGGAGGTGATCCTGACCTTGCCCTGGCATGACAGCCAGCGCATGGGCGCCGCCCTGGCCACCCTGCGGGAACGGCCGGTGACCGTGCATCTGCTGCCGGAAAGCCCCGAGCCGGCCATGCCGCCCTGTGGCGTGCAGGCGGTGGCCGGCGTGCCCATGATCACCCTGGGCCTGCGCCCCATGGGCCGGGGCGGCGCCCTGGCCAAGGCGGCGCTGGACCGCGGTCTCGGCGTGCTGGCCCTGCTGGCGCTGGCGCCCTTGCTGCTGATCATCGCCCTGGCCATCAAGCTGGACAGCCGCGGCCCGGTGCTGTTCCGCCAGCAGCGCTACGGCTACAACAACCAGCCCTTCACGGTGTTCAAGTTCCGCACCATGCGGCCCCATGCCGAGAAGGGCGGCCTGACCCAGGCCTCGCGCAATGACCCCCGGGTGACCCGGGTGGGCCGGTTCCTGCGCCGCACCTCGCTGGACGAACTGCCGCAGCTCTTGAATGTGCTGAACGGCAGCATGTCGCTGGTGGGGCCCCGGCCCCATGCGGCGCAGCACCACGATTATTACCAGCATCTGGTGGACGGCTATCGCTGCCGCCACCGCATGAAGCCCGGCATCACCGGCCTGGCCCAGGTGCACGGCTATCGCGGCGAGACCCAGACGGTTGAGCTGATGCGCAAGCGGGTCGAATACGACCTGGAATATATCCGCCGTTGGAGCCTGTTGCTGGACCTTTGGATCCTCTTCATCACGCCATTCGCCTGCCTGAGGGGTAACAATGCGTACTGACCACACCACCCTGTCCAAATTCGCCCGCCTCCTGGCGGTCACTGCCCTCGCCAGCCTGGCCGCCGCCTGCGGCCGCACGGTCGAGAACCCCACCGCCCTGGCCAGCCTGCCGCCCACGCCGGGCGAGCAGAAGGTCTATCGCCTCGAGCCCGGAGACGAGCTTGATGTGAAGTTCTTCTACAATCCCGAACTGAACGAGGAAGTGACGGTCCGGCCCGACGGCAACATCTCGCTGCAGCTGATCGGCGAGACCCAGGCCGCCGGCCTGACCCCGGGCGAACTGGAGCGCAAGCTGGCCGACTCCTATGGCCGCGAGCTGCGCAATCCCAATGTGGCGGTGATCTTGCGTGAATTCGCCGGCCAGCGCGTCTATGTGGACGGCGAGGTGGGGCAGGCCGGCATGATCACCCTGACCGGCCCTACCACCGTGCTGCAGGCCATCGCCGCCACCGGCGGCTTCAAGGACACCTCCTATCCCGACAATGTGATCCTGATCCGCCGCAACGGCAGCGCGAAGCCCCAGGTGGTGCCCCTGCGGCTGGACGATGCCCGTTATGGCACCGATGGCGCCCAGGACATCTATCTGCAGCCCTATGACATCGTCTATGTGCCGCGATCGCAGGTGGCCGACGCGAACCTGTTCGTGGATCAGGTGATCCGCAAGAACATCCCGGTGCCCTTCGGTTTCGGCTGGTCGGTGAACTGACGGGGGGCGGGTCCATGCTGCGGGAACGCTTGGCCGAGGCGGGACGGGCGGTGTGCCGCCGCTGGTGGGCGGCGGCCCTGGTGCCGGCGGTGGTGCTGGCGGCGGTGGCGCTGGCCCTGATGCTGCTGCCGCCCACCTATCGTGCCCAGAGCACGGTGGTGGTGCGGGGCGGGGCCGGGGGCAGCCTGGACGGGCTGGCGGCCCAGCTGCGGGCCAAGGCGGCCCCCGGCGAGGACCTGGTCTTGCGCGGGTCCGAGGGCGGGGTGCTGACTGTGTCCCTGACCGGCCCCGAGCCCAAGGCCCTGGCCGAGCGGCTGAACGGGCTGGTGCAGGACTGGCGGGCCGAGCAGGTGCAGGCCGCCGCCGAGGCCCGTCTGGCCGCCCAGTCCGGGCGTAAAACCGTCTATGCCGAGCGCCTGCGGGCGGCCCGCGAGCGGCTGGCCGCCTATCAGCGCGAGCACCAGGTCTATGCCCTGGCCGAGCAACAGCGGCTGCTGCTGCGCCAGCGCGCCGACCTGGAGGGGCAGTTGAAGACCGCCGAGCATGATGTGGAGGACGGGGATGCCCGCCTGGGCTCCTTGGAGCGCCGGCTGCGTACCCTGCCGGCCCTGGTGGAGGAGCCGGCCGATCCCCAGCGCGCCCGCATCCTGGCCGACGCCAAGGCCAAGCTCTTGGAGTTGCAGATCAAGGAGCAGGAGCTGCTGGCCAAGTACAAGACCTCGTCCACCTTCGTCTATACGGTGCGGGCCGAGATGGCCCAGGTGCGCGACTTCCTGGCCCGCTACGAGGCCAAGGGCGGCGGGGCTGCCCGCATGGTGCGCAATCCCGAGCGGGCCGAGCTGGAAGGCCAGATGGCGGCCCTGCGCACCAACCTGGCGGCCACCACCAGCCGGCGCGCCGCCCTGGTGGGGCAGCTGGCCGAACTGGACGGCCGGCTGGCCGAGATGACGGAACGCGCGCGTGCGCTGGCGGAACTGGAGTCCGAGGTGGACAGCGCCGCCGCCGCCGAGGCCGCCTTCCAGCGCCGGGCCGAGGAGAACCAGGCCAGCCTGGCCGCCGACCAGGCCCTGCAGATCAGCGTGGTGGCCCGCGCCATGC
>CAYOKN010000104.1:0-9798 GCA_964404545.1 uncultured Rhodospirillaceae bacterium | reverse complement strand
CTGTCCATCGGCCATGCCAGCCCGGAAGCCGCCGAGGGCGGCACCATCGGCCTGGTGGAAGAGGGCGACCTGATCGACATCGACATCCCCAACCGCAGCATCAATGTGCGGCTGTCGGACGAGGAATTGGCCAAGCGCCGCGCCGCCATGGAGGCCAAGGGCAAGGACGCCTGGAAGCCCAAGAGCCGCGACCGAGTGGTGTCGGCGGCGCTGCGCGCCTATGCCGCCCTGACCACCAGCGCGGCCCGCGGCGCCGTGCGCGACGTACGCCAGGTCGAGGACAAGCGTTAACTACCCGATCGGCGGCGCCGGCCCAATAAGAGGCCGCGCCGCCGGATCGACGGTGCCAACAGGGGGGCGAGTGAAGATGGTTTTCATGCAGTGGCGGGACGAGTTCGCCATCGGCGTGCCGTTCGTGGATGCGGACCACAAGGTCCTGGTGGACCTGATCAACCAGGTGGCCGGCAGCCTGAACGATCCCGAGGAATATGCCACCCTGGGCAGCGTGCTGTCCGCCCTGTCGGACTATACCGACTATCACTTCGCCCGCGAGGAGGCGCTGATGCGCGACTGCTCCTATGACGGGTTCGAAAGCCATCATGCCCTGCACGAGGCGCTGAAGAAGCGCGTGCACCAGTTGCGTGACATCTATCAGGCCGATCCCAAGATGCTGAAGGGCCAGGAGGTCCTGGCCTTCCTGGAACATTGGCTGGTGGACCATATCTGCAAGCACGACAAGGCCTATGCCGGCGCCGTGGCCGGCAATGCCGAAGCCGAGCAGGCCGCGGGCGCCATGCAGATGCAGGCCAAGCCCTTCACCTGGGCGGACCTGTCCGTGCTGGTGGTGGACGATAACGACAATTTCCGCACCCTGATCCAGACCATCCTGGCCAGCGCCGGTGTGCGCCGGATCGAAGCGGTCAACTGCGCCGCCGCCGGCCTGGAGCGCTTGGCCGACCATCCGGTGGATCTGGTGATCTCGGACTGGTACATGGCCGCCATGGACGGGTTGGAATTCACCCGACGCATCCGCGCCAGCGACGGACCCACCGCCGCCACCAAGGTGATCATGCTGTCGGGCCAGGACAATCCGGACCTGGAGACCCAGGCCCTGGCCGCCGGGGTCAACGCCTTCCTGAAGAAGCCCATGTCGGCCCGCGACCTCCTGCTGTCCATCGCCGGCCTGATGACCGCATGACCAGGCCATGCGCGTCCGGCCGCTGATCCTTTCGGCCCTGGGCCTGCTGGCGCTGCTGCTGGCCGGGCTGGCCTGGGCCTGGAGCAGCGGATGGCTGGCCGCCGCCCTGTTGGTGCAGGACGTGGCCGCAGGCCCCGGGGGCGGGTTGTCCCGGCAACTGAGCCCGCCGGTACAGCGCGGGATGGTGGAATGGACCGGCCAGGGACGCATCTGGCCGGTGGACCGCTACCAGGCGGGCGCGCCCCGGCTGTCGGGCGTGGTCCTGGTGCCGGGCGCTTCGCCCGCCGGCAAGGACGATCCGCGCCTGGTGGCCTTTGCCGAGGCGCTGGCCCGCGCCGGTTTTGATGTCTTCGTGCCACAGATCGATGAACTGGCCACCCTGCGGATCGGGCCCGAGATGGTGCGTCCGGTGCTGGGCGCTGCCCGGCTGGCGGCCAATCTGACCGGCGCGCCGGTGGGCGTGGTGGCCATCTCCTTTGCCTCGGGGCCGGCGGTGCTGGCGGCGCTGCAGGAACGCTCCATCGCCTGGCTGGGGGCCGTGGGCGGCTATTACGATGCCCTGGCGGCGGTCACCTACATCACCACCGGCGGCGTGCGCACTCCCCAGGGCTGGGAGCGGCGCGAGCCCAACCATTATGGCAAATGGGTGTTCGTGGCCGGCAATCTGGCCCGCCTGTCCGATCCCTGGGACCAGGCCATGCTGGCCTCCATCGTCGAACGCCGCTTGACCCAGCCCCAGGCGCCGGTGGACGAATTCGTGCAGAATCTGCGGGGCGAGGGCAGGGCGGTCTGGGCCCTGCTGGAGAATCAGGACCCCGAGCGGGTGCCGGAACTGGTGGCGGCGCTGCCCGAGCCCTTGCGCCGCGACATCGAGGGGCTGGACCTGTCCCGCCGCGACTTGTCCCGGCTGACCGCCCACCTGATCCTGGTGCATGGCGCCCGTGACGCCATCATCCCCCCAGAACAGAGCATGGCCCTCGCCCAGGCGGTGCCCTCGGCGGAACTCTATCTGCCGGCCAGCATCGACCATGCCGCCATCACCCCGGGCGGCTGGGGTGACGCGCTGGAACTGCTGCGGGCCGCCCATGCGGTGCTGCGGGCGGGCACCGGGGCGCCTATCTCCAAAGGACGCTGACTTTCAGACGACTGGCGGCGCTTATCCCGTGCCCCCACGTTCAGCGGGGACCAGCAGGCTGGGGCAGGCGGGGGCATGACGCGCCATATCCATGAGTATGTCAGCCGGGGCTATGACTCCGACAACGACATTATCCGCACCAAGAACATGGTCGCCATCGAACAGGCGGTGCGCCTGCTGGATAGCCGCCCGGCGCCCATCCGGGTGATTGACCTGGGGGTGGGGGATGGGGCGTTCTTGCGTGCCCTTTACACTGTTCGGGATGGCTGTCGGCTCACCGGCGTGGACATTGCCCAAAGCATGCTGGACCTGGCCGCGGCGCAGGTGCCGTTGACCCCCATCCGGGCCACCGTGGACCGGGTGGACCGCCATACCGAGCCGGCGGGCTATGATCTTGTGATCGCCCATTTCATCCTGGCCTATGTGACCCTGGATACGGTGCTGGCCCAGGCGCGGCGGCTGCTGGCGCCGGGCGGGCTGATCTCGCTGGTGACCAGCACCAACGAAAGCGCCGCCGCCATGCTGACCCAGGTGGACCGCTTCGAGGCCAGCCGCGACCCGGTGCGGCGCGCCCTGGCGGGGGTGGTGCGGCGCGGCCTGTCGCGCACCCACACCCCCAATGATCTTGCTCATATCCGGCGCCGCCTGGCCGCCCACGACCTGCATCTGGTGGACCGCCAGCGGCTGGAGGCGCGCATCCACATTGCCGACCCGCATGACGGCTTCCGCTGGGCGATCGACAATGGCTGGTGCGTCAATGTGCTGGATTATCCGCTGCCCATGCCGGTGCTGACGTGGCTGGCCCGGCGCGGGCTGGATTATTTCGACTATCCCTTCGTCTCCACCCATGTGGTGGAGTCGTTGATGGTGGGACGGATCGAGGACGCTTAAGGAGAAAAGGGGCACGAAGAGGGGATGTGATCCCTTCGTGCCTTCGTGGCGCAATGACTGATTAAATATCCAGATCTACCCAGACGGGAGTGTGGTCCGACGCCTTTTCCTTGCCGCGCGGTCCGCGGTCGATGCCGCTGGCCAACAGACGATCGGCGGCGCGGGGGTTCAGCAGCAGATAGTCGATACGCAGCCCTTCGTCCCGCTGCCAGCCGCCGGCGCGGTAATCCCACCAGGAATAATGGCCCGGCCCGGGATGCAGGGCGCGGAAGCCGTCGGTCCAGCCTTGGTTCAGCAGGGTACGGATGCGCTGGCGTTCCAGGGGATGGAAATGCACATGGCCATCCCAGCGGACCGGATCGTGCACGTCGTCGGGTTCCGGGCAGACATTCCAGTCGGCGCCCAGCACCACCGCCTCGTCCGCCAGCACCATGTCCCGGCCCTGGCCGATCACCGCGTCCAGCACCCCTAGCTTGAAAGGGAATCGGTCGCTGTCGGGCGACTGGCCCTGGGGGACATACAGGCTGGCCACCCTTACGCCGCCCTCCAGCAAACATTCGAGATAGCGTGCCTCGCCCGTCTCGGGATTGCCCGGCAGGCCGCGCTTTTCCTCAAGGATCGGGCGGCGCGACAGCACCGCCACGCCGTTGTAGGTCTTCTGGCCGTGGGTGGCCACCTTGTAGCCCTTGGCCTCGAACTCCAGGCGCGGGAAGTCGCCGTCCACGCATTTGATTTCCTGCAGCAGCAGCACATCGGGCGCGACCGCGTCGATCCAGTCCAGGATGTTGGGCAGGCGGGCCTTGGCCGAATTGACGTTCCAGGTGGCGATGCGCAGGCTCATTTGTTGGTCTTCTGTCCCAGTAGTCGGTCGATGGCGCGCAGGGCGTCGCGGGCATGCTCCATGTCGCCGGCCTCGGCGGCGGCGTGAATCCGTTCACGGGCCTGGCGCAGCGGGCGGAGGATCATGCGGTTGATCTGGAAACTGAACAAGAAGAGCATCAGGGCACCCGCCATCATCACCGTCGAGGTGGCCAGGCGGCCGCTGATGGCGCCGGCCGCCAACAGCACGCGCGGCGTTTCGGTGCGCAGCAGCAGCACCGAGCGGCCCTTGGCGTCGCGCAGGGGCGCATAAACCCGTACGGCGCCGCTGCCCGACTGCAGCACCACCATCCGGTCGCCCTTGGCCAGCCGAGCCACGGCGGCGGCTTCCTCGGCATCGGCGGGCCTGTCCAGCGCGTGCAGCGCCATGGACACCCGGGTCCGCTGGGCCACTTCGGTCACCATCTGCTCGGTCAGGAACCGGCCCATCAGCACAGTGCCGCGCACCGGCCCCTCGTAATGGCTGGTGGTCACCGGCACGGCGGCCAGCACCAGCGGGCCACGGCTGGTCATATAAAGGCCAGAGGCGCCCTGCTGCGGGTCCTTCTGGTCCAGCAGCATCTGCAATTCGTCCTTGGGGAAGGTCAAATCGGTGAGTGAGATGGCGCGGCGGTTCTTGGGTTCCAGGACCTTGCCCCAGACGCTGCGCCCCTCGGCGTCGAAGATATAGGCCACGTCGATGGCGTTCTCGGTGAACATGGGGTCCGAGAAATTGGCGTCCAGGAATTCGGGATCGCGGCTGTCCATGAAGGCATAGGCATCGTCCCACGACCCGTAGTCGCGGCCCATTCGGCGGATCGCCTCTTCCTCGCGCTCGAAGGCATAAAGCGCGCGGTTCATGTCCTCGATGGCGGCCTGGCGCTCCAGGGTGGTCAGCATGTCGCTCACCAGCCCGTTCACCACCGTGGCCACGAACCCGATGAACAGCACCAGGAGAAGCAGCTGCCCCCCCATCAGCCGGAAGCGGATATCCATGGCGAGCCTCCCACCCCAAAAAGATGGCGCAGCCTATCCCTGCGGGGGAGGGGGGTCAACGCCGCGCGGCTTGAGGCGGGGGCTCTGGCTCGGATAAGCTGGGCGGGTCGGCTGCAGGAGGTTCCATGGCGCGCCCGGTTGCCCTGATCATCGCGGTTGCCGCCCTGGCGGCCGGCTGGAGCGCGGCTGCCCGCGCGGAAAGCTGCCCCACGCCGCGCGAGTTGAAGGAAATCATCGTGCAGGTGGACAGTTCCGCGCCCGCCACCGACTACAGCCACGATTTGGACCAGCAGGCCATCGCCCGGTTGGCGGCCCAGGGCCTGGGCTCGGCCGGGCTGGGGCGGCCGGTGGGGCTGACCCAGGCGGCCTTGCGCTATTCGGTCAGCCTGGAAGGCTATGAGATGCGTCGGGGCGCCAGCCGCTGTTTCTGGATCTCGAAGGTGAAGGCCAAGCTGTCCTTCGATCATATGCGGGTCTATATCGCCTCGGACTATCCCAAGGACAGCTGCAACTACCGGGTCATCCGCGACCACGAAAACGAGCATGTGAGCCTGAATCTCAAGCTCCTGCCGCGGTTCCGGCAGGAGCTGGAGCGGGCCATTCACCAGCAGGTCAGCCGGCAGAGCCAATATGCCAGCCGGGAGGAGGCCATGGACGCGCTGAAGGACGCCATCCAGCCCACCCTGGCTTCCCTGGAGCGCGAGCAGAAGCGCAGCAACGCCGCCATCGACACCGAGGAAAGCTACCGCCGCACCAATGCCCGTTGCCCGCGCTGGTGAGGCGCTGGCCCCGACTTGAAGGAACGGAGTGTCCTCAGACCGAGAAGGAGCTGCCGCAGCCGCAGGTGGAGCTGGCGTTGGGGTTCTTGATCTGGAAGCTGGAACCCACCAGATCGGTGACGAAGTCCACCACCGAGCCTTTCAGCAGGTCCAGCGAGGTCTCGTCCACCAGCAAGGTGACGCCATGGGCGGTGAAGGCGCGGTCCTCGGGGGCTTGAGCCTCGTCCAGGGTGAAGCCGTACTGGAAGCCCGAGCATCCGCCGCCCGAGACCTGCACCCGCAGCTTCAGGTTCGGATTGCCTTCCTTCTGCATCAGGGCCTGCACGCGCTTGGCGGCGTTCTCGGTCAGCTGGATCTCGTCCTGGGCGGCAACGGCGGTCATCAAGGTCTCCGGTCGAAAAGGAAAAGGGGGCCGTCCCACAGGATAACCCTGCTGCTATTTAGGCTCGCAAGTTCTTTTGTCAAAGGGGTGCGCCCCAGCCATTGCCTCCGGCAGGCGGCGGGGGTAGTGTCCCCGCCATGAGTGAGCGCGTCACCCTGGCCCCCTATGCCTGCCGGCCCGAGAACAGCCGGGGGCGCCTGCATGTCGAGCCCGAGAGCCAGACCCGGTCCTGCTTCCAGCGCGACCGCGACCGCATCATCCATTCCGCCGCCTTTCGCCGTCTGCAATACAAGACCCAGGTGTTCGTCTATCACGAGGGCGATAATTTCCGCACCCGGCTGACCCACAGCATGGAGGTGAGCCAGATCTCGCGCTCCATCGCCCGGGTGCTGGGGCTGGACGAGGATCTGACCGAGGCGCTGGCCCTGGCCCATGACCTGGGCCACACCCCTTTCGGCCATGCCGGCGAGGATGCGCTGCAGGAGTGCCTGGCCGAGTGGGGCGGCTTTGACCACAATGCCCAGTCCCTGCGCGTGGTCACCAAGCTGGAACAGCGGTATGTGGACTTCGACGGCCTGAACCTGACCTGGGAGACGCTGGAGGGGCTGGTCAAGCACAACGGCCCCCTGCGCGGCCCGACTCACACCAAGCCGCTGCCCGGCGCCATCGCCGAATATGACGAGCGCCACGACCTGGAACTGTTCACCTTCGCCTCGGCCGAGGCTCAGGTGGCGGCGCTGTCCGACGACATCGCCTATAACAACCACGACATCGACGACGGCCTGCGCGCCGGCCTGTTCACCATCGATGACCTGGCCGAGGTGCCCCTGGTGGGCCCCATGTTCGCCGAGGTGAAGGCTCGCTATCCCCAGGCCGACCAGTCCTTGTGGATCCACGAGGCGGTGCGCGGCCTGATCGGCGCCATGGTGGTGGACCTGATCGAGGAAACCCGCCGTCGGGTGGCCCAGCACAAGCCCGACAGCCCCGAGGCGGTGCGCGCCCTGGGCCGGCCGCTGGTGGCCTTTTCCGAGCGCATGCGCGACCATGACGCGGCCCTGAAGGCCTTCCTGTTCAAGCATATGTACCGCCATTACATGGTCAATCGCATGACCAGCAAGGCGCGCCGCGTGGTCAAGGACCTGTTCCGTCTGTTGCACAATGAACCGGAATGCTTGCCGCCCGAATGGGCCCAGGGCTGCGATGGCCGGGGCGGGGTCCGCACCGCCCGCCGCGTGGCCGATTACATCGCAGGCATGACCGACCGTTTCGCGCTCGAAGAGCATCGCCGTTTGTTTGACATGCAAGAAAAACCATGAACATTTTCAAAAGCTTCCGAGAAGACATCATCGCCGCGGTCGAGCGTCTGGCCGCTGCCGGCAAGGTCCCCGCAGGGCTGGACACCGCCAAGGTGACCACCGAGCCCCCGCGTGAGTCCGCCCATGGCGACATCTCCACCAACGTGGCCATGGTGCTGTCCAAGCCCGCCGGCCTGAAGCCGCGCGACCTGGCCGAACTGGTTGCCGCCGAGCTGCGCGGCGTGGCCCATGTGGCCAATGTGGAGGTGGCCGGCCCCGGCTTCATCAATCTGCGCCTGGATGACGGCTATTGGCGCGAGCGCCTGCAGGACGTGCTGCGCGCCGGCACCAGCTATGGCGATTCCACCGTGGGCCAGGGCGTGGCGGTGAATGTGGAATATGTCTCGGCCAACCCCACCGGCCCCATGCATGTGGGCCATTGCCGGGGCGCCGTGGTGGGTGACGCGCTGGCGGCCCTGCTGGCCAAGGCCGGCTTTGCCGTCACCAAGGAATATTACATCAACGATGCCGGCGCCCAGGTGGATGTCCTGGCCCGCTCGGCATATCTGCGCTACCGCGAGGCGCTGGGCGAGGAGATCGGCGACATTCCCGAGGGCCTCTATCCCGGTGACTATCTGAAGCCGGTGGGCCTGGCCCTGGCCAAGATCTATGGCGACACCCTGCTGGAAGACGCCGAAGAGGACTGGATGCCCGAGGTCCGGGCCTTCTCGATCAAGGCCATGATGGAGCTGATCAAGGGCGACCTGTTGGCCCTGGGCGTGCACCATGACCGCTTCTCGTCCGAGCGCGAGCTGGTGGAGGCCGGTGCGGTCGAGGCGGCGCTGAAGCATCTGGAGGATAAGGGCCTGGTTTATGTGGGCGTGCTGGAGCCGCCCAAGGGCAAGGCGCCCGACGAGTGGGAGCCGCGTCCGCAGACCCTGTTCAAGTCCTCGGAGTTCGGCGACGACGTGGACCGGCCGCTGAAAAAGTCGGATGGCTCCTGGACCTATTTCGCCAGCGACATCGCCTATCACCTGGACAAGTACCGCCGCGGCTTCACCCAGATGATCGACGTGCTGGGCGCCGACCATGGCGGTTATGTCAAGCGCATGCAGGCGGCGGTGAAGGCCATCTCGGACCGCCAGGCCGATTTGGATGTGAAGCTGTGCCAGATGGTGTCGCTGTTGAAGAACGGCGAGCCGGTGAAGATGTCCAAGCGCGCCGGAACCTTTGTCACCCTGCGCGATGTGGTGGACGAGGTGGGCGCCGGCGTGGTCCGCTTCATCATGCTGACCCGCAAGAACGACGCCCAGCTGGATTTCGACCTGGCCAAGGTGCTGGAGCAGTCCAAGGACAATCCGGTTTTCTATGTGCAGTACGCCCATGCCCGCGCCCATTCGGTGAAGCGCCATGCCGAGGAGCTGTTCGGCGGCTCGTGGGAGGCCGAGGCGCTGGCCGGGGCCGACATTTCCTGTCTGACCGATGCCGACGAGATCGCCCTGATCCGCCAGATGGCCTCGTGGCCGCGCGTGGTCGAGGGTGCGGCCGAGGCCCACGAGCCCCATCGTGTCGCCTTTTTCCTGTATGATCTTGCCTCGCAGTTCCATGCCCTGTGGAACAAGGGCAACAGCAACGCCGCCCTGCGGTTCCTGCTGCCCGAGGACCAGGCCACGTCGCGGGCGCGCATGGCGCTGGTGATGGGCATGGCCACCGTGATTGCGTCCGGCCTGCAGGTGCTGGGCGTCGAGCCGAAGAAGGAAATGCGCTGACCATGCCTCGCCGCGACGATTTCGACGACGATCTGCGCCTCGAGCGCCGCATCGACCAGGAAATCCTGGACATCATTCCCGAGCGGTTCGATGCCGATGCCGATAGCCGTCAGGCCAAGCAGCAGGCCCGCCGCCGCATGATGATGACCGTGGTGCTGGGCCTGACCGCCGTGGTGGCCGCCGGCCTGACCGCCCGCGCCCTGTTCTTTGGCGAGGAGCAGGCCCACACCCAGGCCGGTGCCCTGCCGGTGATCAAGGCCGACGAGCGCCCCTTGCGCACCCGTCCCGACGAGCGCGGCGGCATGGCCGTGCCGAACCAGGACAAGCTGGTCTATGACCGCCTGGGCCCCAACGAGGCGGAACAGACCGTCGAGCGCCTGCTGCCGCCGCCCGAGCAGCCTGTGGCGCCGCCGGTGCAGCCGCCGGCCCGCCCCATGAGCAAGCCGGTGGTCGAGGACCTGCCGCCCCGCGCCGACGAGCCGCCGGCTCCTGCCG
>CAYOKN010000103.1:0-9858 GCA_964404545.1 uncultured Rhodospirillaceae bacterium | reverse complement strand
CGACGGCCAGCAGACCCGCAGCTTCTGCTATGTGGACGACCTGATCGAGGCCTTCGTCCGCCTGATGGCCCAGCCGGATGAGGTCACCGGCCCCATCAATCTGGGCAACCCCGGTGAATTCACCATCCTGCAACTGGCCGAAATGACCATTCGCAAGGTGGGCTCCAAGTCCAAGATCGTGTTCGAGCCGCTGCCCCAGGACGACCCCATGCAGCGCAAGCCGAACATCGAAAAGGCCAAGCAGCATCTGGGCTGGGAGCCCAAGGTGCCGCTGGAGGAGGGCCTGGACCGCACCATCGCCGATTTCCGGCGCCGGCTGGATCTGTAACGGCTTGCGGGTTTCCCCCTCCGGGGGAGCCGTGTATCATGCTGGCGTCGGCCCTTGGGGGGGCCGGCCAACGCGCCGGCCGCAAAAGGGCGGCGGTTCTTGGTGGGAGAGACAGGCCCGGTGCCCGACGGCAAGCACAAGGTGGGCGCGGAACAGGGGAGTTGCGGCGGCTCGGACGCCGCGCGGCTGCCTTGGTATTCGCTAGTGGCGGGGGCGGTTGATCCGGTCCTGGTGGCGGATCGCGCCGGTCATGTGCTGTTCGCCAATGCGGCGGCCCGCGCCCTGCTGGGCCACCCGGCCGCCCTGGCCGACCTGTCGCCCGCCCTGGCCGACCTGACTGACGGCGCGGCCACCCTGTTCTGCCGCACCGAGGCCGGCAATGGCGTCACCCTGGACGTTTCGGTCTCGCTGGTGGAGCCCGAGGGCCTGCGCCTCTTGCTGCTGCGCGACAGCTCGGCCCGGCGCGACACCGAGGACGCCCTGCAGCAGATAGAGGAGCGCCTGGCCTCCATCAGCGCCAACCTGCCCGGCATCGTGTTCCAGCGCGTGCTCTATCCCGACGGCAGTCTGTTCTATCCCTTCTTCACCAACGCCACCCGCGACGTGCTGGGTTATGCCCCCGAAGAAATGCGCACCAATGCCGAGGGTTGCCTCGAAGTGGTGCATTGGGCCGACCGTTCGGACCATCTGAAGGCCGTGCGCGAGAGCGCCGCCCGCATGGAACCGGCCTTCGAGGAATTCCGCGCCATCACCCGCAGCGGCGAGATGCGCTGGCTGCGCGGCTCGTCCCGCCCCCATGCCCTGCCCGAGGGCGAGGTGATCTGGGACGGCGTGCTGATCGACGTCACCGACCGCAAGATGGCCGAGCTGCGGCTGCAGATGATCATGGATCATGCCGCCGACTGCATCGTCACCATGGACGACGACGGCACCATCCTGTCGGCCAATGCGGCGGCCGAGCACATCTTCGGCTATGCCGCCGGCGAGCTGGTGGGCCAGCCCGTGGGCATCCTGATGCCCGAGCCCTATCGCTCCAAGCACGCCCAGTTCGTGACCCATTACGTCCAGACCGGCGAGGGCGGCATCATCGGCCGCGGCCCGCGCGAGCTGGTGGGTCTGCGCAAGGACGGCACCATGTTCCCGCTGGAGCTGGCCACCTCGGAGGTGCGGCACGAAGGCAAGCGCACCTTCATCGGCATCAGCCGCGACATCACCCTGCGCAAGCGCACCGAAGCGGCGCTGCGCGAATCCGAGACCCGGCTGCGCAATATCGCCAGCAACCTGCCCGGCTTGGTGTTCCAGCGCGTGCTGAAGCCCGACGGCCGGCTGGACTATCCCTATGTGTCCGAGGGAAGCCGCGACGTGCTGGGACTGGACCCGGCCGACCTGATGGCCGACGGTTCGCTGTTCCTCGAAGTGCTGGCCCCCGAGGAGCCGGTGCGCTTCATGGCGGCGCTGCGCCGCTCGGCCCGCACCCTCGAGCCGCTGGACGAGGAAGTCCGCATCATCCTCAAGGATGGCAGCGAACGCTGGCTGCGCGGCCAGTCCCGCCCGCGCCAGCTGGAAAACGGCGATATTTCGTGGGAAGGCGTCTCGCTGGACGTCACCGACCGCAAGAGGGCCGAGGAGGAACTGCGCTTCCAGGCCTATTACGACCGCCTGACCCGCCTGCCCAACCGCGAACTGTTCGCCGAACGCTTCCGCGCCGCCAAGCCGGTGGCCCAGTTCTCGGACGGCATCATCGCCATCCTGTCCCTGGGCGTGGACCGCTTCTCGATCATCAACACCACCCTGGGCCATGACATCGGCGACCAGGTGCTGGCGGCGGTATCGCAGCGACTGAAGGGTTGCCTCAATGACGGCGACACCATCGCCCGCGCCTCGGGCGACCGCTTCCTGGTGATGCTCACCGGCGTGACCCGGCAGGAAGAGATCAAGGTCACCATCGAGCAGGTCCTGCTGACCATGGCCGAGCCCTTGACCGTGGGCGACGAGGATTTCGACCTGACCGCCTGCGTGGGCTATTCCTTGTTCCCCCGCGACGGGGACGATGTCGAGACCCTGATCCGGAACGCCGACGCCGCGCTGATGCGGGCCAAGGACCAGGGCCCGGGCACGTTGCAGGAATTCACCCGCGCCATGAACGACCAGGCGCAGAAACAGCTGAGCCTGTCGCACCGCCTGCGCCGAGCCCTCGAGAACGAGGAATTCGTACCCTTCTTCCAGCCCCAGGTGGACCTGGGCCATGGCCAAGTGGTGGGCATGGAGGCGCTGGTGCGCTGGATCAGCCCCGATGGCATGGTGCCGCCGGGCGAGTTCATTCCGGTGGCGGAAGAATTCGGCCTGATCGACGCCATCTTTGAACAGATGCTGCGCCGCTCCTGCCTGCAGAACCAGGCCTGGTGCCGCGCCGGTCTGGCGTCGGTGCCGGTGGCGGTGAACCTGTCGGGCCGCCAGTTCCAGCAGCCGCGCCGCCTGATCCAGACCCTGGAGATGGTGCTGGAGGAATCCGGCCTGGACCCGCATCTGCTGGAATTGGAGCTGACCGAATCCAGCGCCATGCGCGACCCCGAGGCGGCCATTTCGGTGGTGCGCACCCTGAACGAGATGGGCATCTCCTGCTCCATCGACGATTTCGGCACCGGCTATTCCTCGCTGTCGGTGCTGAAACGCTTCCCGATCCAGAAGCTGAAGATCGACCGCAGCTTCGTCATGGACGTCACCACCGACGCCAATGACGCCGCCATCTGCTCGGCCATCGTCGCCATGGCCCACGCCCTGCGCCTCAAGGTGGTGGCCGAGGGCGTCGAGGAAATGGGCCATCTGGATTTCCTGCGGTCCCTACGCTGCGACACCATGCAAGGCTATTTCTTCAGCCGGCCGCTGTCGGGCGAGGACATGGAAAAGCTGTTCCGCGAAGGCCGCAAGCTGGACTTGCAGCCGCTGGAAAACCTGGAGGCGGTGGGCTGACCGGTTTGTCGGGAGCCGCCGAACCTAAACCACCAGGATCGCCCGGAAGTCGTTCACATTGGTCCGGGTCGGGCCGGTGACCACCAGGTCGTCGAGCTTCTGAAAGAAGCCGTGGGCGTCGTTGTCGTCCAGCATGGCCTGGGCATCCAGGCCCAGGCTGCGGGCGCGGGCCAGGCTGTCGGGGGTCCAGAGCGCGCCGGCGGCCTCGTCGGTGCCGTCAATGCCGTCGGTGTCGCAGGCCAGGGCATAGGTTCCAGCCTGGCCGTCCAGGCGCAGGCCCAGCGCCAGCAGATATTCCTGGTTCCGCCCGCCGTGTCCGTCGCCGCGCACGGTCACGGTGGTTTCGCCTCCGGACAGAATGACGGCGGGGCGGTCCTGCAGCCGCTTGACCAGGGCGGCGTGCTGTAGCGCCACCTCGCGCGCCTCGCCTTCGATGGCGTCCCCCAGGATTACCGGCTTCACCCCCGCCTGCCACGCCGCTTGGGCGGCGGCGGTCAGGGCGTCCGCCGGCTTGGCGATGATGTGGAACTCGGAATGTTCCAGGTCGCCCGGCTTGGGCGTCTCGTTGGCGGGGTCCTGCAGGGCGCGCAGCACCCGCTCGGGCGGATGCACGCCATAGGACCGCAGCACCGCCCGGGCCTCGGCCAGGGTGGTGGGGTCGGCCACCGTGGGGCCCGAGGCGATGACGCTGGGATCGTCGCCGGGCACGTCGGACACCGCCAGGGTCAGCACCGGCGCCGCCGAGGCAGCGGCCAGCCGCCCGCCCTTGATGGCCGACAGATGCTTGCGCACGCAGTTGATTTCATGGATCGAGGCGCCGCTCGCCAACAGTTCCTGGGTCACCGCCCGCTTGTCGTCCAGGGTGACGTCGGGGCAGGGCAGGGCCAGCAGGGACGAGCCGCCGCCCGAGATCAGGCACAGCAGCAGGTCATTGACGGTCAGCTCGCGCACAGCATCCATGATGCGCCAGGCCGCCCGCTGGCCGGCAATGTCGGGCACCGGATGGGCGGCCTCGATCACCTCGATACGGTCGGTGGGCAGGCCGTGGCCATAGCGGGTGACCACCAGCCCTTGCAGCGGCCCGTCATAATGGCTTTCCACCGCCTTGGCCATGGCCGCGGCCCCCTTGCCCGCCCCCACCACCAGCAGCCGCCCGGCCGGCCGCTTGGGCAGGAAGGCTGGCAGCCGGGTCTCGGCCGACACGGCATCCACGGCGGCGCCGTACAGGGAGGCGAGGAAGGCTTTGGGGTCTGCGAGCATGAAGTCTCCCGGTCATTCGGAAGTGAGAACACCGGACGGCGTGAAAAGTGCGGGGCAGGCCGCCAATGGGAGTGGAGCGCGGGCGCCCTCGCCCGCCCAACCATGCGGGCGGGGGCGCCCGCGCTCCGTCAGGTCAATGCGCCTCGCCCCAGTTCTTGCCAGAACCAGTGTCCACCACCAGCGGCACCGACAGGCTGGCGGCGCCCTCCATCACCCGCTTGACCAGGGCGGCGGTGGCCTGGGCTTCCGCCTGGGGCACCTCGAACACCAGTTCGTCATGCACCTGCAGCAGCATGCGGGCCGAGAGGCCGGCCTCGGCCAGGGCCTGAGGCAGGCGGATCATGGCGCGCTTGATGATGTCGGCGGCCCCGCCTTGGATGGGGGCGTTGATGGCGGCTCGCTCGGCGAACTGGCGGATATTGCCATTCTTGTCGTTGATACCGGGGGTGAAGATCCGGCGCCCGAACAGCGTGGTGACGAAGCCGTCGCGGCGCGCCGCCTCCTTGGCGTCCTCCATGTATTGGCGGATTTCCGGAAAGCGGGCGAAATAGGCGTCGATGTAACCCTTGGCCTCGCCCGGCTCGATGCCCAGCTGCTGCGCCAGGCCAAAGGGCGAGATGCCGTAGATGATGCCGAAATTGATGGCCTTGGCGCGCCGGCGGGTATCGGGGTCCATCTGGTCCAGCGGCACCCCGAACACCTGCGAGGCGGTGATGGCGTGGATGTCCTGGCCCGAGGCGAAGGCCTCCTTCAACCCGGCGATGTCGGCCACATGCGCCACCAGCCGCAGCTCGATCTGGGAATAGTCCGCGCTCAGGAGCACATGGCCCGGATCGGCCACGAAGGCGCGGCGGATCTTCTTGCCTTCCTCGGTGCGGATCGGGATGTTCTGCAGATTGGGGTCGCTGGAGGACAGGCGGCCCGTATTGGCCACCGCCTGCTGGAAGCAGGTATGCACCCGCCCCTGCCGCAGCTGGCCCAGCAGCGCGTCGGTATAGGTGCTTTTCAGTTTGGCCAGCTGGCGCCAGTCCAGCACCCGGGCCGGCAGCTCATGCCCCTGGGCGGCCAGGGCCTCCAGGATGTCGGCGCCGGTGGAATAGGCGCCGGACTTGGCGCTTTTCTTGCCGCCGGGCAGGCCCAAGCGGTCGAACAGCACCTCGCCCAGCTGCTTGGGGCTGCCGATGGTGAAGGGGCCGCCGGCCAGGGCGTGGATCTGCTGCTCCAGATCGGCCAGGCGGCGGGCGAAATCGTCAGACAGGGCCTGCAACTCGGCGGCATCCACCCGGATGCCGGCCTGCTCCATGGACGCCAGCACCGGCACCAGGGGGCGTTCCAGGGTCTCGTACACCGCCACCCCATGCTCGGCCAGCAGCCGGGCCCGCAGATAGCGGTGCAGGCGCAGGGCGAAGTCGGCATCCTCGGCGGCATAGTCCAGGGCGCGGTCCAGCGGCACCCGGTCGAAGGTCACCTGAGCCTTGCCGGTGCCGCAGACCTCGGAAAAGCTGATGGTGGTGTGGTCGAAATGCAGCTTGCACAGCTCGTCCAGGCCATGGCCGTGGGCGCCGCCCTCCAGCACATAGGACAGCAGCATGGTGTCGTCCACGCCCTGCAGGTCGATGCCGCAGCGAGCCAGCACCTGCAGGTCATATTTCACATTGTGCGCCACCTTCAGCACCGACGGGTCTTCCAGCAGCGGCTTGAGCCGCGCCAGGGTCTCGTCGCGCGGGATCAGGGTCACCGGGGCCGCGCCATCACCGGGCTCGCCGGCCAGCAGCAGCGACCCCTGGGCCTGGGGCGGGCTATGGCGCACGGGGATGTAGCAGGCCTGTCCGGGGGCGGTGGCCAGGGACACGCCCACCAGGTCGCAGCCCAGGGCGTCGAGGCCGGTGGTCTCGGTGTCCACCGCCACGGTGCCGGCGGCGCGGGCGCGGGCGATCCAGGCCTCCAACGCCTGAATGGTCGTTACCAGCTCGTAACGAAGCTCGGCCGGCGGCGCTTCGGGCTTGGGAATGGCGATGCCGGCGGGGGCGGCACCGGATTGGGTGGCGCCGGATTGGGCCGCCGGGCGGGCGCTGCTCTGGCGCTTGACGATGCCGCCTTCCAGCCGCTGGGCGATGCTCTTGAAGCCCTGCTGCATCAGGAAGTCCAGCAACATCTGGTGGTCGGGCGTGCGCAGGCCAAAGGCCTCCAACCCGTCCTCCACCGGCACGTCGCGGCGCAGGGTGACCAGCTGCTTGGAGATGCGGGCCGCCTCGGCATTGGCCAGCAAGGTCTCGCGCCGCTTGGGCTGCTTGATGGTGCCGGCCTGTTCCAGCAGCGCCTCCAGGCTGCCGAAATCGGCGATCAGCTGGGCGGCGGTCTTGATGCCGATGCCGGGCACGCCGGGCACATTGTCGGTGGGGTCGCCGGCCAGGGCCTGCACGTCGATCACCCGGTCGGGGTCCACGAAGAACTTGTCGCGCACCTCGGCCGGGCCGATGACCCGGTTCTTCAAGGGGTCCAGCATGGACACGCCGTCGCCCACCAACTGCATCAGGTCCTTGTCCGAGGACACGATGGTGACCTGGGTGCCGGCGGCGGCCGCCTGGGTGGCATAGGTGGCGATCAGGTCGTCGGCCTCGAACCCCTTCTGCTCGACGCAGGGCAGGTTGAAGGCACGGGTGGCCTCGCGGATCAGGCCGAATTGGGGCACCAGCTCCTCGGGCGGGTCGGGCCGGTGCGCCTTGTAGTCGGGATAGATGTCCTGGCGGAAGCTGATCCGGCCGGCATCAAAGATCACCGCAATGGCGTCCGCGTCCGTTTCCGAGATCAGCTTGGCCAGCATGTTGGTGAAGCCATAGACGGCATTCACCGGAACGCCGTCCGCCCGGGTCATCATGGGCAGGGCATGAAAGGCCCGGAAAATGAATCCCGACCCGTCGACCAGATAAAGGTGCTTGAAGCTCACCGCCCGATCCCCACGGCCCTTAGTGGCCGTGGTCGTCCTTGGCGTTGGCGTCCAGCAGGAAGTGACGGCTGCAATAGGGGCAGACGATCTCGCTCTCGCCCGGCTTGAAGGTCAGATAGACCATGGGATGGCCAAGCGGACCCACGCCGCCGTCGCAGGCCACGGTGCGGGTGGTGACGGTGATGGTTTCTTCGACCTTCATGGGACGTCCTCTATATCCTTCAGCGCGCGGGCCCCAGCGTTGACCCTGGGAGTGGGCGGATGATACCCATTGCCCGGTCGGGATCAACTCAATCCTGGGCCCGGCCTGACCTTCGGACTATGGTTTGCCCCCTTCATGAGCCTTGAGAACCTGCCCCAGAACGCGGTCGATGTGCAGGGTCTGTGCAAGACCTATCCGGCACGCGGCGGCCAGCCGCCCAAGCGGGCCCTGGACGATGTGACCCTGGCCATCCCGCGCGGCAGCTTTTTTGCCCTGCTGGGCCCCAATGGCGCGGGCAAGAGCACGCTCATCAATATCCTGGCCGGCCTGGCCAACAAGAGCGCCGGCGCCGCCAGCATCTGGGGGGCGGACATCGACCGCCATCCGCGCCAGGCCCGCGCCTCCATCGGCGTGGTGCCCCAGGAGCTGAACCTGGACCCCTTCTTCACCCCGCGTGAGCTGTTGGAGGTGCAGGCCGGCATGTATGGCGTGCCGGCCCGGGAGCGGCGCAGCGACGAGATCCTGGAAGCCCTGGGCCTGGCCGACAAGGCCCATGCCTATGCCCGCACCCTGTCGGGCGGCATGCGCCGCCGCCTGCTGGTGGCCAAGGCGCTGGTGCACAGCCCGCCGGTGCTGGTGCTGGACGAGCCCACCGCCGGCGTGGACATCGAGCTGCGCCAGCAGCTGTGGGCCTATGTGCGGCAGTTGAACCGCCAGGGCACCACCGTGCTGCTGACCACGCACTATCTCGAGGAAGCCGAGGAGCTGTGCGACCGCATCGCCATCATCAACAAGGGCAAGCTGGTGGCCTGCGAGGACAAGGAGGTGCTGCTGCGGCGGCTGGACTCCAAGGCCCTGACCATCACCGTGGACCGGGCGCTGGACCAGGTGCCCGAGGCCCTGGCCGGCTATCACCCGGACCTGAAGCCGGGCGGGCGGCTGTCCTTTTCCTACAAGCCCAGCCAGATTCCCATCGGCCAGATCCTGGCCGCCGTGCAGGCGGCGGGACTGTCGGTGCTGGACCTGACCACCGAGGAAACCGACCTGGAGGACATCTTTCTCCAGCTCACCCGTGCCTGACAGAACGGAAGTTGATACAGTGCCCCTGTCCAAAGCCCTGCGCGCGGCGCTGGCGGCTGGCCTTTTGGCCGTCCTGACCGCCGCCTGCGCGCCCCACGTTCAAAGACCAGGCCCCGATGTGACCATGGCAGAGCTGACCGAAGACGCCTTTGTCACCCCCGATGCGCTGCGCCTGCCGGTGCGCCGCTGGCTGCCCCCCGGCGAGGCCCGGGCGGTGGTCGTCGCCCTGCATGGCATGAACGACTATTCCAATTTCTTCGACGCCGCCGGCCGCTGGCTGGCCCAGCACGGCGTCGCCTCCTATGCCTATGACCAGCGCGGCTTCGGCGCCGGCCCCAATCCGGGCCTGTGGGCGGGGGGCGAGGCCATGGCCCGCGACCTGTCCACCTTCAGCCGGCTGGTGATGCTGCAGCATCCGGGCAAGCCCGTCTATCTGCTGGGCGAAAGCATGGGCGGCGCGGTGACCCTGGTAGCCATGGCCAGCGAGGACAAGCCCCATGCCGACGGCGTGATCCTGTCGGCCCCGGCGGTATGGTCGCGGGACTATATGGGCTTCCTGCAATCCAGCCTGCTGTGGCTGGCCTCGCACACCATGCCCTGGATGACGCTGACCGGCAGCGGGCTGGACATCAAGCCCTCGGACAATATCGAGATGCTGCGCGCCCTGTCCCGCGATCCCCTGGTGCTCAAGGAGACCCGGGTGGATGCGGTGCACGGCATGACCGACCTGATGGACGCCGCCCTTGAGGCCGCCGCCCGGCTGGAAGCCCCGGCCTTGGTGCTGTATGGCGAAAAGGACGAGATCATCCCGCGCGAGCCCACCTTCGCCGCCATGCGGTCGCTGCCCCAGCCCGGGACGCGCCAGCGCCTGGCCGTCTATGGCGCGGGCTATCACATGCTGTTGCGCGACCTGCAGGCCGAGGTGGTGTGGGGCGACATCCTGTCCTGGATGCAGGACAAGGCCCAGCCGCTGCCCTCGGGCGCCGACCGCCGCGCCGCCGAGCTGGTGGGGGTGGAGCTGGATGCGCCGCCGGTGGTGGAGGCCGCAGGGCCGCGCACCCGCCTGCCCGC